>NZ_JTLG01000017.1:0-57977 GCF_000799095.1 Chitinibacter sp. ZOR0017 | reverse complement strand
GGAAGGATTCGAACCTTCGAAGGCTAAGCCGCCGGAGTTACAGTCCGGACCCGTTGACCGCTTGGGTAACCTCCCCCGAGAGAAGGCGCATATTAGATGAGGCCAGTCAGCCCGTCAAGCCCGCTGGGCGATTTATTTCGCTCCGCCCAGTAATCCCACCAAGTGATCAAAGCGCTGGTAGTAGGCTTTTTGCTTGGCCTCTTTGGCCGCCGGGCTTAAAGCCGTATCAAAATTGAGCCGGAATAAATCATGAAATAGCTGCAAGTCGGTCACTTGCCGCAGGCTGCGGTTGTCGGCTTTGACAAAGCCGGCCAACTGATCGGCATAGTACAAACGCTGCCGCGCCTGCGCCGTATTGCCTTTGCGGCCGTAATCGAGGAAAAACTGGCTAATCGCCGCTTTGTCTTTGCTGCTCAGATCATTGCGCAGCACCAGTGGATCAAAGGCAAACGGCGGCGATTGCCACACAATGCGCATCTGGGCGAAATCGCGCGGGTATTTCTCTTTAAGCTGTTCCAGCTCAAAGGTATTGCTCACCGCCACATCGGCCTGATTACGCGCCAGCGCTACAAAAGCACCCTCTGCGGTAAATTGCTGATATTGCTTGAAAAAATGCTCAGGCAAGACATTGCGCTTAAAGAATAAATGGTAATGCGGAATCAGATATTCGGCAGTCGTTCCGGTTTTGCCGCCAGCGTAGCGCAGGGTTTTGGGCTGTTTAAGCAGGCTATCGGCATCGACAATGCCGCTGCTTTTGCGCACCAGCAGCAGGCTGCGGTATTCGTTCAGATTGCCAATCAGGCTCAGGCGCGCAAACACCTGCGCATTGGCGGTTTCCACTGCATCCAGTGCCAGCTTGTTATCCACGCGCGCCACCTGGATTTGCTTGTCTTTGAATTTGCGCAGCAGCTCGTCGCGATCGCTGGTGACCACCCCGGTGACTTTCTGCCCGATGGCGGCGGCCATATCGTCCAGCACCGGCTGCCAGTCTTCCAGCGTTTGTTCGGCATTGCGCGACACCAAAATCCCGACCGTGATGTCGGCGTGGGCGGCGGGCAACCAGCTCGCCAAAAGCAGCATAAGGGCGATTGATCGGTGTAGCATGGCGCAGTCTTCCCACAAACATCACAGAGCGCGCATCATAAGTCGCTAATATGACCGTACCGTGACAAGTGCTCGGCGCGCAACGCATCCCTTAGCCATCAGGAGCTTTTTCATGCCGTATATTCAAGTGCGTTTAGCAGGCGAACTCAGCCGCGAACAAAAACAGCAAATCGTCGATGAAATGACCGCCACCATGGAACGGGTGGCCGGCAAACCGCGCGAATACGTGATTATCAATTTTGAAGAAACGCGGGAAGAAAACTGGGGCTGGGGCGGCCAGCTGCTAGATACGCTGGAATAAACACAAAGCCCACGCGAGCCAGCTCAAGCCGCCCCACACAGCGGCAGCGCGCGGGGCGACACCGCCCGCACGCCCTCCGCTGGCGCGCTTGCTTTACTGAGCTTTTTTGCCGATTTGAATACTCATTTTCGGTGCCACCTCGTGCTGCAACACCTCGGCGAGCGCATTGGCCGCATCCGCGAGGGTCTTAGCCTCATCCCGGCTGGGGCTAGCCGAAAGCTGGCTGGCGGCCAGCTCGAGCCGGCTCAGCGGCGCCTCTACTTTGCGCCATAGCTCGGCATCGTTGCGGCTGGTGACAAATTCTTCCAGCCCCACCGGATTGCCGCGCAATAAGCGCGCCAGCGCGCCCACATTGGCCTGCAGGCTGGCTACCGTTTGCCCGCTGGCCGCATCCAGCCAGCCATTGGCGTTAAAGCCGACTTTTTGGCTGGCCAGCTCGCGTGCGCCTTCGATCAGGCGATTGAGATATTGCGTCTGGTAAGTGCGCGGATAGCTCAAATCATATTGCACCCCGCGGCTGAGCCCCACCCAGGCGCGGCGCAGCGTTTCACCCTGATAGCTCACTACCTGACTTTGCCACAGCAAATACTGGCAAGCCGGCGCCGCGCTCAGCCGGGCAATACTCTGCTGAGGTGTATCGGTGTAAAGCAATGATTCAATAGCTTTGAAGCCCATACCCCAGGCAGGTAGTTTTTTCGCCTCATACGCCGCCTGGCCATCCACCATTTGCGCCGCCGGCTGCAGCTTGGTGAGGGTGAGGATTTCCGCCGGTGCGCGGCTCGCACCTTCCATCAGCTGGCCCACTTCCGGGTCGGCACTGGGGCCAATCGGTGCAACTTCGATCGCCCGCCAAGCCAGCAAAGTGGCGACATATTGCGCCTGCAGCGCGCTAAACGCTGCAGGCTTGTCTGCCGCGCTGGCGGCACAGAAGCGCCGGGTCGCATCCGGCAAGCCGGCGGCGGCCGTCGCGAGCGCGTTTTGCGCTGGCAGCAAAATCTCGTTGAACTGATTGAGCATAAATTGCGCATTGCCCAGTGGCGGCTGCGCGGGCGTGGCCGCCGCCGCGCTGGCTACGGCATTGGCACTACTGGCGGCTTTGGCCGGGGCGCTGGCTTTTTTGGCCGCAAAACTGGCTGGCGCAGTCAGCAGGGCCAGACTGAAACCCAGCACAAGAGGGCGTAAAGCATGTGACATCATTCGTCTCCTTGTTATGGCCTAACAGATACCACGTAGGCGGCCAAACGGGAAGTACGGGCTTGCTTTATATGCACTTTCCCGTAACATTGCCCGCCAATGTGTTAACTGGATAACAGCGTTATGACCTTCTATTTCCGCCCGGATTCCGTTCCTGAATTAGCTGGCCTCTCGGCCTGGGAGCAGCGCGTTTTGCTGCGCGGGACTTTCCTGCGTGAGCGCGCCATCTCGACGGTGATTTTGCTGCTGGTGGTGTTGGGCAGCGTACAGTTTGCCCTCAACCCACTGATGGCGGCGCTGGCGCCGGGCCTGCGCAATGATTCGTGGTCGTACGCGGCAATTTTGGTGGTGTGGCTGCTGGCTTTGATGAAAGGTCGTGACATTATTTTGATGAATCTGCTGCGCCCGAAATTTGCCGCCAAACGCGCCGAGCAAAAAGCCGCCGAAATCGCCCGTCTGGAAGCCGAGCGCGCCCAGGGTGAAGCGGCCGAGCGTACTGAATAATCAGCGCCAATCAGCTAAAATGGCCCCTTTGCCGGGGCCACGACCCTCTTCTCTATTGGATTTTGCCATTATGCGCACCTCACACTTATTTCTCTCTACCCTGAAAGAAGCGCCTTCCGAGGCCGAACTGCTCTCGCACAAGCTGATGCTGCGCGCGGGCCTGATCAAACGGCTGGGCTCGGGCCTGTATACCTGGATGCCTCTGGGTCTGCGCGTCTTGCGCAAGGTAGAGAGCGTGGTGCGTGAAGAGATGAACAAAGCCGGCGCCCAAGAGCTGCTGATGCCCGCCGTGCAACCGGCCGAGCTGTGGCAAGAAACCGGCCGCTGGGATGTCTTCGGCCCGCAAATGCTGAAAATCACCGACCGCCACGAGCGTAATTTCTGTTTTGGCCCAACCCACGAAGAAGTCATCACCGACATCGCGCGTTCGGAAATCAAAAGCTACAAACAGCTGCCGGTGAATTTCTACCAGGTGCAAACCAAATTCCGCGACGAAATCCGCCCGCGTTTTGGCGTGATGCGCGCGCGTGAATTTATGATGAAAGACGCGTACTCCTTCCACGCGGATCTGGCTTCGCTGCAAGACACCTACAAAGTGATGTATGGCGCCTATTCAAACGTGTTTAGCCGCCTGGGCCTGCAGTTCCGCGCCGTGGCCGCCGATACCGGCGCCATTGGTGGCGATGGCTCGCATGAATTCCATGTCCTGGCCGATGCCGGCGAAGATTTGCTGGCCTACTGCCCGACTTCTGAGTTCGCCGCCAACGTGGAGCTGGCAGAAGCACTGCCGCCAGCCGCCCCACGCGCGGCCGCCAGCGAAGCGCTGCGCGAAGTCGACACCCCGAAACAAACCGCCTGCGAAGACGTAGCCGCCCTGCTCGGCATTGGTATCGAGCGCACAGTGAAAGCTATTGCGCTGGTGACCACCGCCGGCGAGTTTGTGCTGGCTCTGCTGCGCGGCGACCATAACCTGAACGAAGTGAAAATCGGCAAAGTAGATGGCATGCTCGATTTCCGTTTCGCCACCGAAGAAGAAATCCGCAGCAATCTGAACTGCCCACCCGGCTTTATCGGCCCCGTGGGGATCAACGCGAATATCCGCGTGATTGCCGATCGCACCGTGGCTGCGATGAGCGACTTTGTCTGCGGCGCCAACAAGCCGAAATTCCACCTGGCCGGCGTGAACTTTGGTCGTGACCTGCCCGAGCCTGCCGTGGTGGCAGACATCCGCAATGTAGTAAACGGCGACGTTTGCCCGGATGGTAAAGGCGGCGTGCTGGAATTGTGCCGCGGGATTGAAGTCGGCCACATCTTCCAGCTGCGCACCAAATACTCGCAAGCCATGAAAGCCGAATTCCTGAACGAGCAAAACCAGCTCACGCCAATGGAAATGGGCTGCTATGGCATTGGCGTTTCACGGATTGTGGGCGCCGCCATCGAGCAAAATCACGACGCGCGCGGCATTATCTGGCCGCAAGCGATGGCACCATTTGCCGTGGCCATCGTAGCGGTGGGCTACCACAAATCAGACGCCGTCAAAGCCGCCGCCGAGCAGCTGTATGCCGACTTCAGTGCCGCCGGCATCGAAGTACTGCTGGATGATCGCAACGAGCGGCCGGGTTCGATGTTTGCCGATATGGAATTGATCGGTATTCCGCATCGCATTACCGTGGGTGATAAAGCGCTGGCCAATGGCGAAGTCGAATACGTGGCCCGCCGCGCCGGTGAAATGCAAAAAATCGCTGTGGGCGACGCACTGAGCTTTATCCAGCAGCAACTGGCCTAAGTACCCGCTGGGGTATGACCTGCTAGGCTAATTTTTGAAAGCCATTGCAAGCAATACCCCTGGTAAGCCTGAACAGCCCATACCCCGCGTATGGGCTGTTTGCATTCGGGCACCAGATTGCCGTTTGGCTCACACTGAGGCGCGCAGCGATTGACCCTAGCGCCATCAGCCGCCACAATGGCGACAGTAATTTTGGTTGCAAATTCATGATGTTGAAGTTCGCTCTCCCCCTTAGCCTTTGCCTTGCCCTCCTAACCGGCGCCGCCCATGCTGGCGCGCAGCGCGAGGAATTTCTCTCGGACTCGGTGGCCACCAGCCTGCGCCGCAGCATTGCCGATCGCATCGAGCCACGCCTGATGTTTGCCAATAAAGCCGAAGGGGAAGCCTGGCTGGATGAAATGTCCGAGCGGCTAAAATCGCGCATTCCCGATGAATTTGTCCGCCGCAAATTACTCACCGCCATTCAATACGAAGCCACCCGCGCCGGGCTAGACCCGCAAATGGTGCTAGGGCTGATTCACATCGAAAGCCGCTTTAACCGCTACGCCATCAGCCCGGTGGGCGCACGCGGCCTGATGCAGGTGATGCCCTTCTGGCAACGCGCCATCGGCACGCCCGACCAAAGCCTATTCGATATGAACACCAATCTGCGCTATGGCTGCACCATCTTGCGCCATTATCTGGATATCGAAAACGGCGATCTCTTTCGGGCGCTCGGCCGCTACAACGGCAGCCTCGGCCGGCCGGAATACCCCAATCTGGTTTACAACGCCTGGAAAGGCTATTACGACTGGGACAACCCGACCGGACAGAAAGTCGCGCAGAAATAGCCCCTAGGGTATATCGCAGCTGCCCTTTTAAAGACTAAGCAATACGAAATACCCCGCCGATCAGTAAATAAAACCGACCATGTAGGTCGGTTTTTTTATTTTTCTAAGGTCATTTTATTTTAAGACCGGTGGACTTGCATTCGCATCGGCCCATCACGGAAAACGGCAGCCCAACAAGAGTAAGACAACAGACTCAATAAGGCCGCAACCCACCCAAATATTGGGGCATAAAAATACGCATGATCAAATATGGCACTAAGTGGAACATCGATGCCAGTGACATACTCAGCATTAACAAAGAAGGCGATCACACCAACCGCACCAATCATCGCCAACGCATACACCATCGCAACGCTAGCTAACAAAGGCCGCCAGCACTTGAATCCCGCTTTTAAACTCAACTTAAATGCTGACCAAATCGATACCCGTTCGATCACAACCAACGCATTCGTGAATAAAAACAGTAAACCCAGCACCATTGTGCTCCAGAAAAAAAGTTCTTCTAGCCCGGTTTTCTCCGCAGCAATTGATATCCCGAGCTCACGCCCTGCGATCAAATCACCCAAGCATTCCTGCACACTCCAGATCACTGCCCATATCACTGCGCCGAAAAATATGCGCCACAATACTTGTTTGCGTTGCTGGTGATACTTCAGATGGGGAAGTAATTTCTCACCTTCCTCAACTTGCCATGCCAACGCCACCACAACGGAGATAAAGAGGCTCGTCAAAAACGCTAAAGCAAACGCCTCAAGTTCTTTGAGGAAAGAATCAGGCAGGCTCATTTCCACAGCGACAAACAACACACCTAAAGTGGTAAACATCACGGGAGCTTGCTTGAAAATATGCCAAGCATGACGTACCCAAGCCCAGCCCGAGTTTTCATTGGTCTGAAATACGTACGATTTTGTTTTTTGCCATGCAGGTACATTACTGCGCGCCAAAATCTCTTGCGCTAATTGCTCCGGATATCCCAATGCGGCGGAAAACTCGGCTTCACTGCGCCCGCTCGCTATCGCTTCGGCGAAGTAGCCTTGATACTCAGTCACAATATCCCGCACTTCAGCGGCGGGTAACTGCCGTAATGCACGCTCAAGCTGCGCGATAAATTCTTGCTGATTCATTTCGCGATTCCTTGCTGTATTACTTGTTCGACATCACCCACAAATTCCTGCCATTCCCGCTGCATTTGCCGCAGCGCTAACCGCCCAGATTCGGTCAAGCTGTAGTATTTGCGTGCAGGCCCGTTGCTGGATTGGCTGAGATACGTACTCACAAACTGCTCGGCTTCAAGCCGGCGCATCAATGGATAAATCGTGCCTTCGCTGATGCCCATCGTGCTGGATAGAGTGCTGACAATTTCATAGGCATAGCTATCGCCACGCGCGAGCACTGATAGCACACACATTTCCAGCACCCCTTTCTTAAGCTGGATTTTCATCGCCTCTCCATTGCATTTGCATATCCCTTCTCGGCACAACCATCATATTACCCGGTACCTTTTAATGCAAGATAGCGAGACAAACAACTTGCGAGGATGCATCAGCCCCCCATCTGGGCTAAGTGCGCAGAGATTCGATCAGCTCGATTTCTTCTTGGCTAAAGCCCGCTTCCACCCGCGCCAAATGATTCATCGCACCGCGAAATTGGGGCGCATCGTATTCCCGCACCAGGCGAACAAAGGTGGCAATCGGCTCTAGGCCGCGCTGATCGCAACACCAGTGAAACCAGCGATTGCCGATGCGCACATGGCCGATCTCATCGCGCAGGATAATATCCAGAATCTCGCAGGCGCGTTGATCGCCCACCGCGCCGAGCTTGGCTTGCAAGGGGGGCACGGCATCGAGCCCGCGCGCTTCCAGAATGCGCGGCACCAGCGCCATACGCGCCATGACGTCCGCATCGGTTTTCACGGCCATTTCCCATAGGCTGTTGTGGGCAGCAAAATCACCATACTGATAGCCCAGATCGGCCAGATGCGCGCACAGCAGATTATAGTGATAGCCCTCTTCGCGCGCGACCTGCAGCCAGTCGTGGTAGAACTGCAGCGGCATCTCGCGAAAGCGGTAGATGGCATCCAGCGCCAGATTGATCGCGTTAAATTCGATATGCGCAAAGGCATGCAGCATGGCGGCGCGGTTTTCAGTCAGGCGCAGATTGCTGCGTTTGGGCACTTTCGCCGGCAGCACCAGCTCCGGCCGCTGTGGCCGGCCTGGTGGGTTAACCGTTTGAATCGGTAAAGCCTCGGCCATGGGGGGCGCGGCGGGGATCACAATCGCCTGCACCAGGGCGATTTTTTCTTGGGGGTCAGTGGCCATAAGGGCCTGATAGGCAGCACTAAACACGGGTTTTCCTTCCATTGCAGCGACAAGAGTATTGCCGCTTCGCCCGCCGCTGACAAGTTGCACTTTTGATCTAGATCGAAAGCACTGCACGCCAAGATACCCGCTGCCGTATCGGGCGCTAAGCTATGAATTTATTGCCGACAGTGGCAATACATCGCTGGGGATTAATGCACCCGACTTGGCCATCTTGGTTTGGTCATATTGGCCGGTTATATTGCATTGCACAACAAAGCGGCAAAGGCTAGCATGCAAAGTATCTCGCAGTGCAGCATGCCGGCTGACGGCGCCAGCGCTTGCTTACCACTTTCGCCATTTTAATCAACAGGATATCTACCATGAGCACAGCAATGAACGGGCAACGCGCCCTGATTCTGGGTTTGGCCAATGCCAATTCGATTGCCTACGGGGTGGCCAAGGCCTTAAAAGCCCAGGGTGTGGAGCTGGCGATCACTTACCAAACCGAGCGCACCCGCGATTTTATCGCCCCGCTGCTGGACGAGCTGGAGCCGGCGATTCTGGAAAAATGTAATGTGCAAGAGCCGGGCGAGCTTGAAGCCGTGTTTAGCAAAATCCGCCAGCAATGGGGCCAGCTGGATATGGCGGTGCATTCAATTGCCTTTGCGCTTAAAGACGACCTGCACGGCCGCGTGGTGGATAGCAGTGCCGAAGGCTTTGCCCTGGCCATGGATGTGTCTTGCCATTCATTTATCCGCATGTGCAAGCTGGCCGAGCCGCTGATGCACGAAGGCGGCACCCTGCTCACCATGAGCTATCTGGGTGCCGAGCGCGTGGTGCCCAATTATGGCGTAATGGGCCCGGTGAAAGCCGCACTGGAAGCCAGCGTGAAATACCTCGCCAACGAGCTGGGGCCAAAGAAAATCCGCGTACATGCGGTATCGCCCGGCCCGATCATGACCCGCGCAGCCAGCGGCATTCCCGAATTTAACGCCATGCTGGCGCAAGCCGCTCAGCAAGCGCCAATGCGCGAGCTGGTAGACATCGATGATGTGGGCGCCGCGGCAGTGTTTTTGTGTTCGGATGGCGCCAAACGCCTGACCGGCTCCACTTTTTATATTGATGGTGGCGTCAACATCATGGGCTAAACCTCGGCCGGTGCGCCGGCCACAGCAGGCGGCCCGGGGCCGCAGGAGTTGATCATGAGTACGCAAAATGTGTTGTTTGCTGATCTGGCCCTCGGCCAGCAATACCACCGTCAGCATCTGATCCGCCGCAGCGATGTGGAGATGCTGGGCATGATGGGCGGCAAGGTGGAAGAAGAAGGCCAGATCAAAGTACCCGCCACCGGCGTGTTTTTATTTCTGACCGCCACCGCCACCAACTCCTTCCCCGGCCCCGGCTCGCTGATCCGTGAGCATGGCCTGCGCAGCAGTGGCTGGGTGCATGAAGACGATATTCTCAATCTCACCCTCACCGTGAGCGAAAAACACGCCAGCAATCACACCGTAACGCTGGAAGCCGTGTGTGAAAACCAGCATGGTGATCGGCTTTGCTCTGGCCCCATTCAAGTAGCAGCCCCCACCGAAAAACAGCGCAGCCAATACGCCGAAGCGCCGCAATTTACCCTGCGCGCCCATCATGTTTTTGCCGAATTACGCGCCAAAACCGATCTGCTCCCGGCCGTTCCCACCGCCGTGGTGCACCCGTGCGACCCTGACTCCCTGCTCGGCGCGATGGCCGCTGCGCATGAAAAACTGATCGTGCCAATTCTGGTCGGGCCAGAAGGCAAAATCCGGGCGCTGGCACAGCAAGTGGGCGTTGATCTAGGCGGCGTGCGCATTGTGGGCACCGAGCATAGCCACGCCTCGGCGCTCAAGGCCGTTGAGCTCTGTCGCAATGGCGAAGCCAGCGCCCTGATGAAAGGCAGCCTGCATACCGATGAAATGATGTCGGCCGTGATGAGCGGCAGCACCGGGCTGCGCGGGGCGCGGCGTATTAGCCATGTGTTTGTGATGGATGTGCCAGCGTATGAGCGCGCGCTGCTGGTGACCGATGCGGCAATTAATATCGCCCCCACCCTGGCCGATAAAGTCGACATTACCCAAAACGCCATCGATCTGGCGCATATTTTGGGCATTGAATGCCCGAAAGTCGCGCTGCTGTCGGCGGTAGAAACCGTGACCGACAAAATGCCCTCCACCATGGATGCCGCCCTGCTGTGCAAAATGGCCGATCGTGGCCAGATTCATGGCGCGCAGCTGGATGGCCCGCTGGCTTTTGATAATGCCATTTCAATGGCCGCCGCCAAAACCAAGAAAATCAATTCGCCCGTGGCCGGCCAAGCCGACATCCTGGTGGTGCCCGATATTGAGGCCGGCAATATGCTGGCCAAACAAATGAGCTACTTCGCCGCCGCCGATTCGGCCGGGATTGTGCTCGGGGCCCGTGTCCCGATTGTGCTCACCAGCCGCGCCGATGATGTGAAAACCCGCCTAGCCTCCGCCGCCGTAATGGTGCTGGTGGCGCACGCGAGGAAGTAAGCCCCTAGCATTTAGCCAAGCCCCGCCTGTGCGGGGCTTTTTTGCGCTCAAGCAGGGCAGCACGGGGCACGCAAATTGCCAGTCCTGTCGGCAATCAGTAGCATGCCCTATTCTTCACCAGCGGCCCTTGTTCATCGTGCCTCAGCATACTTACCGACCTCTCCCTGAGCTGCTACTCGGGCCGCGCGGACTGCAGTTTCAGTTTTGGCGTCACCCAGCCGCCACGCCCTCAAGTCGGGAGGCGGTGATTTTGCTCAGCGGCTTTGGGATTCATCCGCGCGCTTTTTCGCTGCGGGCGCATTGCGACTGGATCGCGCACTGGCAGGGGGCGGGGATGGATGTCTTCACCATTGATTTGCTGCCACTGGCTGGCGATTGCACGCTCGCCGAACAAGCCAGAGCACTGCATGACTGGTGCACGAGCTTACGCACGGCTGCCGGCTACACGACTTTGCATGCGGTAGGGTTTTCGCTGGGCGGTTTGCAATGGCTAGCGGCGCTAGCGCAACAACAGTCACTCAACCTCATACATGGGGAAAACCAGTCATTCCTGACTACCTTGGCCTTGGTGGAAGCCCCTGTTGATTTAAGCGGCTACCCCATCAGTACCCCTGCACGTATGACTCTGCGAGCCTTGCAGATATTTGGTTTTAGCCATATACCCTATCGCTGGCTAAATCCTATACTCGCTTTACTCGCGCCACTGTTACAAAAAACAGCCAGCTGGCAGAAATGGGCGAACTTTAATAATCTGCAGCAGATTCCCCTTGCCGAGATCATCACCCGCACCTTTGATAACGTGCCCATCGGCGTGGCCCGTCAACTACTACGCTGGATTGATGGTCACGAACCCAGCTATCAGCCTGCCGTATTGGCCGGCCTGCCCGTGCTGCTGGTGTATGGCGCCAACCCTTATTCGGCGCGGGCGCAGGTGCTGGCCGATGAGCTAGCCCGTACTTTTCCGGTGGGCAGTGCCCAGCCGCCGCAGCTCACTCTTTTGCCCTGTCAGTGCGCGGCGGCTTGCAGGGTGGATTATGGCCATGCCGATTTACTGTTGGGTGATGAACTACGCCGCGATGTATTTCCAGCGATTCAAGCTTGGCAACTGGCCAACCGTGGCCGCAACCGCACCAGCTGATAATAGCGCCCCAGGCCATATTCTAGCTGGGTCTCATACGGGGTATACAGGCTGGCTGGCGGCGGATAAACCCGAAATGGCGCCAGAAAGCGCCGCAGCGCACGCCGTGCCGGCGCCCACCAATGGGCCGCATCGGCAAAATCGATAATCCAGATTTCCCCCCCCGGCGCCAAGGCAGCGGCCGCATTGGCTAGCGCAGCAGCCGGCTGTGGCATCATCGAGA
Organism: Chitinibacter sp. ZOR0017; assembly: GCF_000799095.1. NCBI lineage: Bacteria > Pseudomonadati > Pseudomonadota > Betaproteobacteria > Neisseriales > Chitinibacteraceae > Chitinibacter > Chitinibacter sp. ZOR0017. The sequence continues at coordinate 46,054 of NZ_JTLG01000017.1, read as the reverse complement.
GTGAATAGGCAAACAAAATCCGCGCTGGCGCGCGCCCATGTAGCCCCGCGATGTCGCAGGTTTCCGCAAACCCATGCAGAAAGCGCATAGCTGGAGCTTGCCGGCGAGCCTGCAATAGCATTGCATCCGCGGCATCAATACCGGTGTAATGGGCTGGCCGGCGGCGCGCGAGCCAACGCAAATTGCGACCCGTGCCCGCGCCGATTTCGACCAGATCTTCCCACTGCCCCGCCAGCAAGTCCCGTAAAGCCCGGTCGCGCCCAAACAGGAAAAATTTGCGGCTCAGATCATACACATGGCGGACATGCTGGTAATAGCGATTTAAAAACGCCCGGTGTTCTTCCAGCTCGCGACTCATGCCAGCACCTGATACAGATCGGTGCGCAGGTAAAGTCGGCTGCATTCTTCGGCCGTGGCGCGCTCGGAAATGGCATCCAGTCGCTGCAGCTGGGCTTGCATGCCCAGTTTGGCCACCAGGTCATCTGTCGCCACACTGCGGATGATGACCCGCGCACCGGGTGCCGCCGTGCGACAGATTTCCTGCAGCACTTGGCGTTGCACTTCGGGTGGCATCCAGTCCATGGCGTCGCTCAGGCCAAAATGCGTCCACTGCCCAGCGGCGGCACGCCCCAGTACATGAAACAGGTTTTCACGGTGAAAGTGAGTGGCGGTAGGTGCACCATGCGCTTGCTGATGTAACTCAGGCCGCAAATACGGCGGTCGACAGGCTGGCTCCTGATGATCAAACTGAGCCAACTGGCAATGCCAGATAATCCAGTTGCGCGCCACATCGGTAGTAGCAAGCTGATCCACCAGATTCAGCAACACCTGACCCATCGATTGGGCGGCATTGGTGTGTAAATTCAGATCACGCTGGCGGAAATTAATCCCCTGCGCCAGCAAAGGTAATGGTGAATCAACCACGGCGCGGATCCAGCTTTTGCCCAGTACCTGCCGATAACGCGCTCCCGCCAGTTGCTGACGCTGAGCCACCGGCAACCCCGCTAAAGCCCGCAGCCAGTCGGCATCCAGCTGCATCTGGCGATGCAAAGTCCCGATAATGCGGTAGAAAAAACCCTGCCGGTAAAAATCATGACTGAATTTGCCCGCATGCTTGCGCCAATACTGCTGCATCCACGCCGGCAGCTCCTGCGTTAAGGTATTGATCAGCTGTGGCGCATCCGCATGTCGACCATGACCAAACAAGGCATACAGCGTATCGCTACAGCTGAGCTGGCGGGTGGCGGCGACTTTCAGGCCGGTGAGCGCCAGATGATGCGGATTCATATCCACCGCATCAATGCGGGCAGGACGATGCGCCAGCATACTGGCCACGCCACAGCCCGCGCCTGAAATCACCAACACACGTGAATCAGGCTGAAGCGCAAAATAGCGCCGCTCAATATCCGTGTCTTCAAATAAGATTTTGAAGACATCCAGCCGCGAAAAAACCCGCGCAAACCACGCATCGCGCCAGGATTGAGAATATGCCATACCATGCCCCTCGCTCTTTTTAGAATTGGCGGCGATTCTAATACAGGCAGGTAACGCGGTCGTGGCTCACACTGGGATTAAGCACTGCGGCGCTCAGCACAAACTAGCCGCACAACGAACGGGCCGTGAACGCTAAGCGCTTGGTGAGCAAGATTTTGGCAAACGCTCAACCCACTGGCCGTTTGGGCACCCACACCAGCGCATCACCAGTCAGCACCACGGTATCGCGCACAAAACACTCGGTAATCAGCTTGGCGCGTTGCTTGTCGGGCCACAGCTCGACAACGCGGGCGGTGGCGCGGACGGTTTCGCCGATGTGAACGGGTTTTACAAAGCGGATATTCTGCGCCATGTAAATACAACCCGGCCCGGGCAAGTGCATGCCGATCACGGTAGAGAGAAAACTAGCGGTCAGCATCCCGTGCACAATGCGCTCGCCAAAGCGGGTTTGGCCGGCGAATTCGGCATCGATGTGCATTGGGTTGTTGTCGCCGGTGAGGCCGGCGAACAGCACCACATCGGTTTCGGTGAGGGTTTTGCGGTATTCGGCGCTCAGATCGAGCGTCAGGTCTTCGAAGTAGTACGGCATGCGGGCGTCTCCGGGCTGAGTCGTGCAAATAAAGGCAATACAAACCTGAGCAAACCAATTGAAACAAATACTTGCGTGAACACTCAGGCTTTGAGCCTATCACGCTGCACTGCACAAAACAATGACAGATTCACCCACCCGCGACAGCCCTAGCGCCGCGCCCACACCGCCACTTGCGCCCGCTCCAGAGTACCCGGCGCGGTTTTGTACCAGAGAATCACTTTTTTGATATAGCGCCCGCGGCCGGGTAGATCGATCACCCGGCTTTGGCCGCCGGCGTGGATACGCTCGCGCACCGGCACTTCGATCCGATCGCCATTGCGAAACTCAACAAACACCCTAGAAAACTGCACCGCCCGCTTGTGCACACTCAGGCGCAGCTTGTTATACGGGCCACGATTCACATGAATGCTATCGCGGTCGCCCAGAATGCCCACATTTTTACTGGCCAGTTTTTCCCAGTTGCCGCCATGCTCGCCACGCGCCTGCGCCCAGCCACTGAATACCAATAAACACACTGACAACATCCACATGGGTAAAGCACGGGCCATCGGGCACCTCCTGAGCAAAATAGCGCCCGTGGGCGCAGCTAATGAATGCCCACAGCGTAGCAAGCGCCATCATGACCAGTCTGCGTAAGAATCCACCTTACAAGGAGGGAACTCGCCCATTTGTGCACTAATGCCAGCTATTCCTGCGCGACCAACGCGGTAAAACAACAACGCCCACTGTGCATACACACAGTGGGCGCTGGGGACTCGCAAAGCGATCTTAGTGATGCTGGCTGTGATCCATCGCGGCGGCGGGGCCAAAGCTGGTTTGCTCGCTGCGGCCGTCCGGAAAGGTGATCTTGGCCTGAATGGTTGCGCCCTTCGCCGGAGCGCTGGCCCATTGGCCCTGCAGCAGATTGGGTTTAGCGGGGCTTAGCGTCAGCGTTTGGGTTTTGCCATTGCTCACGGTGCTGAGCTCGCCCTTCACACCTACCGAGGGCTTGGCCACGCCCGCGTGATCGGTGATGTACAGCACGGCTTTGCGGCCCTGCTGCACCAATTCAAAGTGATACCAGCCGGCCATTTTCAGCTGGCCACCATGAGGGGCTTTCATTGCGGCCATGGTGGCCTCATCGTGCGCGTGCACCAGCGGGCTGCACAGCAAGAGCGCGCTCAGCGCCAGGGTCATACGGATTGTCATTATTGTTCCTCCATCGTCCGGAGCTGGCATTAGAGCACGGCTAGCGCGTGCCAGCCATCAGCCAACACACGTCGATGGCATATTACAAAATACCCCGGCACGTATTACCCAAAGCGCCTTTCAAAGCTTTGATTTCCGGGCAATACCCCTAGCAATAGTTAGCCAAACACCGACCACCACGAGCCCAGCACCACCGAGAGCAGCAAGGACGTCAGCACCCCATTCAGCCCCATCGCCAAGCCGGAAAAAGCACCGGCGGTTTCGGAGAGCTGAATCGCCCGCGATGTACCCACCCCGTGCGCGGCCATCCCCAGCGCAAAGCCTTGGGCAATTTCATGCTCGATGCGCAACAGGCGGAAAATCGGCACGGCCAACACGGCGCCGCAAATGCCTGTCAGAATCACAAACCCCGCCGCCAGCGAAACATTACCACCGGCATGCTGGGCCAGCGCCATGGCAATCGGCGTAGTCACCGATTTGGGCGCAATCGAGGCCAAGCTACTGGCCGACAACCCAAATAATTGCCCGCAAGCCAGCGCCGAAACGATCCCCAGCACACAACCAAACAGCAAGGCCAACAACAGGGGTAGTGCGTAATCGCGTACCCGCTGCAAATTGCTATACAGCGGAATCGCCAGCGCCACTGTGGCTGGACCCAAGAGCATATGAATGGGCTGTGCGCCGGCGAAATACACCGGGTACGGCACATGGGTGAACAGCAAGAGGCTAATCAGCAATAACACGCTAATCAGCACCGGATTGAGCAGCGGAAAACCGCCCGCCCGTACATACAGCGCGTCGCCAATCCCAAAGGCCAATAAGGTCAGCGCAATCCAGAACGCCGGAATATGACTTAACTGCAGCCACAACAACCACAAGGTATTCATGGCAGCTCATCCTGAATGGCGTTTTTATTTAGCCGGTCTTTGCGGCGCAACAGGTGTTGCAGCATCCAAGCCGTGCCGGCCATGGTTATCACCGTAGAGATCAGCAAGGTAGCGAGCAAGGCCCAGCCCTGCCGGCCGATTTCGTCACCCAAGGTCATCAAACCCACCCCGGCCGGAATAAACAGCACCCCCAGATAGCGCAGCATGGCGCCGGCAGCATCCACCACTCGTCGATCCAGACCACGGCGTAAAATCGCGATCAGCGTGAGCAGCAGCATGCCCATCACCGCGCCGGGAATCGGCAGCTGCAACAGCCGGCTGAGTGCTTCGCCAGCGAATAAAGTCGCGAAAATAATGGTGATGCCGTACAACATGATTAATTCACCCCGGCCATGCCAAGGGCAGCAACTGCCCCAGCCACAGCAAAACTGACAAATTCAAGACACCAAACCACTTATCAGCAACAGCTTCAAATCAGCGCAAAATCGGTTCAAGCTGAAAGCTAATGTCATTACTAACGCTGTTGTTGTTGCACAGAGGTTTGATCATGCCACGCCCCAATTATGGTTCTACCCCGTACGATTGGCTGTATGAGTTACCTGATAGTGAGCTCAATGTCTTGAAAGACAGCCTGCACACGCTGATTCGGCAACGCCCGAGTGCCTTCTCGGTCTTTAAGGCCCATTCGATGTGTGCGGCCATTGAGTGTATTTTATTCGATCGGGCCCAAAGCCGCCGCCGCGCCGCCTAGGCAATAATGCACAATGTCATAAAATCACAAAGCCCGCTGCTGCGGGCTTTGTTGCGTGGGACACAAGCTTTAGTTTAGAGCTGGGTGAGCTCGATTTTGCCCAGACTGCGCCCCAGAAAGCGCTCGCCAATGGTCTGGAATTTCACCGGCAAATCGGTAACCACAAAGCGGTACTCGGGCAGCTGATGGGCGGTATTGGCCAGGCCACTGCTATTGAGAATTTCGGCGGTCTGATCCGCGATCGACAAGGCCGAATCCACCAGCTGCATGCGGTTGCCGCACACATCCAGCAGCAGTGGTTTCAATAATGGATAGTGCGTGCAGCCCAGCACCAGCGTATCGATCGATTCAACGAACACCGGCTTGAGGTATTCCTGCGCGGTCATGCGCGTGACCGGATGATCCAGCCAGCCCTCTTCCACCAGCGGCACAAACAGCGGGCAGGCTTGTGAATACACGCGGGTAGCCGGGTTCAGCTGATGAATCGCGCGGGCATAGGCATTGGAATTAATCGTAGTGGGCGTGCCGATCACGCCGATGCCGCCAGTGCGGGTATGCGCCACGGCATTGCGCGCGCCGGCCTCGATCACATCCAGCACCGGCACGGGCGAATTGGCCCGCACTTTGTCCGCCGCCACCGCCGCCATGGTGTTGCAGGCGATGATCAGCATTTTTACTTGCTGCTGCTGCAGAAAATCGGCGATCTGCTGCGTGTAATGCTCGATGGTTGCCACCGATTTCACGCCGTAGGGCACGCGGGCGGTGTCGCCAAAGTAGATGATGTTTTCAAACGGCAGGCGATCCATCAGGGCCCGCACCACGGTCAGTCCACCCACCCCGGAATCAAACACCCCAATCGGATGAGAAGGCAAAGAAGTTTGCATACGCACGCCGCAGCCACAAAAGCCGCCATTCTACCTTGTGCGCGCGGGGCGTGATAGGCATTGCACGGGCATTCTGCCGCCGCCGGCGCAGAATCCGCGCCAAGCTTGGCGCAGATCAAGCCAGTGTGCATCACGGGTGGCAAACGAGGGCGCAGACTCGACAAGCTGCGCGCGCGACGGTAGCGTGAAGCCTTCTTCCTTCAGGCCTCGCCCCGTGAGTCAGAGCCCCAGTTTTGCCAGCTTGCTGGCCGAAAGCGAAACCGGCCAACCCTTTGTCTATGACGAAGGCGACGAGCTCTCGCTGATGTTTGATCTAAAAACCGTCCAGAGCCGGATGAATAAACAACATCCGAACGAGCTTATCCTGGGGTATACGCGCAGCATGCTTGGTTTTGTTTTGCTGCAGGAAGATACCCACCATATCGGCATGATAGGTCTGGGCGGTGGCTCGCTGGCCAAATACTGTCATCATTACCTGCCGACCAGCCAGATTGCCGTGGCCGAAATCAGCGCGGCCGTGATCGCGCTGGCCCCGCAGTTTGCGGTGCCCAACAGCCCGCGGCTGCAGATTAGCTGCGCCGATGGGGGCGATTGGCTGCAAGAACGACATGCACCCTTCGATGTGCTATTGATCGATGCCTACGGCCCCAACGGCATGCCGGAGCGGCTGGCCAGCCAGACTTTCTTTGACACCTGCCGTCGCCAATTGCGCCCGGATGGGGTGCTGGTAGTCAATCTCTGGGGCAGTGATCCGCGCTTTGATAGCTACTACCAGCGCATCCGCACCAGCTTTCATGGCGCCACGCTCGCGATCGGCGCCGATCACAGCGCCAATCGGATTGTGTATGCCTTAGCCAGTGGCCGCTTGCCGGCCAATCGCCTGCTGCAAAGCCGGTGCCGCGAGCGCAGCGCGGCGCATAGTGTCGATCTGGCCAAACTCGGCCAGCGCCTGAGCCGCGCTCTGCAGCGCCACGATGGTCTCGAGCCGGGCCTGCCCGGCCCGCGCGAAGGTGCCTAAGCGCTTGGCGCCCATTCTTCCTCTTTATTTTTGCTCCCCACCATGCCCGCACCCGACCTCGAACTGATTAGTCTCAAACCTAGCCAAGCCAATGGCGCCCCGCCCCTCCTGCTGCTCCACGGCGCTTTTGCCGGCGCCTGGTGCTGGCAAGGGGTGCAAGCCCAGCTCGCCGCCGCCGGCTACACCAGCCATGCACTGAGCCTGCGCGGGCACGGCCAAAGCAGCGGCTTTTGGGAATTAGCGCACAATCAGCTCGGCGATTATCTGGCCGATGTGCGGCAGGCATTGGCGCAAATTGGCGAGCCCTGCATTTTGCTCGGCCATTCGCTGGGCGGCTATCTGGCGCAGGAAATCGCCCGCGCCACACCGCCTAAAGCGCTGATTTTGCTGGCCAGTATTCCGCCTTACGGGCTGGCCGGCTCGCTGCAATACATGAGCACCGTGCATCCGCAATTGCTGCTGGGCTTGCAGGGTTTTGCGCTCGGGCACACCACCCAGCTGGATGCCGCCATGCTGCGGCATCTTTTATTCGCGCCAGAAACCCCCATGCTGCAGGTGGAAGCCTTTGCCAGCCGCGCCCAGCCCGAATCGATGGCCGCGCTCGGCGAATTATGGCTGCCGCAATGGTGGAAAAACTGGCCGCAAGCGGTGAATTATCCGGTCTGGGTGCTCGGGGCCGAGCATGACAATATTATCCCGTGGTCCGATGTTGCGCTCACCGCGCAAGCCTGGGGCGTGAGCGCCGAGCGCCTGCCTGCGGCCGGGCACGCGATGATGTGGGATAGCAGCGCGGCGGCTTTCAGCGCACGCCTGTGCGCCTGGCTGGGCGCGCAGCGCTGGGATTAAGCCGCGATTTAGCTCACAAACAAACCAGCATGCGGATCATAATCGGCCGCGATGCGGATGCCCGCCTGCTCCAGCGCCTGGCGAATCAGCTGGGCCTGCACCAGCGCGGCAGGGTTGTCGCCATGCAGGCAAAGAGAATCAACGCGCTGGCTCAGCCACAGCGCCTGTTCAAGCACGGCAGTGGGATCAGTGAGCACCGCGCCGGGCTGGCTGCGCGGCTGCAGCTGGCCATCGGGCAAATACGCGCGATCAGCAAAGCCCTCTTCAATCACTCGTAAACCCACTGCACGGCCGGCATCGATCAGCGCCGAACCAGCCAAGCCCATCAGCGCCAGATCGGGGTCTACTTCGCGAATCATTTGCGCAATTTGCTGCGCCAGCGGGCGCGACGCCGCCGCATCGTTATACAGCGCGCCATGCGGCTTCACATACGCCACCGAGACGCCTTCTTCGATACAGACGGCTTTCAGCGCCCATAGCTGGGCGGTGAGGCTAAACACCAGCTGGCTCTCGGTCAGATCGATGCTGCGCCGGCCAAACTGCTCGCGATCCGGGTAGCTAGGGTGCGCGCCAATGCGCACGCCATATTGGCGCGCCAGGCGCACGGTGGCGCGCATCGAATCGACATCGCCGGCATGGCCACCGCAAGCGATATTCACCGAGCTGAGTAAAGGCATCAGCTGGGCATCCAGCGGAAAGCCCTCGCCCAGATCGGCGTTTAAATCAATATGAGTCTGCATAGCCCTTATTCTACGCTGCTTTGCGCTGGCTGCAGCGGGCGCAGGCTAGCACGCACTTGGGCCAGCCGGCGAAACCACTGCTGCTGCTCGCGCAGCGCAGCCAGCGCGCTAGCTTCATCGACCTGCTGCATCTGCACGCGCTCGCCAGCGCGCAACTGCCCTAGTCGCCACAAATCAGCCTGAATAATCTGGGCGATCACCGGATAGCCGCCGGTGAGCTGCGCATCGGCCAGCAGCACAATCGGCTGGCCACCTGGCGGCAACTGCACTGTCCCCGGCAAGACCGCATGCGAGCGGAGCTGCAGCGGGGTTTCCATGACCAGCTCGGCGCCATTGAGTTTCAAGCCCATCCGGTTCGATTGCTGATCCAGCTGCCAGGCCGTGTGTTGCCAGCGGCGCTGGCCTTCGCTCCCCAGCTCGCCCCATTGCGGGCCGGGCAAATAGCGCAAGATATGCCCGCGGGGCGGCAAGGCCATGGCACAGGGCGGGCAGTGTTTGTCACGCCGCAGGCCACGCAATACATCGCCCTTGCGCAGTGGCCGCCCCTGCCAGCCGCCCAGCGCCGCCGGCAGCAGGGTAGCTCGGCTACCGGCCAGCAGCGGCACATCCAGCCCGCCCGGCAAAGCTAGATAAGTGCGCATGCCGTGCGCCGGCGTGCCCAGCACCAGCTGCTGCCCTTTGCAGGCGCGGTACACAGCATTGGGCAGCAGGCGCTCGCCATCCAGTCGCGCTTCGCAATCGGCGCCAGCCAGCGCAAACGAGGTCGTGTGTTCAAACTGCCCGCGCAGCCCACCCAGCGTGATTTCCAGCGCGGCGGCTTCGGGTGGATTGCCCAGTAGCAGATTGGCCAGCTGCAGTGCCAGCGGATCAGCAGCGCCACCGGCCGGCACGCCCCAGCTGGCCGCGGCGACCCGGCCCAGATCCTGCACCGTGCTTTGTACGCCGGCTTTTTCTAGCCGCAGCAGTATGTGTTTGTGTCCCATCAGGCCTCCTGCGGCACAAAGCGCAATTGATCGCCAGCGCGCAGCAAACAGGGCTCGGCGCGGGTCGGGTCAAACAAATTGACGCTGGTTTGACCAATCAGCTGCCAGCCGCCCGGGCTGGGGCAAGGATAAATCCCCGTCTGCGCGCCACCGATCCCGACGGCGCCAGTGGCTACCTGATGCCGGGGCACACTGCGCCGCGGGGTGTGCAAAGCGGTGGGCAAGCCCGCTAAATAGGGAAAACCCGGCAAAAACCCAATGCACAGCACGTCATACCACGGGCTAGCGTGCGCTTCGATCACCGCCGCTTCGCTGAGCTGACAATGCTCGGCCACCAGCGCCAGATCAGGGCCGGCGGCCCCGCCATACACCACCGGTATTTCAAACTGCCGCGGCGGCGGCAAACTGACCGCTTCGGCTTGCGCCCACAGGCTTTGCAGCAGCACCAGCGCCTCGCTACTCGCCAGCTGCAGCGGATTAAAGCGCATCGTGATATTACCCACCCCGGGTATAAGCTGGAAAAGGCGGTTTGATTTACGCTCAGCCAGATACCCCATGGCCAGCAAGCGTGTTTGCGCACTCACCCCGGCATCCAGCACCAGCGCGGCCTCCCCCAGCGGATGAATCATTGGCGAACTCATCGTGGCTAGCTCCGTCGACACTGCAAAAGTAACATTTTTAGCTCATACTAATAGACGATTGAATGCCCACCGAGATCCCCCGCCAGGCCATGCCCCAAGACGAATCTGCCGCATATATTTCACCGGAGCAACTGCAAGTCGGCCTGTTTATCCATCTGGATCTGAACTGGATGGACCACCCGTTCCCTTTCGGTAGTTTCAAGCTCAAATCTGACGAGCAAATTAAGACAATTAAAAATCTTGGCTTGAAACAAATCCGTTACAGCCCGGAAAAGAGCGATTGCCCCCCGGCTGAAGCAGCCACTCAGGCGCTCGAGCCCGCGGCGGTCAGCGCTGCCGCCCCCATCGAAATCGACCCGGCCATTGCCGCCGAAATGGCGGCCAAACGCCAACGGCAGCTCGAACAAGAGCGCCGTCGGGCACTACTGGCCGAGTGTACCAAGGCCTTTAGTTCGGCGGCCGGCACGGTGCGCAAGCTCAATCGCGAGGTACACAGCAACCCCAAAGACAGTGTGACCGCCGCCACAGTGCTGGTGGGCACCATGCTCGACACACTGCTCACCGACAACGACATTGCCATTCACCTGATGAATGACAAGGCGCTGGGCGATGATCTGTATTTTCATTCGCTCAACACCACCGTGCTGGGAATGATGCTGGCGCGGGAAATGAATTTTAGCCGGGCGCAAATCGAAAAACTGGCGCTGGCCAGCCTGCTGCACGATTGCGGCAAGGTCGAAGTGCCCGACCGGATTTTGCTGAAAACCGAGCCTCTCAACCGCGCCGAAAAAAGCCTCTACGAGCAGCATTGCCAATGGGGCGTCGATACCGCCCGCCGCGCGGGGCTCGATGCCGAAACCCAGCTGATTATCGCCCAGCATCATGAGCACTGCGATGGCAGTGGCTACCCCAAGCAGCTGGGCATTGATTCAATCCACCCGCTGGCGCGAATACTGGCGGTGGTGAATACCTACGACAATCACTGCAATAAAATCAATCCGGCCACCTCGCTCACGCCGCATGAGGGCTTATCGCTGATGTTTGCCCAGCAAAAGCCCAAATTCGATCCGGCGGCGATGAATATGCTGATTCGCAGCTTGGGCGTATATCCGCCGGGCACGCTGGTGCAGTTATCTAATGAATATTACGGGCTGGTGGTGGCGGTGAATGCCTCGCGCCCCTTAAAGCCGCAAGTGCTGGTTTATGATCCGTCTATCCCGGCCGAGCAGGCCATGGTGCTGGATCTGGAACGTCATCCGGATCTGAATATCAGCAAGGCACTCAAAGCCAGCCAGCTGGCGCGGCCGGTGCTGAGCTACCTGAATCCGCGCAAACGGATGACGTATTACTTTAGCCCCAGCGAGCCCCAAGCATGATAGCCCCACACCTGCTGAGTGATTATTGTGCGATCGCCATTCTGGCGGTGGATCCGCAGCAGGAAGTCATTGTGGCCGCCAACCCGGCCTGCGAAAGCCTGCTCGGTTATCCGCTGAGCACCTTGCTGGGCCTGCCGATCAGCCAGATCGAAGTTGGCCTGCAGGATGTGTTTTTCTGGGAAGACGTCCGCCAATGCGGGCTACAGGAAGTCACCCGTGTCGAAGGCGAATACCGCCACGCGCAAGGGCATCTGTTTAGCGTGAGTAAAACCATCCGCCTGGTGGATAGCGGCGATGGGCCGGTGTGCATTATCTCGGTGCAAGACATCAGCGCCAGCAAAAAACTGGAAGAAGAAAGCGACAAAACCAGCGCCCTCCTGGCCGCCACGCTGGAATCCACCGTGGATGGCATTTTGGTTACCAATCTGGATGGCGTTATCCAGCATTACAACCATCGCCTGCTGCAAGTCTGGCCGATTGAACAGCGTCTGCCCGATCTGTTTGCCCAGCCCTTAAGCGAATTCAAACAGCAATTACCCGACTCGCGCCGCTTTGACGACTGGCTGCGGCTGCTATATCACGACCCGTTTGTGAGCGAGCAGCAAACCTTTGCCCTGCGCGATGGGCGAGTGTATGAAATCACCAGCTGCCCGCAACAATACCGCGATGCGCCAATCGGCCGGCTGTTTTGCCTGCATGATATTTCGGCACTCAAAGCCATCGAAGCCCAGCTACGCGAAGCCCGCGATCAGGCCCAGCAAGCCAATCAGGCCAAATCCGACTTCCTCGCCCACATGAGCCACGAGCTGCGCACCCCGCTCAATGCCATGATGGGTTTTGCCCAGGTGATTGAAAACGACAGCGGCAATGAGCATCAGGTGCTGGGTGGCTATATCCATCAGGCTGGCCGGCATTTGCTGGAATTAATCAATGAAGTACTGGATCTGGCCAGTATCGAGGCGGGCAAGCTCAAGCTCAAACTAGAGCCCGTCAATCTGCCCACCTGTATTCAGGAATGCCTGAATCTCACCCAGCTGCTGGCGCGGGATAATCAGGTGACGCTCAGCGCCGCAGCGCTGCCCGCTGCCACCGTGCTGGCTGATGAGCGCCGGCTGCGGCAAATGCTGCTCAATCTGATTTCGAACGCCATTAAATACAATCGCCAAGGCGGGCGGGTGGATATTCAGGTGGAGCGTGCGGGCGAGCACGGCTGGCGCATCAATGTGCGCGATACCGGACTTGGAATTGCCGAAGAAGATCAGGCGCAGCTCTTTACCACCTTCAACCGCGTGGGCTCGCATCTGGATCGGATCGAGGGCACCGGCATCGGGCTAGCGTTTACCCGCAAGCTGGCGCAACTGATGCAAGGGCAAGTCGGCGTCAGCAGCCAACTGGATGTGGGCAGTACTTTCTGGATTGAGCTGCTGGGCGCGGAGCCCTTTAAGGCGCAGACCAGCATCATCACCGCCCCTGCCGATGATCGCAGCCGCACCTTGCTGTATATCGAAGACGATTTACTGTCGCAAAAGCTGCTGCAAAATGTGCTGCTCAAACAGCGGCCGCAATACCATGTGTATGTGGCCAAAACCGGGCAAGATGGCATCGCCATGGCCAAGCAGCTCAAACCCGACCTGATTTTGCTCGATCAGCAGCTACCCGATGGCACCGGGCAAAGCATTTACACCCAGCTGCAAAACCATGCCAGCACCCGCGATATCCCCTGCGTGGCGCTCTCGGGTAACACCTTGCCCGAGCAGATTAACGACGCACTGGCCAGCGGCTTTGTCGCCTATCTGAGTAAGCCGCTGCAGATTAGTCAGGCGCTGCTGACGATCGATGATGTGCTGGCCTGCTATGGCCGTGAGTCGCGCAAAGACTAATACCCAGCGCCGTATCTAGCTACAGGCCATACAGCTAAAGGCCTTTAGCTACATACCCACCTTCCTGCAAAGCCCATGCCACATGCTCGCGCACCAGCGGGCTCGGATCATCCGCCCGCGCGGCCAGTGCCGCGCCGATAGCTGGGCTGGGGGTAGCATTACCCAGGCCCAGCGCCAGGTTACTCAGCCATTTGGCATAGCCAATGCGGTAAATCGGGCTACCGGCCATTTTGGTATTAAAGTCGTCCTCGCTCCAGGCAAACAGCGCCAGCAGCGTCACATCATCAAGACCATGGCGAATGGCAAAGTCGGTTTCGGCGCTGGTGGCGGCAAAGCGGTTCCACGGGCACACCAGCTGGCAATCATCGCAGCCATACACGCGATTACCGATGGCGCGGCGAAACTCCAGCGGCACCGGGCCTTTCAGCTCAATGGTCAGGTAGGAAATACAGCGCCGTGCATCCACCTGATACGGCGCCACAATCGCCTGCGTCGGGCAGGCCTCGATACAAGCCGTGCAATTGCCGCAATGCTCTTTCGGTAACGGCGGATCAGGCGGCAGCGGCAAATCGGTAAATAGTTCGCCCAGAAAATAAAACGAGCCAAAGTCGCGATTGAGCAATAAAGAGTGTTTGCCGCGCCAACCCAGCCCCGCCTGCTTGGCGAGTTCGACTTCCAGCACCGGCGCCGAATCCACAAACACCCGATGCCCAAAGGGGCCAATCTGCGCCGCCAGCCGGTCGGCCAATTGCTGCAAGCGATTACGCAGCACCTTGTGATAGTCTCGCCCTAAGGCATAGCGCGAGATATACGCCCGCTCGGTATCGGCCAGCACGGCATGTGGATCAAGGCCTCCAGCGCGATACGGCATAAAAACACTGATCACCGCCACGGTATTTGGTACTAATTCTGCCGGTCGGGCACGCTTTAAACCATGCCTTGCCATATAATCCATCTCGCCATGAAACCCGCGCGCCAGCCAGTCGGCCAGCCCTGCTTCGGCGTGTGCTAAATCCACGCCAGTAATCGCCGCGCGGGCAAAGCCAAGCTCGCTGGCCCACTCTTTAATCTGAGTCGCCAGCGCCTGATAATCCATTGGGTTCGATGCATGCATACGCACAATGATACCGCCTTCTCTGGTTTTTTAAGCGATGAAGACGCCACGCTGGCGCTCGGCCAGCAATTGGCCCCAGCCCTGGCGGGCGGCATGACCATCTTTCTGGAAGGCGACCTCGGCGCCGGCAAAACCACCCTCACCCGCGGCCTGCTGCGGGCCCTCGGTTATGCGGGGCGTGTGAAAAGCCCCACCTATACCTTGGTTGAACCTTATGTAATTTCTAACTTATACTTTTATCACTTTGATTTGTATCGGTTTAATGATCCAAGCGAGTGGGAAGACGCCGGTTTCCGTGATTATTTCAATCCGGACTCGGTGTGTTTGATCGAATGGGCAGATAAAGCCCAGGGCCAATTACCCTCCCCCGACTGGATCATTACCCTGACCCCGGAAGGCGCAGGCCGGTGCTTCACCCTGCGCGCGCTCACTACTTTAGGTTTGGCATGTCAGAACAAGTTACACCCTCATTCACCAGCGCCCTGAGCGAAACCCCGCTCGCCCGCCGTGCCGTGCTGCGCACGCTGGCCGGCACGCTGCTGCTCTCGGTGACCCCGGTGGGGCTCGCCGCCGCCGCGGCCAGCGTGATCGCCGTGCGGGTGTGGCCGGCCAATGCCTATACCCGCGTCACCATTGAATCGAATGCGCCACTGAGCTTTAAGCAGTTTTCGCTCAAAGACCCGGAGCGGCTGGTGGTCGATCTGGAAGGCGTGGATTTAAACAGCGAGCTGCAAAGCCTGGCCGGCAAAGTCGGCGACAACGACCCCTATATCAAGCTTTTGCGCGCGGGCCGCAATAAGCCCGGCGTGGTGCGGCTGGTGCTGGATCTCAAAGCCGAAGTCAAACCGCAGATTTTTACCCTTGATCCGGTGGCCGAATACAAAAACCGGCTGGTGATCGATCTGTATCCGGCGGTGCAAACCGACGAGCTACTGGCCTTTTTGAACGACAACGGCCAGCTCAAAAACGACCCTAATCCGCCAGCCTTTAATAAGCCGGATAAATCCGCCAGCCAAGCCAGCAAAGCCGGCGAAACCAAAACCGCCGAGGCCAAGCCCGCCGACAATAAAGCCAGCCAGAGCGAGAAAACCCGCGCTAACGACAGCGTGGATCGCGACAAACTGAAAGTTGATCGGCTGATCACCGTGGTGCTCGACCCCGGCCACGGCGGTGAAGACCCTGGCGCAGTGGGGCCATCAGGCACGCATGAAAAAACCGTGGTGCTGCAGATTGCCAAGCGACTGCGTGAATTACTGCAAAACGAGCCGAATTTCCGCGTGGTGATGACGCGCGATGCCGACTTTTTTGTACCGCTGGGCGTACGGGTAAAAAAAGCCCGCGCGGTGCAGGCCGATTTGTTTGTCTCGATTCACGCCGATGCCTTTACCCGGCCCGATGCCAATGGCAGCTCGGTGTTTGCGCTCTCGGAAGGCGGCGCCTCCAGCTCAGCGGCGCGCTGGCTCGCCCAAACGCAAAATGATGCCGATCTGATTGGCGGGGTGAAAATTAAATCGGGTGCGGAAGATTTGCGCCGCACGCTGCTGGATCTCACCACCACCGCCACCAT
This sequence comes from Chitinibacter sp. ZOR0017, assembly GCF_000799095.1. Taxonomy (NCBI): domain Bacteria; kingdom Pseudomonadati; phylum Pseudomonadota; class Betaproteobacteria; order Neisseriales; family Chitinibacteraceae; genus Chitinibacter; species Chitinibacter sp. ZOR0017. The sequence goes on along the minus strand of NZ_JTLG01000017.1, from coordinate 30,093 downwards.
CAACGACAGCCTGAAGCTCGGTAAAGTGATGCTGGGCGAGCTGGGCGGGATTAATCGCCTGCACAAACCCAATGTGGAGCAAGCCAGCTTTGCGGTGCTCAAAGCACCGGATATTCCATCGGTGCTGGTGGAAACGGCGTTTATTTCCAATCCGGAAGAAGAGAAAAAGCTGATCGACGAAGACTATCAGCAAAAAATGGCGCAAGCGCTGTTTCGCGGGATCAAACGCTATTTTGCGAAAAACCCGCCCTTGTCGCGCACCAAGCTGGCGCAGCAATAAGCAGGGTATAGCGTTGAAAGCCAATAGATGAAAGGCTGGCAGCGCAATACCCGGCAAGCCACTACATCTCGATCTTCACCCCCATTGCCTTGCTGATGGCATCCAGCAGGCGGGCCGGGGTGAAGGGTTTCACCACAAAGCCGCTCGCGCCCAGCGCCAAGGCTTCGCGCACTTTCTCGCCCGTGGCCTCACCGCTCACCATAATCACCTTGGGCGCCGGATTGAGGTGCAGTAATTGCGGCAGTAATTCCATGCCATCGGTTTGCGGCAGATTGATGTCCAGCAGCACCAGCTGCGGGCTGCGATCCATACAAATGCGCAGCGCCTCGTGCCCCTGTCCGAGATCGGCCAACACATTAAATTCCAGCCGCCGCAGCAGGCTGGCCATCAAATTGCGCATAATCGCGTCATCGTCAACGATCACACAGCTGATTTTTTTCATCGACATGCTCGCACACCTTGTTTGCTGATTGATCCCCGGCCCGGCTGGTATACTGGCAGCCTGCCTAGCTTCATCTTAGAACATCCCTCGCCATGCCACGTATCCAGTTATTGTCAGACCATCTGGTCAACCAGATTGCCGCCGGCGAAGTGGTCGAGCGCCCCGCCTCGGCACTGAAAGAATTGCTGGAAAACAGCATCGACGCCGGCAGCCGCAGCTTGCAAATCGAGCTGCACGGCGGCGGCACCAAGCTGATCAAGGTGATTGACGATGGCTGCGGTATCGCCAAAGACGAGCTAGCGCTGGCGCTACACCGCCACGCCACTAGCAAGATCGCCAGCATGGACGATCTGGCTCGCGTAGGTACGCTGGGCTTTCGCGGCGAGGGGCTGGTCTCGATTGCCTCGGTGTCACGCCTGACCCTGACCAGCCGGCTCAGTGAAGACGGCCAGCTGGCCAAACATGCCTGGCGCGTTGAGGCCGATCATGGCCGATTACTTGAGCCGGAGCCAGCCGCGCTGGCCGCGGGCACCACGATTGAAGTGCACGATTTGTATCATCAGGTGCCGGCACGCAAGAAATTTCTCAAATCCGACGCCACCGAATACGCCCACTGCGCGGCCATGATCGAGCGGATTGCGCTCGCCAACCCGAGCGTGGCGTTTACCACCTTGCACAATGGCCGCGCCCAGCAGCGCTGGCCCGCCGGCGATCTGGCCCGCCGCGCCGCGGCGATTATTGGCGAAGAATTCGTCAACACCGGCATCATGGTGGACGAAGGCTTTGGCGCCGAGGGCAAAGGCCTGCGGCTGTATGGCATCGCCGGCTCGCCAACGCTGGGCAAATCCAGCCGCGAAGCACAGTTCTTTTTTGTGAATGGCCGCTTTGTGCGCGATAAAGTGGTACAGCACGCGCTGCGCGAAGCTTATCGCGACGTACTGCATCACAATCTGCATGCGGCGTTCTGCCTGTTTCTGGAGCTCGACCCCGAAGGCGTGGATGTCAATGTGCACCCCACCAAGATCGAGGTGCGCTTTCGCGAAAGTCAGGCCGTCTATCGCTTTCTGTTTACCAGCCTTTCCAAAGCGCTGGCCAAAACCACCGCCGGCGCCAGCAATACCCCGGAGGGTATCGACCCAGAAACCGGAGAAATCATAGCCAAGGTAAACATACCCCAAGGCGACATGAAGCCGCAAGATTATGCGCAACACGCCTACCGCCATCAGCAGGCGATGCCGCTACCGATGCCCAGCGAGCCAGCCACGCGGCTCGCGCAGGAAAACCCACCCCGCTATCAGGCCAGCCCCGCCGCCTCGCCCGCAGTGGGCGCAGCACCACTGGCATTGTATGACCAGCTCTTTGGCGATTTCCGCGCTGCTGGAGCGCCCGCTGAGGCCACGGCCAGCACCGCAGCCAACAGCGTAGCCAGCAGCGACAAACCAGCCTGGATGCAGCAACTGGCGGCCCAACGCCCGGTGGCCGCCCGCAGCGTGGATGCCTATCTACCGGCCGGAGCTGCCCGCCGCGTGGATGCCTATCTACCGGCCGGAGCTGCCCGCCGCGAAGCCATCCCCGCCGCCGACGATGCCGCGATCCCACCGCTGGGCTTTGCGCTGGCGCAGCTGCATGGCGTGTATATCCTCAGCCAGGCCGAGGACGGGCTGATCGTGGTCGATATGCACGCCGCGCATGAGCGCGTGGTGTACGAAAAACTCAAAACGGCCCTTGATCTGCACACCATGCCGATGCAGCCGCTGCTGATCCCGCATGTTTTTAGCGCCGATAAACTCGATGTGGCCACCGTCGAAGATCATGGCGCAGAACTGGCCGCGCTGGGGCTGGAATTATCCGTCTCCTCCCCCACCCAGCTGGCGGTGCGCGCAGTGCCGATGCTGTTGCAACACTCCAACCCGGTGGAGCTCGCGCAAGCCATGCTGCGTGATATCCGCATGGTGGGCGTATCGCAAGTGCTCGCCGGCCGGCGCAATGAGCTACTGGCCACCATGGCCTGCCATGGCTCGGTGCGCGCCAATCGCGCCCTCACCATCCCGGAAATGAACGCCTTGCTGCGCGAAATGGAAGTCACCGAGCGCTCAGGCCAATGCAATCACGGCCGGCCAACGTGGTTTCGCCTGTCGATGCATGATCTGGATAAACTCTTTATGCGAGGCCAGTAATGCTGAGCGTAGTGTTCGCCAAACTGATCGCTGGCCCCTTGGTGATCGGCGCCACCAGTCTGGCTGGCCAACGCTGGGGCCAACAGATGGCGGGCGTCTTAGCTGGCCTGCCTAGTCTGGCGCTGTTGATTATCGGCATAATATGGCTGGAGCAAGGTGCGACATTTACCCGCGAAGTGATTGAGTATGCGCCGATTGGCTTATTCGCCAATACAACGTATATCTTGTTGCTGGCCTTCGCGAGCCCCTTTTTTAAGACCAGCGGTACCATTCTGCTGGCACTGCTGGGCTACGTAGTCATGGCGATCGTGCTCGTGCACTGTTCGGCTCAGCAGATACCCTATAGCGGTATCTACTCGATATTGTTTCTAGCCATGGCTTACAAGATCATACCTAGACAAAATCAACTCCAAGCCAAAAGCAGCCTACCGAAAATCGAATTATTTTTGCGCATGGCCTTGGCCGCAGCCCTGATTTTGGTCTTGAGCCTGACCGCGCCCCGCGTAGGGGCGAGCTATAGCGGCATCTTTACCGGCTTTCCGGTTGCTTCGCTCATCTTGCCAGCGTTCACCCTGGCACTGCAGGGCCGCAGCGCACTGTTGCATCAATTACGCGGCTTTGTGCTCGGGCTGATCGGCTTTGCGGTGTGCTTCTTATTGTGGCCACTGGGAATCAGCCAATGGGGCTTTGCCGCCCTGATTCCGGCCCTGCTGGCAGCGGTATGCTGCACAGCCAGCCTGCACTTGATCGCACAACGCCGCACTTTGGAATCTCAACATGTATAAACTTCCCCCCGCGATTTTTTTAATGGGCCCCACGGCCAGCGGCAAAACTGCAGCGGCGATTGCGCTGGTGGAAGCGGGCTTACCGGTCGAGCTCATTTCGGTTGATTCGGCGCTGGTGTTTAAGGATATGGACATCGGCACGGCCAAACCCGATGCCGAGGAGCAGCGCCGCGCGCCGCATCACTTGCTGGATATCATTAGCCCGGAAGAGAGCTATTCCGCCGGGCAATTTCGCACCGATGCGCTGGCGCTGATGGCCGACATTAGCGCACGCGGCAAAGTGCCCGTACTGGTCGGTGGCACCATGCTGTATTTCAATGCGCTGCAAAATGGCCTGCATGAGCTACCGCCTGCTGACCCAGCCTTGCGCGCCGAACTGGAGCACGAGGCCAACACCCATGGCTGGGTGCATATGCACGCCAAGCTCGCCGCGCTCGACCCCGCCACTGCGGCCCGGCTGATGCCCAGCGAAACCCAGCGGATTGAGCGGGCGATTGAAATTTGCCTGCTGGCCGGACGGCCCATGTCAGCGATTCTGGCCGAGCCTGGCGCAGCCGCCTTGCCCTATCGCCTGCTGAAGATCGCGCTGGAGCCTTCCGAGCGCGGCGTACTGCACGAACGCATTGCCCTGCGCTATGACCTGATGCTGGCGAATGGTTTTGCCGATGAAGTGCGCGCCCTGCAACAGAAATACCGGCTCAATATCGAGCTGCCCTCGATGCGCTGCGTAGGCTATCGGCAAATGTGGGAACACTTGGCCGGCGAATGCGACTACGCCGAGATGCGCTATCGCGGCATCGTGGCCACGCGCCAGCTGTGTAAACGCCAGCTCACCTGGTTGCGCGGTATGGATGATGTGCTGCGGTTGGATTGCTTGGCCGCCGATGCGGTGCAGCAAATAAAGGATCAAATTACCGCTCATCTGAAATGACAAAATAATGACCGAATAAATACAAATTTGTTAAGCCAATCACTTTCAAATTATGTAATCAATGCCATTATCAACTCTTGGTTTTTCCTCAGACATAACTAATCAGACCTAGGATCCAAGAGATGAAAAAACTCGTTCTCGCCCTCAGCTTGCTGGGCACGACTGCGGCCAACGCCGCGGTGTTTGACTTTGCTGGTACACTGAATTTCCACAATCAAGTGGTAAAAACCACATTCACGCTTGCAAATGACGCGACTAACGTACGCGTTTGGACCGATTCGTTCAAAAATGGTGTGAACTTTGACCCTATCACTGCGGTATGGCGTAAAACTGGCAACGACTGGACGCTGGTAAAAGAAAATGATGACGATTCAACGATCGCAGCGGGCCAAACACGCTTTGATTCTGGCCTGATTTTCAGTTTTCTAGGTGCAGGTGACTATCTGTTTACCACTGCAACCTACAATAACTTTGCAAAAGGTAGCAGCCTGAGTCAGGGCTTCAAATACGACAATCAAAGCCCGATTGACTTGGCAGTTTGGAGCCAGCCCGCCAATCACACGGGAATGGGAAAAAACTGGAATATCCACTTAAGTGGGGTGGATTCGGCAGTAACGGCCCCCGTGCCTGAACCTGAAACCTATGCCCTAATGGGAGTGGGTTTAGTGGGCCTATTGGCAGCCCGCCGCCGGAAAATGAATCTCGCCTAAACAAGGGTTTAGCTAAAAAAAACGGCGCCGAGGCGCCGTTTTTTTTAGCGGCTGACCGCGTGCGGCCAGAAATGCGGGTCGTGCAAGAGGCCACCCACACCGTTGATAATGAATTGCACCCCGATACAGATCAGCAAAAAGCCCATGATGCGGGAAATCGCGTTAATGCCATCCTCGCCCAGAAACCGGTACAGCTTGCTGGAGGCGCGCAGGGTAATCCAGGCGATATAGGCCACCAGCAAAATGCCGCACACCACCGTCAGATAGCCTAGCCAGATCGGCAAGGCGGTCTGGCCGTGCACCCCTGATGACATCGAGATCACCACCGCAATCGAGCCGGGGCCAGACAACGACGGCATGGCCAGCGGGGTGAAGGAAATATCGCGCTTGCCCGGGGTGCTATTGGCGGCGGGGTCGTGCGGCTCGGCAAACAGCATATCAAAACCGAAATAACTCACGATCAGGCCACCGGCTATACGCAGGCCGGGAATCGAGATCTGGAAAAAATCCATAATCAGCGCGCCGGCCAGCAAAAAGGTCACCAGAATGGCGGCCATATAGATACAGGCGCGCTTCACTTGGGCGTCACGCTCGGCATCGGATAAATGCGCCGCCAGGCCCGGCAAAATGGCCACGGTCATCAAGGGGTTGGCAATGGGTAACAGCGCCGAGATGGTGGCCAGGATGGTACTTAGAATTTCAAACAGGATTTTTTCCATGGGGTATGGACCGCTATGCTAGATGGGTAGCCGCCTTATGGGCGATACGGGGGTAGTTTAGCGCCTTCTGTCACCCACGACCACTGGCCATAGTCCGGTAATCCATCGATAAAGGCCGGCGGCGCTTCGCCCTGGATGAGTGGCAGCAAATAGCGGCGCGCAGCGGGGGTAATGCCAAAGCCATCCGCGCTGATAAACTCCGCCGGCAGCGGTTTTTCGATATTGGCCACCATCCCCAGCGGCACCGCACCGATTTCCCAGGTGTAGGGCTCATCGCTCAGGCGCTCGATACTGACCATCACTTCGTTTTGCCCCGCCACCGCCAACTGGGCGGCGGCCTGCCCGACGGCAAACGCTTGCTGCACATCGGTGGCCGAGGCGATATGGCGGGCTGCGCGTTGCAGATAATCAGCGACCGCCCAATGGCATTTAAAGCCGGTCGCGGCTTTGATGATTTCCACCAGATTAGGGGCCAGCCCGCCGAGCTGGGCATGGCCGAACGCGTCTTTGCCACCGGCTTCGCTCAGATACAACCCCTGGGTATCCTTCACGCCTTCAGCCGCGACAATGACTACATAGCCATACCTGGCCACGGTATCTTCAACTGCAGCCACAAAACGCGCCCGCTCGAACGGCACTTCCGGCAATAAAATCAGATGCGGCGGTTCGGCATGGTGGCGGCTGGCCAGCGCGCTGGCTGCGGCGATCCAGCCGGCGTGGCGGCCCATCACTTCCAGCACAAAGACTTTGGTTGAGCTCGCCGCCATCGAGGCCACATCCAGCCCCGCCTCGCGCACGCTGGTGGCCACATACTTGGCCACCGAGCCAAAGCCGGGCGAGCAATCGGTCAGCGGCAGATCGTTATCAATGGTTTTGGGGATATGAATGGCCTGCAAGGGGTAGTTGGCCGCGCGCGCTAGCTCTGCCACTTTCAGGCAGGTATCGGCCGAATCACCCCCACCATTGTAAAAAAAGTAGCCCACATCCCACGCCTGCAATACCGCCAGCAGCCGGCGCAGCTCGCTTTCGGTTTTGAGTTTATGCCGGCAGGAGCCAAAAGCCCCGCCAGGGGTGTTTTTCAGCTGCTGCAGCTCACGCGAGCTAAGCACGGCGGTATCGATCAACGCTTCATTTAAGACGCCCAGAATGCCGTTTTGCGCGGCAAACAGCCGGCCAAAATGCACCGGATACTGCCGCGCCGTCAGCAGCAAACCCGCTGCAGAAGCATTAATCACCGGGGTTACACCGCCCGATTGGGCGTATACAGCATTGCGCGGCATGGGGTGCTCCAAGTCAGCCTGATCCTGCTATTTTTGCGCACTGCAACAGCCGTTGCCGCGTCGACGGCGGCTTTTAGCCGCTAAACGGCAAGATCGTAGCCCTACCCCATTGCAAGCCCTGACTTCATGCTCAGGCATGAAATCGTCAGCATAAAAAAACCGCCCCGAAGGGCGGTTTAGGTGTTGCGGCGGCGAGCGGCTTAGGCGCCGAGCGCTTGCAGTGTCGCGTCGCGTACGGCATCCACCGATTGCGTGCCGTCGATCTTGATGTATTTAGGCGCTTTAGCGTCGCCCGAGGCGGCCATCTTGCCGTAGAAGCCCACCAATACTTCGGTTTGCTCGTGGTAGACGCCCAGGCGTTTCAGTACCACTTCTTCTTTATCATCGTCACGCTGGATCAGGTCTTCGCCGGTTTCGTCGTCTTTGCCTTCCACTTTTGGTGGATTGAACGTCACGTGGTAAGTGCGGCCAGAGGCCACATGCACACGGCGGCCAGCCATACGCTCCACAATCGCTGCATCTGGCACATCGATTTCCACCACGTAGTCGATATCCACGCCCGCAGCGATCATCGCTTCAGCTTGTGGAATAGTGCGTGGGAAGCCGTCAAACAGGAAACCATTGGCTGCGTCTGGCTGAGCGATACGCTCTTTCACCAGGCCGATGATGATGTCATCACGCACCAAGCCGCCCGCATCCATAATCGCCTTGGCTTCCAGGCCCAGTGGCGTACCGGCTTTCACCGCCGCGCGCAGCATGTCGCCTGTCGAGATTTGTGGGATATTGAATTTTTCGCGGATGTAATTGGCTTGAGTGCCTTTACCAGCGCCTGGTGCGCCCAGAAGGATTAAACGCATTGCTCGGTTCCCCGTGTTAATTAAAAAGTGAATCCAATCATTGTTTTGGCTTCTTCTGCTGGAGCCAATTCATCAGCATGCACCGCGTGGCGTGCGAGCACATCACACATCAATTTCATTTAGGCCTCAGCCTCGCCAGCAAACACCGCCCGCACCCGGGCCAGATCTTCCGGCGTATCCACCCCGGCAGCCGGCGCATGGCTGGCCTGATACACGCCGATTTGGTAGCCATGCCACAACACGCGCAGCTGCTCCAGTTTTTCGATGTCTTCTAAACGCGAAGCGGCCAGCTTGGCATAGGCGCGCAAAAACCCTGCCCTATAGGCGTATAGGCCGATATGCCTTTGTGCGCCTAGCTCAGCGGGCAATACCCAGTCTTCGTCTTCGTTGTCTTCAGCAAATGCATCGCGATCCCACGGAATCGGCGCGCGGCTGAAATACATGGCGCGCTGCGCGGCATCGCACACGACTTTGACCACATTCGGGTTAAAAAAATCGGCGGCGTCATGGATCGGATGGCAGGCGGTCGCCATCGCCAGCGCCGGGTTGGCGGCCAGCTGGGCGGCCACGGCATCAATCAGGGCGGGATCAAGCAGCGGCTCATCGCCCTGCACATTCACCACAATCGCCTCATCGGGCAGCTGCAATAAATCCACGGCTTCGGCCAGCCGATCGGTGCCCGAGGGGTGATCGGCGCGGGTGAGCAAAACTTGCTGCCCGGCGGCTTTGACCGCGGCAGCCACTTCGGGGGCATCGGTCGCGACGATCACTTGGCTGGCCTGCGCTTTCAGCGCCTGCGCCACCACGCGCACAATCATGGGCTGGCCGGCAATATCGGCCAGCGGCTTATTCGGTAAACGAGTGGATTTCAGACGCGCCGGAATGATGGCCACATAGCTCATGCGCTTAAGCCTCTTCGCCGTCGGCCAGCGCGCGGGCTTCGCTTTCCAGCATGACTGGAATGCCATCTTTAATTGCGAATGCCAGCCGGTCGGCCTTGCAGATCAGTTCCTGCTGGGCTTTGTTGAACACCAGTGGGCCCTTGCAGACCGGGCAAACCAGAATTTCCAGCAATTTGGCATCCATTGTGATTATCTCTTCAAAAATTCGTCGATTCGGCAGGCCAGATCGGGCGACAACTGCGCCGCCACCGGCAAAACCCAGATTCTATCACTTGGCGGCGGCGGATTCATCGCCGCCAGCTTGACCGCATCTTTTTCCGTCACGATCAGCGCGTCATCAGCGCCCAAAACCGGCAGATCAGCCGGCACAAATGCATGATGATCGGGAAACGCGCACGGGCGAAATGCGTAGCCCTGCGCGCGCAGCGTGGCAAAAAAGCGCTCGGGGTTCCCGATACCCACTAGCGCATGCAAAACGCCGCGCACCGGCAGACTGGCCGCAGTGGCAGTCAGGCTGGGCTGATCGAGCCGATAGCAAGCACCGGCGGCTAGCGTCATTTGATAGTCACCCAGATACCCAGCCGGGTATTCATCTATAGCAATTGATTTGATTGATTCAATGGCAGATACCCCATTCACCACCACGGCATTCACTGTGCGCAAGCGCGCCGGGCTTTCGCGCAAAGGGCCGGCCGGCAAGCGCAGGCCATTGCCCAGCCCGCGGGCGCCATCCACCACGCAAATTTCCAGCGCACGCCCCAGCGCGTAATGCTGCAGGCCATCATCGCACAGCAAGAGATTCACCGCCGGATAGCGCGCCAGCAGCGCCTGCCCGGCCGCGGCGCGTTGCCGTGCCACAAACACCGGCACACCCGTCGCGCGGCGCAACAGCAGCGGCTCATCGCCCACCGTGGCCGGCAGGCTATCGGGCAGTACTTCGGTCGGCTGCTGCGCAGCGCCACCATAGCCGCGCGAGATAATCCCCACCTGCCAGCCCAGCTCGGCCAGCCGGCGCGCCAGCGCAATCGTCAGCGGGGTTTTACCTGTGCCGCCAACGGTAATATTGCCCACCACCACCACCGGCACCGGCAGTTGAATAGTGGCTTTCAGCCCGAGCTTGAAGCACGCTTTATTCACCGCCGCCAGCGCCGCAAACAGGCCAGACAGCGGCCACAACAGCCACGCCAGCAACGGTGGCCGAGGGCAATACCAAATGCGCAGCAACAGGGCTTCAAGCTTCATGAGATCTCTGACCACCCACGCCGGGGCGGCCGTATGCAAGGATTATTGGGCTTTCACGGTAACCGGCTGCCCGGCAATCCCGGTAAATACCACCACCAGTTTCACCGGCTCATTGCCTTCGTTTTTGCCATTGTGCAGGGTATTTTCCACTTCGGCAAAACCCTGGCCGGCGCGGAAGGTATTGCTACTGCCGTCTTTCAGGTAAACGGTGAGCGCGCCGTTGAGGATATAGGCGTAGCCCGGCACCGGGTGCTGATGCCAGCCGGTTTCTTTGCCGACCGGAATTTCCACATGCAGCATGGTGGCTTCGGGCGCGTCGGTGGTCGGATACAAAATCGGCTGGCCATTGGCCGTTTTGCCCGATTTAAACACCACGGTGGCGGTCACTTCTTTTTTGTAAACTTCTTTGCCGTCTTCCGCCTGCGCCAACACGCTCAGGCACAAGGCAGATAACAGGAATGCCAATTGCTTCATTTCATCGCTCCGCAAGTTATGCGCCCGATCGGGGCCGGGCTAGCGGCGCGCAGTATAGTGGAAAACCCTAGGTCGCAGGCTAAATGCCATCACGGCGGCGTGAACGCCTTGCGAACGTGGCCACACCATTATTGCGGCACAGGCCAGCCAAACCCGCGGGCGTTCAGCCAGCGCAGAATGGCCGGCTGCTGGTAAATCAGCTCAGAAATAAAATGCCCCGCGCCAGACAAGACCACAGCACTCGCCGCATGCCCTTGCGCCTGCAGCTGGGCCAACCACTGCCGGGTATCGGCCCAATCATCCAAGTCACCCTGCACGGTCAATATCGCCGCGGAGCCAACGGACAGCGGCAGCGGCGACATGCGGGCCTGACCGGCAATCACCAAATAGCCTGCGCATTCTGCATGGGTATGCGCCAGTAGGTCAGTAATGGCAAGAGCGCCAAGGCTATACCCCACCAGCAACACTGTTTTACCCTGCTGCTTAAGCTGATCCAGCAAGGCGCAGAGCTGCGGGATTTGCCAATCTTGGCCGGCCGCAGTTTGTGGGCACAACACCGCAAAATCCAGCGCCAGCGCCCCACCAGCCAACAACGCCGGCAAGCCATAGCGCGTGAGTAGGCTCAAATCCTCACCCCGCTCCCCCGCACCATGCAGATACACCAAGACCCGCTGCTGCGGATCGGGCGTACTGGGGCTAAATAAAAGCCCCTGATAGGGCCATTCGGTCGCGCTTAATTCAGCACACTGCATGTTTCAACCCGCAATAAAAACTGTGCTACCACCTACGCCCCTCTGACCTACCTCCTAGCTTGCGAGTCAAACGAACTTAGGCCAATCAAGCAGCGCTGTAAAAAATAGCTGAGGGTGCACCCTTAGCCCCATTCTCATGTAAAAGAGTCTTTTTTTCGACTTCCCGCATAGTTTCGAAAACCCACCCGATCCAAAAAGCCTTTATTTGGCAAACCAAATATTTCTGAAATCCGACTTATTTCTTTTTCGGCTTTTTCTTTTTCAACGCGATACAAAGCCTGCTCTCCGAGCTTGGCACTAAACAATGTTAGAAAATATCGCCTTGAACGATCTGCCTTGGCATCAAAAACAGGAATATAAAGATAGTCATAGTCACTCACATGACACACTTTTGTTTCAGTCGATCGTCGACCAAAAAATAAACTTCTACTATAAATAGATCGATCTTGCGGGTTAAATACTAACTCAGTGTCCGTCGCGGCAAGCCAAGATAGAAGCACAATCCCAAGCAATAAAAGCACACTCAAGAACAAGTGCAAATAAACAGCGCCCCAAAAGGCAATCTGCACAAAAATAAACACCCCTAAAAAGAAAACAATAGCCAATAAGAGGCCGGACTCTTGAGTCCCTTTAGCGGCATTTAAGATAATCTCTTGATTATTCATCCTATTCAAACACCATCATACGAAGTCTAGTAAAACCGATCCTCTCGCATCATAAAAAAACGGCGCCGCAGCGCCGTTAGGGTGATTAGTACCGAGTTATTTACCCGTGGTTTGCGTGGCAAAGGTGAGTTTGCCAAAGCCGGCCAGGCGGGCGGCTTCCATGACGTTCACCACCGCTTGGTGGGTGGCTTGGGCGTCGGCATTGATAATCACCATCGGGTCAGTGCTCTCGCCGGCCGCGCGGCGCAGTTGCACCGAGAAATCATCCGGGCTACCAAAGGCCGCAGTCTGGCCATTGATCGCATACTGGCCTTGCGCCGAAATCGCCACCTGAATGGTTTTCGGTTGCTCCTGCTGTTTTTCCGCATCGGCCGTAGGCAGATTGATTTTCAGCTCGGCGAATTTGGAATACGTGGTGGTGGCCATCAGGAAGATCAAAATCACCAGCAATACGTCAATCAGCGGGATGAAATTGATTTCCGGCTCGACGCGGCCGCGTCCTTTACGAAATTTCATGGCTTTTCAGTCCTTCAACAGGCTTCAAGAACGGCGCGAAACGCCCAGCGACCAAAGCGACAAGAAACCGACATTCACTACCAAGTACAGATAGGTTTCGCGTCAGCTCTATGCTGGCCGTGGGCTTGCCGCCCGTTCTTAGCGAATTATTGGTGGCGCTCGCCGTGAACGACTTCGACCAGCTTGATGGCTTGCTGCTCCATTTCCACCACGAAATCATCCACTTTGCTGGCGAAATAGCGGTAGAACATCAGCGCAGGTACCGCCACGATAATGCCAAAGCCGGTGTTATACAGGGCCACCGAAATACCGTAGGCCAGCGCAGCCGGGTTGCTGCCGCCGGTGGGTGACTGCGAGCCGAAGATCTCGATCATGCCCACTACCGTACCAAACAGGCCCAACAGCGGCGTCACCGAGGCCAAAGTACCCAAGGTCGACAGATAGCGATTCAGATCGTGAGCCACGGCGCTGCCGGCTTCTTCGATCGACTCTTTCATGATTTCACGTGAGCTTTTCACGTTTTTCAGGCCAGCGGCAAACACGCGGCCCAATGGGCTAGAGGCGGCCAGTTTATTCAGGGTTTCGGCATTGACGCCGTTCGCGCGATAATCCTGCACCACTTTGGCCAACAGGCCGGCCGGCAAGACTTGCGATTTACGCAGGCTTAGCAGGCGCTCGATGATGATGGTCACTGTGGCGATGGAAGCGGCGATAATCAGCCAGATTGGCCAGCCCGCTGCCTGGATGATGGCGAACATAGTATGGGAACCCTAATCAAAAGAAATCCGGAGGCTCTGGAGTAAAGCCAGAAAACCGCGTAACTTTAGCCGCTATTTGCGCGCGGGGGAAGTGTCGCAATCCGCTTGCCGGACACTAAGCGACAGATCTGATTGAGAAAAATCCGTTTACCCACAATTTCTGTGGATAACTTTGTGACTAAGTTGCGCCAGCCAGCCATTTTCAAGCGCTACCGGCCAGTTTCGTCATCATTTTCTCATATTTTGCGCCAGATCAATAAGCATACAAATCAACAACTTAACCATGAATTCTCAACTACAAGATTGGATTAGCCAGCCGCATGGCTTGGATGCTCGATTTTGTGGATTACTCGAGGCGTTTTTGCCGTGATTCCGGATTTGTCAAGCCCCCAGAAAGCTGTAGTATCTGTCACACAACTGAATCGGGATGTTCGTCTGCTGCTAGAAAGTGGCTTTCCTAGCTTGTGGGTGGCGGGCGAAATCTCGAATTTCAAGCGCTACGATTCGGGGCATTGCTACTTCAGTTTGAAAGATGCCAATGCGCAAGTGCGCTGCGTGATGTTCCGCGGCCGCGCTGCGCTACTGGATTTTCAACCTCGCGAAGGCCTGCAGGTGGAAGTGCGCGCGGTGGTGTCGCTGTACGAGGCGCGCGGGGATTTTCAGCTCACCATCGAGGCCATGCGCCCGGCCGGCCAAGGGGCGCTGTTTGAGCGCTTTGAAGCGCTGAAAAAACAGCTCGCCGCCGAAGGGCTGTTTGCCGCCGAGCGCAAACGAGCCCCGCCGCACTTCCCGCAACGGATCGGCATCGTCACCTCACCAGCCGCGGCCGCACTGCGCGATGTGCTAAGCACCTTGCGCCGGCGCATGCCGGGGCTGGCGATTATTCTTTACCCCACCGCGGTACAGGGTGCGGATGCGCATCTGCAGATCGCCCGCGCCATTCACACCGCCGGCCAACGCGCCGAGGTGGATGTGCTGATTGTCTGCCGTGGCGGTGGCTCGCTGGAAGACCTGTGGTCATTTAATGAAGAGGCGGTGGCGCGGGCCATTGCCGCCTGCCCGCTGCCGGTGGTGAGCGGGGTTGGGCACGAAACCGATTTCACCATGGCCGATTTTGTGGCCGACGTGCGCGCCCCTACCCCCACCGCCGCCGCCGAGCTTGTCAGCCCCAACCGGCAAGAACTATTACAGCAACTGACGCAACGGGGCCAACGGCTGCAACGCCAGCTGGCGCAACAGCTGCAGCGGCAAATGCAGCGGCTGGATTTACTCGGCCGCCGTTTGCAGCATCCGGGGCAAAAATTGGCGCAGCAGCAACGCGAATTACAGCAAAAAGCCCGCCAATTGCAGCAAACCCTGCATTACCAGCAGCAGCATCGCCAGCAACAGCTGGGCCGCTATGCGCTGCGGCTACAGCATCAGGCACCGCAACTATTGCCGCAGCAACAGCAATTGGCCCGTGCCCGCCAGCGCTTGCAGCAAGCCTGGCAGCAAGGACTGACCGCGGCGCAGCACCAGCTGGGGCAATTGCAATACCGGCTGCTGCCGTGGGACCCACAGCAGGTACTGGCCCGCGGCTATGCGCTGGTGCAACGCGGCGATGGCAGCCTGGTGCGCGCCGCCGAGGCCACCCGCGCTGGGGAAATGCTGGATATTCGCTTTAGCGATGCCACGATTAAAGTGGAAGTGAAACAAGGGCTACTGCAACAAGGGCAGCTAGATATCTAACGTGGTATTGCTGCCAAGCCATTTAATATCAATGCTTAGCAGCACATACCACATGGAGTATCCAGATGCGCGCTCATCGCGAATGGCTCAATCAGGCCATTCAGACCATCGAAGCCGATTTTAATCGCTCGGCCGACACTCATCTGATCCCGCTGCAGCTGCCCGGTTTTCCCGGGATTGATATTTATCTGAAGGATGAATCCAGCCATCCCACCGGCAGCCTGAAGCATCGGCTGGCCCGCTCGTTGTTTATGTATGCGCTGGCCAATGGCTGGCTGCACCCCCACAGCACGGTGATCGAGGCCTCCAGCGGCTCGACCGCGGTATCGGAAGCCTATTTCGCCCGCCTGCTCGGCCTGCCCTTTATCGCCGTGATGCCGGCCAGCACCAGCCGCGACAAAATCGCTGCCATCGAGTTTTACGGCGGCCAATGCCATCTGGTGGCTGACCCCACGCAAATCAGCGCCGAATCGCAGCGGCTGGCTGCCGCCACCGGCGGACATTTTATGGATCAATTCACCTATGCCGAGCGCGCCACCGACTGGCGCGCCAATAACAACATCGCCGAATCGATCTTTAAGCAAATGGCGCTGGAGCGGCATCCGATCCCGCGCTGGATCGTCACCAGCTGCGGCACCGGTGGCACCAGCGCCACGCTCGGCCGCTATGTACGCTATCGCCAGCATGCCACTGGTATTTGCTGCGTCGACCCGGAGAACTCGGTGTTTTTCACCAGCTACGCCGAAGGCCGGCAAGACCTCACCCTGACTTGCGGCTCGCGCATCGAAGGCATTGGCCGCCCGCGGGTAGAGCCCTCGTTTATCCCCAGCGTGATTGATCTGATGCTGCACGTGCCCGATGCCTACAGCCTCGCCGCTGCACACTGGCTCAGTGACAAACTGGGCAAAAAGGTTGGCGGATCAACCGGCTGCAACTGGCTGGGCATCTTAGAGCTAGCTCAGGCGATGCGCGCCAAAGGCGAAACCGGCAGCCTGGTGACCCTGCTGTGCGACAGTGGTGAGCGCTACCGCCACAGCTATTACGATGCGGCGTGGCTCAGTGCCCAGGGCTACCACTTAGCCCCGCTGTATGCCGAGCTAGCGGCCTGCGCCGGCAGCGGCGCGCCATTGCCGTCGCTGCGTAGCGCCAGCCTACCCGGCAAACTGGTATCTTAATAAAAATTAATGTGATACCAATTATTTACTTTTGATCTCATCCGGCGCATTCTAAGCCCGCGCCTGCTGGCCTTTGGGTCACAGCTTGCCGCACCAAGGCTCAAGATAGAGCTACTGCCGCAGCGGCGATCTGCCAGCGCGCTACCCCAACAAGGAGATGGATGAGATGAACAAACTGTGTAAAACAGTGCTGGCCAGTTCGCTGGTCATCATTGGCAGCCAAGTCATGGCTGCTGAATGTGCCGCCCCATGGTCGGCCGCCACCACTTACGGCCAATCTGGCACCGTGGTGAGCCAAGCCGGGCATAACTACAGCAATAAATGGTGGACGCTGAACGAAGACCCGAGCAAAGCGGGCACGTGGGGCGTCTGGACTGATCTGGGTAGCTGCGGTGCCGGTACGGCCACCCCAAGCCCAGTGGTAACTGCAGCGCCAACGGTAGCACCAACAACTGCTCCAACCGCCGCCCCAGCTACCCCAACACCGACCGCGAAACCGACTGCAACGCCCGCCGTAACCGTGCCACCAAGTGGCAGCTGTGCCGTATGGGCCGAAGGCGCCAGCTATAAAACTGGCGACGTCGTGAGCTACAACGGCGTGAGCTACACCGCCTTGAGCGCACACACCGCCTTTGTTGGCGCGGGCTGGACTCCAGCCACGACCCCAACGCTTTGGAAAGCCGGCGGCAGCTGCGGCGTCGTGCCAACAGCCGCCCCAACCACGGCGCCGACCAGTGCACCAACAGTGGCACCAACCGCCACGCCGAAGCCAACTGCCGTGCCGACCGTAGCGCCGACGACGGCCCCAACGACTGCACCGACCGCGACGCCAAAACCGACCGCCGTGCCAACGGTAGCACCAACCACAGCGCCAACAGCTGCCCCAACGGTAGCGCCAACCACCGCGCCAACGACGGTACCAACAGCTGCGCCGACCCCAGTTGGCCCAACCCCGGCACCAGCACCGGTGGGTAGCCGTGAAGTCGGTTCTTACTTCACCCAGTGGGGTGTGTACGACAGCGCCTTCTTCGCCAAAGCGGTGCAAGATAGCGGCGCGGCGGCCAAGCTGACCTTCATCAACTACGCGTTTGGCAATATCTACAAACAAGCCGATGGCACCATCAAGTGCGATAGCGGCATTAATAAAGCCAACGATGGCAATACCGCCGGCGATGGTGGCGATGCCTGGGCCGACTACCAGATGGATTACGCGGCCAAAGACTCAGTCGATGGCGTTGCCGATACGTGGGAAAGCACGCTTAAAGGTAACTTCAACCAGCTGAAAAAACTGAAAGCCAAAAACCCGAACCTGAAGATCTTTATCTCTCTGGGTGGCTGGACTTGGTCGCGTTACTTCTCAACGGCAGCGGCAACCGATGCCAACCGCAAAGCGCTGGTAGCTTCGTGTATCGACGTTTACCTGAAGGGCAACCTGAAAAAATCAGGCGGTGATCCGGCTGGCGGTACTGGCGTGGCCAAAGGTATCTTTGACGGCATCGATATCGATTGGGAATACCCAGGCGTACAAGGGATTGGCAATAACGTGGTGGATGCGGTCAACGACAAGCACAACCTCACCTTGCTGATGGCCGAGTTCCGCAAACAGCTGGATGAATACGGCGCGAGCCAAGGTGGCAAGAAATTCTACCTCACCGCCGCCATTGGCGCGGGTAGCGAGAAAATCGACCAAACCGAGCCAGCGCAATACAGCAAATCAATGGATTGGGTGAATGTCATGACCTATGACTTCCACGGTGATTGGGATGACACCACCAACTTCCATTCGCACCTGTATCCAGACCCTGCTGATCCAACCGTCGGCATCGCCCGCACCTACAACATCGACGATGCGCTAACCAAACTGATGGCCAATGGCATGCCAGCCGATAAAATCGTGCTGGGTATTCCGTACTATGGTCGCGGCTTTGGCGGTGTAGCGAGCACCAATGATGGTCTGTATCAGAAGAAAACGCGCGCTGCGGGTAAAGTCGGCGTACAAACCGAAGCCGGTTATGGTGATTACAAAGCGCTGAAAGATGTGGCTGGGGTACGCAAATACCACCCAGTGACCAAACAGCTGTACTTGTACACCACCACAGGCGACTGGTGGAGCTATGACGACGTGCAAACCATCCGCCTGAAAAATGAATACCTGAAGGCCAAAGGCCTGCGTGGTAACTTCAGCTGGGCGCTCGATGGTGACGATGCTAACGCCACCCTGACCAAAACCATGGCTGAAATCAAGTAAGCGCGATCTGGCCAGTATCACTGGCCATGCGCTAAAAAGCCCGCCAATTGGCGGGCTTTTTTTCGCCGCGCGCCGCAGAAGCCACGCGCAGATTGGTTGGGAATTAGGCTTAGTTTGGCAATGGCAAGATGGGGTATTGCCCCTGAGTGGCCGGTTTAGCTTCGTTGTAGAAGAATACCCCGTTCACATCTTTCCCCAGCACCGGCCCGCTCAAGCCTGCGACCGCGGCTGGATCTTGCGGCGCGTTCACAAAGCCCTGCACCAAGCCCGCGGCCTTGAGCGCGCTGGCCACAGCATCCGCCGGCCACTGCACCGGCGCCGTGCCCTGATCCCAGTATTTATTAATCTGCCCACCCAGCGGCAGCAAACTGGCGATATACAGATCTTTACCCAGCTTGGCCTGCAAATGCCAGCCGAAAGAATGAATCGCCTGCTTGGTATCCGGGTTCGTGCCGGTGGTGGCGGGAATACCGTGGGCCGCATTGGTCCAGACAATCACTTTGTGGCCGGCAAACACATTATCGAGCAACCAGCTGGCATTGTCGGCCATGGCGGTGTCGCGATAATCGTAGTTTTTGTCTTCACGATGTTGCTGGCGCATGACATTGGTGGCAATCCCGCGCACCTGCCGGCACCACCAGCCCGCGCTTTGGCGCACATCTGCCGGCTGAGCTGTATCGCTGCACAGTTCTTTTTCCAGCTGCGCCGATACTTGATTAAATTCGGCCAGCTTGGCGCCTTCGCTATTGAGCGAGATGGCTTTTTTCGCCACCGTCAGATATTCAGCCCAAGCCGGCTGGCTCACTACGGTAGAACCGCGCTGCTTCAAGAAAGCTTCCAGCAGCGGCAATAAATCATGCGTCGAGCTCGCGCCTGCCAACGGAATATCAAACCCGGCCAATTGCAGCGGCTGCGCAGTGGTACGGGCCTGATCGAGATACTGCAATACTTTGCGACCCGATTCGGTTTGCGAATACATATAAAACACGCGGCCCGGCGCCAATTCGGCGAGGCTGGCATTTTTATCCACTGCGCTGCGCCACATGCCATCCACATCGAACATCGCGCTTTCTATCAGCAGCACATCAAAGCCTTGCTGCTGATGCAGGTATTGCACCAAGCGGTTCATCAATTCAAAGGCATTGGCATCGGCGTAATGGCTTTCATTCAGTACCACCACTTTGGCGTCGCCAATCGCGCTGGCAAATTCGGCCAGATCGGCGTTATCCACGCCTTCGCCCGCACTGAGACTATTAAGTGGTTTCACATTGGCTTTCAGCCAGCTCTGAGCGGCCTGGGTATCCGCCACCGTGGCGACGGCCGAAGCCGCTTCAGGTTTGGCGGCTTTTTCCCCACAGCCCGCCAAGGCAGCGGCCACACAGACCGCCAGCAAAGTATGACGCATTGGTTCTCTCCCCTTTTTGCAGCCAATAGGATACTGCAATCTTCCTGAAAGCGTAAAACCGCCATGCCGCTGACATTGCCCTAGCTCACAAGCGATTTATTGCGCACGCAAAGAAAAAGCGGATGGCATGCCATCCGCTTATAGTTTCGGGAATCAGCGACTTAGCTGCGCTGATCCAGATCAGCCTTGATACACCAATTTGCCTTTCACCAGCGTGTACTTCACTTGGCCAATCATTTCATGCCCGATGAACGGTGTGTTTTTGCCTTGTGATTTAAGCTTCTCCGGCAAGACATACCAGCTGCCTTCGGGATCAAAAATCAGCAAGTCGGCGCGCTGACCCAGGGCCAGCCCTGCGGCAAAGCCCAGTGCTTTGGCTGGCGTCGAGCTAATTTTGGCCAGCGCAACCGGCAGGCTGATGTGCTGCTGCCGCGCCCAGGCCAGGGTTAATGGCAGCAGTAATTCCAAGCCCGTCGCGCCGCGTTCAGCTTCGGCAAACGGCAGCAATTTGCCATCATCATCCACCGGGGCGTGATCCGAGCAGATCATATCGATGGTGCCATCATTCAGCGCGGCCACGACCGCATCGCGGTCGGCCACACTGCGCAGTGGCGGGTCGAAGCGGTATTGGCTGTCAAAGAAACCAATATCCAGATCCACCAGATGAATGTGGTTGATGCTCACATCGCAGGTCAGCTTCAGCCCTTCGCGTTTGGCCGCACGAATCAGCTCCAAACCCGCTGCGCTTGATACGCGCGCCAGATGCACTTTACAACCGGTGGCACGCATCAGCTGGGTAATCTGGGCAATGGCGATGGTTTCGGCCACCACCGGAATCCCGGTCAGCCCCAGGCGCGAGGCATACGGGCCATCGTGCGCGACACCGTCATTCACCAAAGAGGCTTCTTCCGGGCGCAGGCGCAGCTCAAAGCCATAATTGGCCGCATACAACATGGCGCGGTACAGCACTTGCAGATCGGCAATCGGCACATCGCCTTGCGAGAACGCCACGCAGCCGGCTTCATGCAACTGCGCCATCTCGGTGATTTCCACGCCTTTTAGTCCGCGCGTCAGCGCGCCCACTGGATAAACGCGGGCCAGATCGAGGGTTTTACTGCGCTGACGCAGCATGGTCACCAAGCCTACTTCATCCAACACCGGATCGGTATCGGGCGTACACACCACACTGGTAACGCCTCCGGCCACGGCAGCGGCCATTTCCGAGGCCAGCGTGGCCTTGTATTCCTGACCCGGCTCACGCAGACGCGCGGCAAAATCCACCAACCCCGGCGCCACCACCAGCCCGCGAGCATCGATGGTTTCTTCGGCCACAAAGCCCGCTGGCGCGCTCCCCACGCCGACAATCTGGCCACCGGCCACGAATAAATCCGCCTGCGTTTCGGTGCCCTGCAATGGATCAACCAGCCGACCATTCAGAATCTGGATCTGTTTCATATGCGCATTCATTTACAGCAGCCCCCGCTGATTCGCCGTCACAATACTCAACACCGCCATCCGCACCGCGATACCAAACGTCACCTGCGGCAGAATCACGGCTTGCGCGCCATCGGCCACGGCCGAATCAATCTCCACCCCGCGGTTCATCGGGCCCGGGTGCATCACGATCGCGTCAGGTTTGGCCAGCGCCAGTTTTTCTGGGGTAAGGCCATAGAATTTGAAAAATTCTTGCGTGCTGGGCAGATACGCGCCGGCCATGCGCTCGTTTTGCAAACGCAGCATGGCGACCACATCCACGTCTTTCAGGCCCGCTTCCATATCGTGGTACACATGCACGCCCAGCTGCTCGATACCGGTTGGCAGCAAGGTTTTCGGCGCAATCACGCGGATTTCGGGGCAACCCAGCGTCGAGAGCGCATGAATCTGCGAGCGCGCCACGCGCGAATGCAGAATATCGCCAACAATCGCCACGCGCAGATTGGTAAAGTCGCCTTTGAAGTGGCGAATCGTGAACATATCCAGCATCGCCTGCGTGGGGTGCGCATGGCGACCATCGCCGGCATTCACCACCGCCACGCCCGGTTTCACATGCTTGGCAATCAGATGCGCCGCGCCCGATTCCGAATGACGCACCACAAACAGATTGGCGCCCATCGCTTCGAGGTTGTGCACGGTATCGAGCAGGGTTTCGCCCTTGGCGGTGCTGGAAGCCTGAATATTCAAGCTAGATACATCAGCCGACAGCCGCTTGGCGGCGATTTCAAAGGTGGTGCGGGTGCGGGTCGAGTTTTCGAAAAACAGATTAAACACCGACGTACCAGCCAGATCGGTGAATTTCTGGTTAACGAGCTCGCCACCCGAAACAAATTCGGCCGCTTTATCCAAAATCTGGTTCAGAATGCGGCGCGGCAGACCTTCGGTGGTCAGCAGGTGAATCAGCTCACCTTGCGCGTTCAATTGCGGGTTATACATAGCATCCTCGCTGCGGATTACTGCACTTTAAAACAATGGCCAGCAAAGCCGGCCAATCATTCCTACGGGGGTATTGCCTACCAAGCCTTTTATCAATTGGCTTACACAGACATACCCATTAATCATTGCTTTACACCCCGCCATCCAGATAGCTTTGCAAGATCTGCATAGCCGCCACCTGATCAAGCGCTGGTTTTTGCTTGCGCCCGCGCAAGCCGGTTTCATTTAAAGCCTGGGTTGCGCCCGCGCTCGACAAGCGCTCATCCACCAGCGCCACCGGCAGGCCAAAGCGGCCGGTGAGCCGATTGGCAAATTTGCGCGCCAGCCGGGTCATTTCGTGTTCGGTGCCATCCAGATGGGTGGGCAGGCCCACCACCAGCTGGCTGGGCTGCCATTCGGCGATCAGGGCGGCGATGCGGGCGAATTTGCTGTCATTGCCTTCGCCGCTAATGGTTTCCAGCGGATGGGCAATCCCGAGCTCGGTACTGGCCATCGCCACGCCGATGCGGGCTTCGCCAAAATCAAAGCCCAGCACCGTACTCATGCGTGCCCCGCCTCTTTCGAGAGCATCGCCATATCAATGCCCAACAGCGCCAGCGCTGCGTCGTAGCGGGCATCCACCGGCGTATCGAACAGGATTTGCATATCCTGCATCGGCACGGTGAGCCAAGAATTCTCGGCGATTTCTTTTTCCAGCTGGCCCGCTTCCCAACCCGAGAAGCCCAGGGCCACAAACAGCCGCTCGGGGCCGCCGCCTTCGCCAATCTGGGTGAGAATATCGCGCGAGGTGGTCAGCGCCAGCTCGCTGCTCACAATCAGCGACGATTGCCAATCGCCAATCGGGGTATGCAGCAAGAAGCCGCGGTCGGTCTGCACCGGGCCGCCAAAATGCACGCCCAGCTCGCTCACATCGGGCCGATGCAGCTCTTGTTCGAGCTGATCAAACAGGGTTTGCAGAGTCATGCCCAGCGGGCGATTGAGAATGATGCCCATCGCCCCGGAGGACGTGTGCTCGCAAATCAGAATAACCGAGCGCGCAAAAATCGGATCGCTCAAGCTCGGCATCGCCACCAGAAAATGGCGACTGAGATTCAGAGAGGCAGTGTTTTCCATAGCCGTGATTATCGCATAGCTTTGGCAAAGTCGCTGCGCCAACGCCGCACAAACACCTCGCCCTCTGCCGCGGCATCCATGCCTTAGGTATAGCCCTGTAAACCAATCAACCTATCGGCTACAAGGATATACCCATGACATCAACTCAATTTGGCGCGGCGTATCGCCCCCAAATCAATCTGCAGCGCATAGCGATAAGAAAAATACGCAAGGATCGGAGTCGGCGCAGCCAAGCTAATAATCATCAGTTCAATTTGATCTTGCACGCCTTTGCTCCAAACCCAAGCGACGGCGAACCAAATCGGCATGAGCAAAATAAACGCCAAGCCAATGCCTTGCAGATCGGTGCGCCCCCTGGCATTGAGGCCGAATAAATTAAGCCACGGCAAGCTCAGCACCAGATAGCGCAGGAAAGCCATGCCCACCACAAACAGGAGCGCGGCATTCATGATTTGCGTGCCGTTATCCATCCCCAATAAGCGCAGCAGCAGACAATTCAGCCCCGTGATAAGCAGCAGGCCACCCACAAACAGCTGCTCATCCTGCCACCAGAGTTGGCTACGGCTATGCGTGCGGCTTAACCAGGCATTCGACCATTGGCGACGAGCCGAAAAGTGCACGAGGAACGCCCCTGTCTGCATCGCAAACAGAGCACCAGCACCCCATTGATTTACCGCAGGCATCGGCAACACATGTTGATACAGCAAAATCAGCGCATAAGGCGTGAGCAATAACTGACCGAGCAATTTGCGCCAACCTTTGGCATCCAGAGCAAAGCCTAAATTCGTCTCGATCCGGAACCGCAGCGCTGATTTAGCGCTTAGCGATGCCTGTTGCGCAGCAGTGCTTGCAGGGCGAGGCGACATGACTCGTGGCTGGCCAAAGCGCTGTATTTGCACCCGCAACCCTAACAGCAAACCCACCGTACACAGCAGCAAGGCGGCCCTAATCCAGATCTCATACTGTGGATACAGCAATAGCGCAAACAACGGCACAAACAGCACCGCCAATGCCAGCAGCACTGGCCAGGCGTGGCCTTGGGCGGGATGCAAGCTACGTTGGGCAAAGGCCTGCGGCAGCGCAAAGGCCATAAATTGACCAAATAGCCACGCAAACCCCATGAGCACCCAGACTGTTGGGTTGGCTGTGCGATACCAGAACAGCAAACCAATCAAGCTCCATACCAGACTATTGAGTAACAGTGCCTGCGCAATCAGCACTGCGCCAGCTGGTTTGCGTATCCGCCAGCGCCCAAGAGCCTCAATCAGCGCGGCCGTATTCAGGCTTGGCGCAAAGGCTAGAAAAGCCAAGGGAAAATAAAGCGCTCGTACAAAATCAGTAGGAAAGATCGCCATGCCGCACAACAACAGCATATACGCCAAAGGCCAGATCAGCCGCTGATTGCTGGTGCGCCCCCAGAGCAGGGTAAAAATCCAATTTCGCTGCGCCCGGATCGCCGGATCTTGCCAATGGGTGAACACGTCCGCGACGAAGCTCATTGCGAAATCTCCACAAAAGCGGCTTCCAAACCCAAAGATTCAACGTGATACGGTGAAGTGATTGCTGCAGCACATTCGGCGGCGAGCTGTTCGTTCCAGCCGCGGATAATCCATGTTTCACGCTCGGCGCTGATCTCGGTGCGCACCACCCGGCTCGTGGTAAGCGCAAGTGAGTCGGCAATCTTCAAGGGGTGAGTCAAATGTAGGCGGACGATAGATTCTTTAAGCTCGTCCAATTCGCCATCGAAACTGAGGCGCCCGTTTTCCAATAGCCACAGATGGCTAGCCACGCGCTCGATATCGCTGAAAATATGGCTAGATAGCAGCACTGAACGCTCGCCATCGGCAACGATGGCGATGATTTCTTCGATTAAAGCGCGGCGTGCGACCGGATCGAGGCTGGCCGCCGGCTCGTCGAGCACCAGTAATTTCGGTTCATGCGCCATCGCCGCAATCAAAGCTAGCTTTTGCCGCTCCCCGACCGACATTTCGCTTATCAGTTGCGAGAGCGGCACGCGCCAATTGTTAACAAGACGCTCAACCAGCTCCTTATTCCAGTGGGTATGAAACAGCTTGGCCGCGGCCAGCATTTCTTTGCCAGTGAGCCACGGCATTAAATCGTCGACTTGCGCGACAAAGCCAATTTGGCTGCAAACCTCTTTCGGCATTGCGGTGGGCGGATGACCAAATACCTTGACCTCACCGCTTGCCAAAAAGGTGTAGCCGAACAAGCCATCGAGCAAAGTGGTTTTGCCCGCGCCATTTTTGCCGACCAAACCAATCACCTGCCCCGACTCGATGGTGAAGCTTTGGCCTTTGCACTGCACGGCGCCCAATTCGACATCACGGGCAACTAGAAATGAATCGCTTACATGCATGGTTTACTCCTGACTAGGGTTTTGCAGCGCGGTCATCAGCGCGGCTTGTAGCTCGGCGTCGGTCAACCCAAGCTGACGGGCGGCCATAATTAAATCATTGAGCAGCGGTTCGAGCTGCTGCTGCGGGCTACGGTGATGAGCGCTTGCCGCGGCCACCGTCATCGGCTTACCCCGCTGACGCAACAGCAGTCCTTCGGCTTCGAGCAAGCTATAAGCCTTGGAAATCGTCATCGGATTCACCGCATGCGCTTCGGCAATTTCGCGCACGGAGGGCAAGACATCGCCCGGCGCAAGCTGTCCACCCGCGATCAGACGGCGCACCTGATCTTGGATTTGCCGATAGATCGGCGTGGGCAAATGGGGGTTTAGCAAGAACATCCGGGTGCTCCACAACTGTATGTGTGTATTATTTTATCAATACACATATACAGTCAAGACAGATTACCCATGGCTGACGTTTTCTCACCTCGCGAATCGCCACCAAAATGCGCTACCATTCAGTATCATTTGTTACTCAGCAGGAAACACCATGGCCAACACAGCTTTGGTTTGGTTGCGCCGGGATTTACGGCTCTTTGATCACGCGGCATTGGCGGCGGCCTTGCAAGAGGCCGATCAGGTGGCGGTGGCCTTTGTGTTCGATACCACGATTTTGCAAGATTTACCGCGCGCTGATCGGCGCGTGGAATTTATCTGGGAAACCCTGAAAGAGCTGAAAACCGAGTTGCGCAAGCATGGCAGCGATCTATTGATCCGCCATGGCGATCCACGCCACGAAATCCCGGCTCTGGCGCTGAAACTGGGAGCCGGCAGTGTGCATTGCGCCCGTGATTACGAGCCCACTGCCATTACCCGGGATGAGTATGTGGCTAGCGCGCTTAAGCAGAATGGCATAGCGCTACATACCCACAAAGACCAAGTCATCTTTGAACAAAACCAGATCCTGACCCAAAGCGGTGGGATGTATAGCGTGTTCACGCCCTATAAGCGCGCGTGGCTGGCGCGCTTGCAACCAGCCGATCTGGTGAGCTATCCCAGCCAATCGCTCCTGCATAAGCTCATGCCGCTGCCGGTGCAGTATTTTCCGATTCTTAAAGAACTCGGCTTTGAGAAAACCAATTTAAGCGAGCTGCGCATGCCGCTGGGCATCAGCGGTGGCGAGGCCTTGTTTGCCGATTTTCAGCAGCGGATTGCGGATTATCAGCAGGCGCGTGATTTTCCAGCGGTGAAAGGCGTGTCGTATTTATCGGTTCACCTGCGCTTCGGCACCGTTTCGATCCGCGAGCTGGCGCGCTTTGCCCAACAACACGGTGGCAGCGGCGCGGAGACGTGGCTGTCGGAATTAATCTGGCGGGAGTTTTATCAGCAACTGCTCTGGCATCGCCCTGATGTAGTGGCGCACGCATTCAAGCCAGAATACGATCAGCTGCCATTTCCGAACCGCGAAGACTGGTTTGCCGCCTGGTGCGAGGGCCAAACGGGCTATCCGATTGTGGACGCGGCGATGCGCCAGCTGAACCAAACCGGCTATATGCACAACCGGCTGCGCATGATTGCAGCGAGCTTTTTGGTGAAAGATCTACTGATCGATTGGCGCTGGGGCGAGCGCTATTTCGCCACGCACCTGCTGGATTTCGATCTGGCCGCCAATAATGGCGGCTGGCAATGGGCCGCCTCAACGGGCTGCGATGCGCAGCCCTATTTCCGCATTTTTAACCCGGTTAGCCAGTCGGAAAAATTTGACCCGCAAGGCAAATTTATCCGCCGCTATTGCCCGGAATTGGCGCACTTGCCTGATGCGCAGCTGCACGCGCCGTGGCAACCGGCCAAGGGCCGTAGCACGCAGGCCAATCTATTTGGGCGGCTGGATTATCCCGCTCCCATTGTGGATCACGCAGTGCAGCGTGAAGCCGCCTTGGCGCTCTTCAAAGGCGCCAAAACCGCACCGGAAAGCCACACCTAGCGGTAGATTGCTCGGGCAAAGCAGTGGTTTTTTCCTAATATAAGGAGATGGCAAATTACTGCCGTTTTTACTGCGGATTGATCCCTTCTATGCCCGACATCCTTGCCCTTACCGCCCCGCAAAACGTCCTACCCGCCTTTACCCAACATTGCGCCTTACTGGGTCATCATGAACATCAGCTGGCCCTCATTCTGGCGGGTGAAGCGCAACCGGCGCTGCACAAGCTCACGTTGGCCGCACCGGTGCAGGCCATCCAGTTTCCGCAAGCCCATAGCAATTGGCTCATGGCGAGCTTTTCCACCAGCGGAGCGATTAGCCCCCATCTACATCAAAGCCGCCTCAGCGTAACCGCACTGGGGCATTGCGATGAACACGCCAGCTGGTGTCAGCGTTATCAGCTTTTACCCAGTGCCAGCCTATCGCAGCTGGTAACAGCCATGCTGGCGAGTGAACTCAATGACGGCCAGACGCTGGCCAGCGCCCTACATCAGCTCGCAGCCACCCTCAGCGGCCACTATGCCGTGATCGTGCAAGACCAGTTACAACCGCAGTATCTGTACGCACTTCAGGGCGGCCTGGGCCTATGGATCGGGCAGGAAGATGGCCTACGCCAGATTTGCACCACCAGTGCCAAGGCAATGCGGCAAAGCGCAAATAGCGCTTACGAGATGAAACCACAGGAAGTTGTCCGCTTTGGCCTTAGCCAGCCCACATTCATCGCCGCCGATGAAAGCACCGCCCCCATCAGCATGAGCTCGGGCAAGCAGATTCAGGTGCCGCACCATATGCTGGATGAAATCCAGAGCCAGACTCATACGCTGGCAGCCCAAGTTGATCGCTATCACAGCGGTAAATTATTTAGCACCGCGCTATTGGCAAAGCTCTCCGCGCTGCGCAGCATTACCTTGGTCGCTAGTGGCTCGAGTTTTCATGCTGCGATGATCGCCAGTTATTGGCTAGAGCAGCTCGGCGGCTGCAAAGTGCAGGTAGAGTTGGCCAGCGAATATCGCTTCCGTGAAGTGCATCCTGCACCCGATGAAATGCTGATTGGGATTTCCCAATCCGGTGAAACCGCCGACACGCTCGAAGCCATTCGCCTCGCGCAGCGCAAAGGTGCGGCGCAAACTGTGGCACTCACGAATGCCCCCGGTAGCACACTCACCAGCCTCTGTGACCACACTTTACTAACCGAAAGCGGCCATGAGCTCTCGGTCAGCTCCACCAAATCCTTCACCGCCCAGCTATTGCTGCTATATCAGTTTGCTCTTGCGCTTGGGCAAGCACGTAAGGCACTCAGCACTGAAGCCTTGCAAACGGCTGAGCAGCAAATGCGCCGTTTAAGCGCGGCCGTACAAACCACCCTTGAGCACAGCAAAGAAATCCGGCGCTGGGCCAGCGAGCTGCATCGCAAAGCCAATCTGTTTGTGATTGGCCGCCATGCGATGTACCCGGTGGCACTCGAGGGCGCGTTCAAGTTCAAAGAAGTGGCTTACCAGAATGCCACTGGCTATGCCGCTGGCGAACTCAAACACGGCCCAATCACGCTGATTGATGAAGAACTACCGGTCATTGCCTGCCTACCCTGGAATGAACACGCCGAGCGCATGCTCAGCAATCTGCACGAAATCCGCAGCAATCACGGCGAAATCTTCGTGTTAAGCGATGGCAATCTCGCCTCCAGCGAGCGTTTTCATGTCATCCACATGCCAACTGGCCTGGGTAGCCTCAGCCCGATCACCTACGTGATTGCGCTACAGCTACTGGCCTACCATTGCGCATTGCAACGCGGTAATGTGATCGACACGCCACGTAATCTGCAAAAAGCACGGACGAGCTAAATATTGCTCTAAGGTTTGAAATTAACCAAGATGAATACTAGGCAGGGTATCGCCCCATAGGCCATACACATTAATAACCTAAGAGACATACCCCAACTACAAATTCATTCACAGCCCCCCACGATTGCTGTATTCCATGCCTGAATGAACAAAGCCCAGCGTAGCTGGGCTTTGTTTTGGGGTTAGATTTGCGCCGCTGGCTTGGGGCCTGGATTTGCTGGTGTTCAGCCCCCCACCACTTCCGCCGCGTAAAGCAAAAAGCCCAGCTCTTCCGAGCTGGGCTTCTTTAGGGGAGTCTGGCAATGACCTACTTTCACACGGGAACC
>NZ_JTLG01000016.1:57512-77229 GCF_000799095.1 Chitinibacter sp. ZOR0017 | reverse complement strand
GCGGGATTAGCTCAGTTGGTAGAGCGATACCTTGCCAAGGTATAGGTCGAGAGTTCGAGCCTCTTATCCCGCTCCAAATTTTTAAGAAAGCCCTGGCTTTCTTTGCCCATTACGGCGGGTTAGCAAAGTGGTTATGCAGCGGATTGCAAATCCGTAGACATCGGTTCGATTCCGGTACCCGCCTCCAAACTGAAAAGCCCAGCGTTGCTGGGCTTTTTTGTAGCGCCGCGATCTATTCAGCCGGTTGAAAGCCTGCTAAACTGCGCGCACTGTGCCCGGATGGTGAAATAGGTAGACACAAGGGACTTAAAATCCCTCGCCGCAAGGTGTACCGGTTCGATTCCGGTTCCGGGCACCACCCCATTAGCTGCAACCCAGCAACTCTAAATCGGCAGCACGTCTGTCGTAGCAAAACCCGCATCGAGCTTCGCTCTGCGGGTTTTTTTTATTGCCTACGCTTCGCACGCAGGGCTTGCCATGCCACTGTGCAGATTAATCGCCCGGGCTTGCGACCGCCTTGAACCGCCAGCGCTGCGCGCGTTACGCTAAGCACCCGATTGCACCCGCCGGCAGCGCCAATACAGCCGCCGTTTTCCAACGAGGCCACGCCACCATGCGCCATCTCATCCCCACGCTGTGCATACTCGCCACCTCGACCGTGGCCATGGCGCTGAGCAGTGCCGAGCGCCAGGTATTACTGGAATCCATCCGCCCCGAAGCTAGCCGCCAAGCCGGGCAAGCCGTGCGCTTTCGGGTCGAGCAACTCAATCACACGGGGAATTGGGCCGTTATTGTTGGTGGCCTGATGGCAGCAGAGGGCAAAACGCTAGACTGGAATAAGGCCGCGCAATGCGACCCCGATCTCGATAAGATGCTGTGGGTGGTGGCCAAAAAAACCCAACAGCGCTGGCAGGTCGAGGAAATGTACATTTGCTCGCCCGAGCCACCCTATTGGTACTTAAAGCCGAAAGTTGCCTTTGCCCGCCCCTGCCAGCTGTATGCAGGGCTACAGCTCGATGGCCGTCACACGGTTGAGCAGCAATGCCAGCAATATCAGGCGCGGCGGCAGCGACAGGCAAAGTGAAGCGCGCCAGCAGCCAAAAACAGTAGGTATATGGCCATAGCCATTATTTAACAATAGCTACAGCCATATACCCAAGCCTTACCTCACTGACCATGCCTGCGCATAGGCCGGCAGCGGCTGCGTACAGTCGGCATCGGCTTGCGGCGCGTCGCGTGTCATGGTGAGCGGCAATACCCCGGTCCAGGCGGTGATGTGTAGATCTTTTTCATCGTCTTCGGCGCCGCCACTGCGGATTTTGCAAGCCGCTTCGGCCAGGCTAATTTTTAGCACAATGGTCGCGCCCAGCTCTTGCGGGCTGCCGCGGCGAATGTCGGCATTCCGCCCCGGGGCAAGGTGATCCATAAAGGCATCTAGCGCGGCGGCTTTGGCTTCTTCGCCTTCAATCCGCTCAAACTGGCCATAAATCACCGCCGAGCGATAATTCATCGAATGGTTAAACGCCGAGCGCGCCAGCACCAACCCATCGAGGTGGCTGACGGCAATACTCACCAGCGCCCCACCGGCCAGATGCTTCATCAGCCGGCTGCCATTGGAGCCGTGAATATACAAGGCATCGTCGATCCGCCAATAGGCCATCGGCAGGCAATGCGGGCCGCGCTCATCGTGAAAAGCCAGATGACACAAATAGTGGCTATCCAAAATCGCATACAGGGTACTGGGCGCGTAATCGGCGTTTTCCGGAATGCGGCGGATACGGGTGCGGGGGCTCGGTGCGGAGGACATAGCTAGATCTCGGTGCAGATAAAACGCCAGCATAGCCAAAGCGCTGGCTCCAAGATAAGATCCATTCGCCACAAAATATCAGGTACCACTGGCATAACTCGCCCGCGGCGCCGGCTGAAGCTCGGCAGCCAGCGCCCCGAATCCCCCATGCGCCAGATTGGTGAATTTTGTGCGGTGCAATCTAGATCGCACACCGGCTCGCTATACTCAACCCAGCATTCGTCGCTAACACCGCGTATTCATACACAGGAGAAAAGCATGACCGCACCACTGGCACCCAGCAAACTAGGCTGGCTTCGCTGGCTGCTCGCCACTCCGCCATGCCGCATTTTGCTGCTTGGCCTTGTCTTTCTCGTGATGATGGGGATGAATACCGATGTAATGACCAGCTATGCTGCCCAGCCGGTCAAAGCGGCGGCACATATTATTGCGTTGTGTATTGCCGGCTTTGCCATTTATATCGCCTATGCCCATTTTATCGAGCAGCGCCAGACCAGCGAGCTGGGTGTGAATGGCCTGGGCCGCGAACTGGGAATCGGGCTTTTGGTTGGGGTCGGCTTATATACGATCTGTGAACTCGCGCTGATGGCGCTGGGGATCTATCGCATCACCGGCCTCAATAGCTGGAATTACATGTTGCCGGCCGTGGCCATGGCGCTGAGCTCTAGCGTTTTTGAAGAGCTGCTTTTTCGTGGCGCACTGTTTTTATCGCTAGAGCGCTGGTTGGGTAGCTGGATTGCACTGGTGGTTTCGGCACTGGTCTTTGGGCTGACGCATCTTACCAACCCGGCGGCGACGCTCGAAGGGGCGCTATTTATTGCGGTTGAAGCGGGTATCTTGTTGGCGGCGGCGGTTATGCTGACGCGCCGGCTGTGGCTGAGCATCGGCTTTCACCTGGCCTGGAATTACACCCAGTCGGCCATTTTCTCGGGCATTGTCTCTGGCAATGCGCCGCAGCAAGGCCTGATTCGCTCCACGATGCAGGGCCCAAACTGGCTGACCGGGGGCCAATTTGGCGTTGAATCATCGATTTTAGCGCTTACTGTCTGCACCGCCACCGGCATCATTCTGCTGCGCATGGCAGTTAAACGCGGCAAAATCATTCCGCCCTGCTGGCAACGCCAAGCCAGCACAGCAGCCAGCGCCTAACCTCTATCTCGCGCCAGCCGCAGACAAGATCCTGCAGCTGGCCCACTCTTCGCCCCAGCCTCAAGCCCACCGATCATCATGGATTTTGCCCTTTTGCTGCGCCAATATGCCGCAAGTAGCGCGCGCAGCTCGCGCCAACAACAGCTGTATACCGCGCTGCGCAGTGCAATTTTGCAGCGGACTTTAGCGCCTTTGCAGCGCCTACCGGCCAGCCGCCAGCTGGCGCGCGAGCTGAGCATCGCCCGCAATGCGGTGGTGTTCGCCTATGAGCAACTGGCCAGCGAAGGGCTACTGGAAAGCGGCCCGCGCGGCACGCGGGTGGCGGCGCTGCCGGCTGTCCCCAGCGCGCCGCACACCCCGCAGCGCGGTCTGTCGCAACGCGGGCAGGCCTATCAGGCGCCATTTGCCGATGTCGATACCCTGGCCCCGTTCACGCCTGGCGTACCGGCACTGGCCGAATTTGACCACGCCCGCTGGCAACGCTTGCTGGCCAAGCAATGGCGTAGCGCTCGCCCTAGTCAGCTGGCCTATGGACAGGCGGCCGGTGAGCCAGCGCTACGCGAAGCGATTGCCGGGCATTTGCGCGCCGCGCGGGGTGTGGTTTGCGATGCCAGTCAGGTGTTGATCACCGATGGCACCCAAGCCAGCCTGGACTTATGCGCCAAGCTGTTTGCCGATGTGGGCGACGTGGCCTGGGTGGAAGACCCCGGCTACGGCGGCGCGGTGAATGCCTTTACCAGTGCGCAATTAGCCGTGCGCGGCATTGCCGTCGATGCCGACGGCATCAAGCCCAGCGCGGCCGATTGGCAAACCCCGCCACGGCTGATTTATGTAACGCCCTCGCATCAATATCCGCTTGGGCATGTGCTGAGCCTACCGCGCCGCTTGGCGTTGCTGGCACAGGCGCAACAGCATGGCACGCTGATTATCGAAGACGATTACGATAGCGAATTTCGCCGCGCCGGTCCGCCGCTACCGGCAATGCAAGGCTTGCTGCCCGACGCACCGGTGCTGTATCTGGGCACCTTCAGCAAATCACTCTTCCCCGCCTTGCGCACCGGCTATCTGGTGGTGCCGCGCGCCTATGTACAAGCGGTCACGGCGATGCTGGCGCAATGCTATCCGCGGGGCCGCCAGCTAGAGCAACTGGCACTGGCCGAGTTCATTCAAAGCGGTGAATACGCCGCGCATTTGCGCCGGATGCGCAAGCTCTACAGCCAGCGCCGCGATGCGCTGAGCGCCGCGCTTGAGCGCCATTTTGGCCCGCATGCCACGCTGTACGGCGGCGCCGCCGGCATGCATTTAGCACTCGAGCTCAGCCCCGAATTCGACGCCAGCGCCAGCAGCCAGCAGGCCATCGCCCACGGCCTGATCGCCCGCCCGCTCGCGGCGTATTGCTGGCAAGCCGAGCACCGGCGCAATGGTTTTATCCTCGGCTACGCCCAGATCCCAGCCGAGGAAGTCGATGCTTTGGTGCGGCGGCTGGCGGATTACTGCGGGCTATAATCTATCCGGGTATGCACTCAAAAGCATTAATTTTTATAGCCTCCAATCCAATACACTACCTAGGTATCAAGAACCTGGGTCGATTCGCCCAGCTCGGCACGGATAAAATCAATCCAGCTGCGCAACTTGGCCGTGGGCTGCAAATCCTGTCGCCACACCAGCGAGAGCGGCCGGCTAGCTAGCGTCCAGTCGGGCAGCAGTCGCTGCAAAGTGCCGGCCGCCAGCGCGCTACTCAGCAGATAAGCGGGTTGCACCACAACGCCCATGCCTTGAAGCGCGGCTTGCAATAAGGCCTCGCCGTGATTGCACACCAGCCGCGGCACCACCGGCACATTGATGCTCTGTTCGGCCTGCTGAAAGCGCCATTGCGCCCGCTTCCCCCACGCGCGCAGCGCCAGATGCGCATGCTGGCTTAATTCAGCCGGATGCTGCGGCACGCCGTGTTGCGCCAGATACGCCGGGCTGGCGGCAGCGAACATCGGCGGTGTACGCAAGCGCAGCGCCACCAGCTGATCACCGCTAATCTCCCCGGCTCGAAAAGCCACCTCAACCCCCGCACCCAGAAAATCCACTACCTGATCACTCAGCTGCAAATCAATATTCACCTGCGGATACTGCTGCAGGTATTTGGCCAGCAGCGGCGTGAGGCAATGTGTGCCGAAAGATACCGGGGCGGTAATCTGTAAAGTACCACGTGGTTCGGCGCGCCAATCCTGCACCACCTGCTCGCAATCGGCCACTGTGCGCAGCACTTCTCGGCAGCGCTCCAGATACACACTTCCCAGCTCCGTGAGCTGCTGCCGGCGAGTGGTTCGCGCCAGTAAGCGCGCCCCAACAGCGTGCTCCAGCGCCTGAATATGCTTGGCGACCATGGTGCTAGACAGCCCCAGCTCATCGGCAACCGCCGCAAAACTGCCTTTTTCTACCGCCCGAACAAACACCGCCATGCTAGTGAGCTTATCCATTCCACACCAATCGTTGTCAATCAAACAATCAAATCGCAGTTTATCAACGAATAGCGGCCAATAGACAATCAGCACTCCCTTTTTGGAGTACACCCATGCCCCGTTCTCTCTTTATGCAATGGCTATTCACGCTGGCGTTGAGCAGCGCACAGCTGCAAGCTGCCCCGACCCAACATTTACCCGCCGACTGGTATCCCGAAAGTCTGACCGCCAGCCGCGATGGCGATCTGTATGTCGGCAGCTGGCATCAGGGGGCCATTGCCCGCTTGCCCGCCGGCGGGGAGCCCGCTGAGCTGCTGGTTCCTAGCGGGCAGCTGGGTCTGCGCAATACGCAAGGTCTGCTGGTAGACGACGCGCATGATGCGCTGTGGGCCTGCTCGGCTGATTTTGGCTACAGTACAGCGCCGAGCAGCCCCAGTGCCTTGAAAAGATATGCCCTGCACAGCGGACAACCTGTGGCCAGCTACCCGCTGCCCGCGCAGGGGATTTGCAATGATCTGGTGCTGGATACCCATGGGCGCATTCTGATCAGCGATTCCGGCCAGCCACGCATTCTGGCCCTGGAGCCCGGCGCCAGTGCGCTCAGCGTCTGGCTGGAAGACCCCGCGCTCGCAACCGATCGCCAACAAGGCCTTACGCTCAATGGTCTGGTGCTCGACGGCCCCACCCTGTATGTCAGCAAAGTAGCAGCTGTACCCTATCTGCTGGCCATCAGCCTCGATGCCGCCGGATCGCCGCAAGCTGTGCGCCAACTGCCCTTACCCCGGGTCTTAAAAAATGCCGATGCCTTGCGCCGGCTTGGGCCGCAGCAAATTGTGATTTTCGAGAGCGATACCTTTGGCGCAAGTGGCAGCGAGGGCGGGCAAATTACGCTTCTAGATTTGCGCGCGCCCACGCCGCGATTGACAGTACTGGCTAACGGGCTCGATAGCCCATCCTCGGGCGCAATTAGTCAGGGTCGGCTGTACTGGATCGAATCGGGCTTTCGCCAACTCTTTCAACACGCGCCCTCCGGTCAAGCCTTTACGGTGCAGTCGCTGGCGTTGCCGCGCTAGCGGCCAGCTGCGCCGGGGTGCTGGCATCCGGCGCGCCACCCAGTGCGCGGTAAACATTGCTACTGGCTACTGCCAGCTGATAGCGCTGCTGCAGTAGCTGATTTTGCACCTGCTGCCGCCGCGCCTGCGCGCTGAGTACGCTATCAAACTGAATCACCCCGGCCCGATAGCGCAGTTCGGTTTGCCGCTCGGCCTGCTCGGCATCGCGCAATTGCGTGGCCAAGAGTGGCTGATTGGCTTGCAGCTGGCTGCGACTGGCCAGCGCGATTTCCACTTCCTGCAGCGCCTGATACAGCTTTTGCCGGTAGCCAATCACCGCGGCTTCGTAATCCAGCGCGCTGATTTTCAGCGCGGTATCGCGCTTATGCCAGTTGATAAATGGGAGCACCAACCCGGCACCGAGCTGCGCCACGGGATTCACCAGCAGATTACTCAGCTCCTGGCTATTACTGCCCAACGAGCCGGTGAGCGACAGGGTGGGATACCAGCTTTTTCGGCTCACCGCTTCGTCGGCAAAAGCCGCTTGCAGATTGGCGCGGGCGCTGGCCAGATCAGGCCGCCTATCAAGCACCTCGGCGGGCAAGCCCGCCGGCACAGCAGGAAATTCGCTCGGCAGCGCAGCCTGTAGCTGGGCGTAGGTGGCCGGGGGCTGATCGAGCAAGGTGGCCAGCGCCCAGCGGCTTTTATCCAGCGCCAGCTGGGCTTCGAGCACCCGGCTACGCTGCTGGGCCACGCTATCTCGTGCCTGCGCCACATCCAGCCCAGACACATAGCCCGCCTGATAGCGGGTATTCACCCGCGCTTGCAGCGCTTCGGCGCGGGCCAGATCAGCCTGCGCCAGGGTCAGGGCGGCTTGCTCGCGGGCGATGGCCCAGTAGGCTTGGGCCACTTCGCTGCGCACCGATTGGCGCAAAGCCTGCCAATCGCTGGCGCTGGCCGTGGTGCGCCAGCTGGCGGCGCGGGTTTGATCGGCAAGCTTGCCCCACAGATCAAGCTCCCAGCTCGCCGATAAACTCAGCCCGAACGAATCGCTGGTATGGCGCGCCGGATCGAGCTGCCAGGCGGCGCCCGAACTCGCCGAAAGGCTGACATTAGGTAGCTGGGCTTGCTGATTTTGCGTCACCAGCAAACCAGCTTTGCGCCAGCGCAACGCGGCCTGCGCCAGATCGGCATTGCGGCTCAGAGCCTCGGTTTGCAACTGCAGCAGCTGCGGGTCGGCAAAGCTGGCCCAGAATGCCGCATCAGCTGCCGGCTGGCTGGCCTGACTGGCCGTAGCACTTTGCCAGCTGGCCGGGGTATTCACCGCCGGCGCTTGCCAGGCCGGGCTCGCGCACGCGCCCAGCAAAGACAGCAGCGCCAGCGATACACCCACGGGTATAGCCTTATAAACCTTATCAAATTTATCCTGCATAGATATACCCCTACTCGCGCGCCAGCGCTTCAATCGGCGCCAACTGCGCAGCCCGCCGGGCGGGCAGAAAACCGAACACCATGCCAATCCCGCTGGCGCACAGCACCGCGATACTGATGGTGGAGAAAGACAGTACCATCTGGAAATCTTTCACCAGCATATTCACCAACAGCGCCAGCGCCCCGGATAGCCCGATCCCAATCGCTGCGCCCAGCAAACACACCAGCACGGCTTCGATCAGAAACTGGCTGCGAATATCGCCTTGCCGCGCGCCCACGGCCATGCGAATGCCGATTTCATGCGTGCGCTCGGTCACCGACACCAGCATGATATTCATCACCCCAATGCCGCCCACCACCAGCGAAATCACCCCGATCATGGTCAGGAAGAGCTTGATGCTATTGGCCGTGCTTTCAAACGACTTCATCAGGTCTTCCATGGTGCGGGTGTAAAAATCCTGCTGGCCGTGTTCTAGCCGGATGCGGCTGATGATGGCTTGCTCGGCCGCCTTCACCGGCAAGCCGGGTTTTACCTGCACCGTGATCAGATTGAAATGCAGCTGGCCAAATAGCCGGCTGGCCGCGGTGGAATACGGCAGCCACACATCCAGGCTATCGCTACTCATAAATCCGCTGGATTTCGCCTCGGCCACGCCGATCACCTGCACCGGTATCTTGCCCAGCAAAATAATCTGCCCAATGCCATCGGCGCTGCCAAACAATTTGGCGCGCGTACTTTCGCTGATCACCGCCACCTGCGCCTGCCGGCGCACATCGTCATTGCTAAACGGCACCCCGGCTTTAAAACGCTGATCGCGCAAGGTGAAATACGCCGGCGCCACGCCCTGCACGGCAGCGTTGACGTCGATATTCTGGTAGCGCACCCGCGCGCCAATTTGCGTCAGCGGCGTCACCGCAGCCACGTAGGGCTCGGCCTCAAGCGCGCGTAGATCTTTTTCGCGCAGGGTTTTGATGCTGGCGGCTTTGTCATCCCCCGGCCCTGTGCCGGGGCGGATATCAATATTGCTGGTGCCCAGGCCCGAGAAATTATCCAGCACCTGTTTTTCCATCCCCTCGCCCAGCGCCATAATCGTCACCACCGAGGCAATGCCGATAATAATCCCCAGCATGGTCAGCAAGCTGCGCATGCGGTTGGCCAGCAAGGCGCGCAGTGCCATGGTAAAGGCCTCTTGCCAGCGCCCCAGCAAGGCCTGCGCCTGCCGGCTGTGATGCAAGCCTGTGGGCGCCACTTCGGGTACGTCCAGCGCTACCCGCGCCGGATTGGGCGCATCCGAAACAATCTCGCCATCGCGAATCTCGATAATCCGCTCCGCCTGCGCCGCCACCTTGCTATCGTGCGTCACCAAAATCACGGTATGGCCCTGTGCGTGCAGCTCTTGCAGGATCTGCAGCACATCTTGGCCGCTGCGGCTATCCAGCGCCCCGGTCGGCTCATCGGCCAAGATCACCTCGCCGCCATTCATCAGTGCCCGGGCGATCGACACCCGCTGCTGCTGGCCACCGGAAAGCTGCCGCGGTCGATGTGCCAGCCGCTCACCCAGCCCAAGCCGGGCTAATAATTGCGCCGCCCGCGCCTGGCGCTCATCGGGTGGTGTGCCGACATACACCGCAGGCATCGCCACGTTTTCGGTGGCTGTGAGGCCACCCAGCAGGTGATAACGCTGAAAAATAAAGCCAAAATGATCGCGGCGTAGCGTAGCCAGCTCGTCGGCATCCAGCTCGCTGACTTCACGCCCGGCAAAGCGATACGAGCCGCTGCTGGCGCTATCTAGCCCACCCAGAATATTCATCAAGGTGGATTTACCCGAGCCCGATTGCCCGATAATCGCCACCATTTCACCGCGGCGGATGGTGAGATTCACCCCGCGCAAAATCTGGACGACTTCATCGCCGGCCGGAAAGCTGCGAACGATATCGCGTAATTCAATAATCGGCGTCTCAGCCATGGCCAGGCTCCGGCTCAGGGTGGCCATCATCGCCAGGCTTTTTGCTGCTGTCGGCACGGCTCACCACGACTTTTTCGCCGGCTTGCAGGCCTTTACGCACCTCGGCATTCACATTGCCTTTCACCCCGATCTCCACCTGCCGCGTGCGCAGCTGGCCATCGGCTTCTAGCACCGTCACCGTATAGTGCTGGCCTTTGGGCTGGCTTAGCGCCGCCACCGGCACGGTGAGCACATTGCGTGCCCGATCCAGCAGGAAAGTCACTTGCGCCGTCATTTGCAGGCGCAATAGCCCTTGCTGATTGGGCACCAGAAACAGCGCATTGTAGAAAATCGCGTTATTGATGGTTTGCGGCGTGGGCTCGATACCGCTGATTTTGGCCTCGAAGCGGCGCTCCGGCGCACCCAGCACGCTAAAGTACAGCGGTGTACCGGGTTTGAGGCGCACGATGTCGGCTTCGGCTACCTGGGCTTTCACCTGCATATTGTCCATCGCCGCCAGGGTCAGGATCGGCGGCGCGGACTGGATCGCATTCACGGTCTGGCCTTCTTTGGCGGCAATCGCGGTCACCACGCCATCCATCGGCGCCACAATGCGGGTAAAGCCCAGATTGGTGCGGGCTTTTTCCAGCCGCACTTGCGCTTCTTTCAGCTGCGCGGCAATCATGCGGATTTCCGCGCGGCGGGTTTTCACTGCGAGCTGGGCAGCATCGAACTCTTTGCGCGCGGTGGCATCGCCGCTCAGCATCAGCTGCTGCCGCGCCAGCTCTTGCTCAGCCTCATCCAGGGCGAGTTGGCGCACAGTTTGCTGCGCCTCGAGGCCATCAATCGCGCTTTGGGCCGCGTCAAATTCGGTTTTGGTGACGCTAGGGTCAATCTCGGCCAAGAGATCACCTTTTTTCACCCGATCGCCCAGCGCCACCGCCAGATGCTGAATCTGCCCCGACGCCTGTGCGCCCACTTCGACCGTTTTGGCCGCATCGACCACACCAGTGGCCAGCACCGAGACTTCAACGTCGCCCTTGCTCACCACCGCAGTAATTACCTGGCTGGCCGGATCAACCGGCTTGCGCCCCCACAGCCACCAGAGCGCACCCACGATGAGCGCGAGCCCCACCCAGCGCCAGAATCCCAGCTTGCGCCAGCCCTGCTTGATTGCCGCCAGCCTACTCATACCTTACCTCATTCACTCTGCATATTGGTTAGGCGCTAGCATAATCCAAAGCCACTACCCGGCAATAGCGGGCAAGCTTAAGTGCGACTTAATACCGTGTGAATAGGTCGCAGGCATAAAAAACGGCGCCGAAGCGCCGTTGCAGGCGGCTGACAAAGTGGAAGAGCTATCTCCTTCAAGTCTCGGCCAAGCCGAGCCTACGAAAAAAGACTACCAATCTACAGCCTTGATGTTCTATACCCACCCCTCCCGTCCCCTCCGTGAGGGGCGCCTCGCTTCGCGAGTAGGGTTGGTCATCAAGCAAAAACGGCGCCGTAGCGCCGTTGTTTTGGTATTGCCGCAATTTAGCTGGCGGCCTGTGGCTCCGCAGGGGGCGGGGCTAAGCGGGCGGCGGCTTTGGCACGCGCCTCGGCGCGACGATCCAGCGCCTGCTTACCGGCAATCAAAAAGCCCAGGCCAATAAACGCGCCCGGCGGCAGAATCGCCAGCAGGAATTGATAATTGTAATGCGCGGGGATCACATGAATCACCCAGCCTTGCGCGGCGGGGCCAAACACCAGATCAATCCCCGACAGCAGCGTGCCCTTGCCCACCAGCTCGCGCATTGCACCCAGAATCCCCAAGACCAGCGTCAGGCCCAAGCCCATAAAAAAGCCATCCAGCGCCGACTGGCTCACTGGATTTTTCGAGGCAAACGCTTCGGCCCGCGCCAATACGATGCAGTTGGTCGTAATCAGCGGAATGAAAATCCCCAGCACCAGATACAGATCGTGCACATAGGAATTCATCAGCAGATCCACCATCGTCACCAGCGCGGCAATGATCAGAATAAAGATCGGCGCGCGCAGCTCATTGGGGACAAAATCACGGATCGCCGCAATCGCCGCGCCGGAAATCAGCATCACGATACTGGTGGCCAAACCGAGCGAAACGCCATTGATGATGTTGCTGGACATCACCAGCACCGGGCACATCCCCAAAATCGCCACCACACCCTGGTTTTGCTTCCAGATGCTGTTGTAGATAATGTCTTTTGCGTCTTGCCAGCTCATCATGGCTTTAAGCTCCAAAAACCACAGCCGGCTGTGCGGCCACATAATCGAGGGTGTTTTTCACCGCTTTCACCACTGCGCGCGGGCTGATGGTAGCGCCGGCGGTGTAATCAAACACCCCACCGTCTTTTTTCACTTTCCACTCGCTTGGCGCCGGTGCGGCCAGCGATTTGCCATCAAAGCCTAAAATCCATTTGGATTTGAGCACATCGATGTAATCGCCCAGCCCCGGGGTTTCTTTATGCGCCACCACGCGCACGCCCAGCACTTGCCCGCTTTTGCTCACGCCGACCAAAAGTTTGATCTTGCCCGAATAACCATCCGGCGCCACGGTTTCGATGACCGCGGCCACGGTTTGGCCAGCTTTTTTGGCGCGATAAATCTGCGCGCCAACCTCGTTATTCAGCTGCTTGAGCGCCGCCGCATCCTGGGCAACGGCATCATCCAGCAGCTGATTATCAAAGCTGCCCGCCGGCAATACCTGCGCAATCAGCGCCACTTTGGCGGCTTTTTCATTGCCCAGCACAATGTCTTTGGTCAGCGTATAGGTTCCCGCCATCAGAGCGGTGAAGGTCAGCGCAAACACCAGCAAGGTCAGCGCGCCACGCACGCCGTTTTGCAGCATGGTTTTCATGCTTTCCCCCCTTTCGCCCCAACACTGCCACGCTTGCGGCCAAATACCGCCGGCTGGGTGTATTGATCGATAAATGGCGCGGCAATATTCATAATCAGCACAGCAAAGGCCACACCATCAGGGTAACCGCCGTAGGTGCGGATCAACCAGGTGAGCAAACCAATCAAAGCGCCGTAGATCAGCCGCCCCAGTGGGGTGGTCGGGGCCGAAACCGGGTCGGTAATAATGAAAAACGCGCCCAGAATCGCCGCACCGCTAAAAGCGTGGAACAGCGGGCTGGCGTAGCGAGCAGGGTCGATCAGATGAAACAGCCCCGAAAACGCCAGCAGGGCGGCCAGAAACGCTACTGGCTTATGCCACTGAATCACGCGCTGCTGCAGCAAAAACAGCCCGCCCAAGAGATAGGCGGCGGCAATCCAGCCCATTTCGCTCGGCAGCCAGCCGGCCTGAAAAATCGCGCCCTGCAAAATATCCGGCAGTGCATGTTGCTGGGTCAGGCCGGTTTTTACCGCATCCAGTGGCGTAGCCGAAGCCAGGGTATCGAACGCCAAGCCCTGTGGTAATTGGCCCGTGAGGATATACCCAAACTGCTGCCAGCTAGTGAGTTCGTGCGAGAGCAGCGAGAGTGGCGCATTCCAGCGCCCCATCTGCGCGGGGAATGAGACAATCATCACCGCAAAACCTACCATCGCCGGGTTAAACGGATTTTGCCCCAGGCCGCCATACAGATGTTTGGCCAGCCCAACCGCGATCACCGTAGCCAGCACAATCATCCACCAGCTCGATAAAGGTGGCAGCGACAGCGCCAGCAGCCAGGCCGTAACCACGGCCGAGCCATCGGTGATAAACGGCTTCACCGGATAATTGCGCAGCTTGAGGCAAGCTGCTTCGGTGAGCAGCGCGGTAACGGTGGCCAGCAGTAATTGCAGCACAATGCCGGCGCCAAACACATACACATACACCGCAATACCGGGCAGCAAAGCACCGGCAACTTTCAGCATCACCAGCTGCAAGGGAGTGGGTTTTACCACATGGGGAGACGTTCGCATCATGCCTGACCTTCATCTTGCGCAGCTTGTTTCGCTGCTTTTTTCGCGGCGGCCGCAGCCATGGCGGCACGAATCTTGGCCGCTTTATCCGGATCGATCCCCGCTGCGGCTGGCGCTGCGGCTTCTGGCGTAGACTCTGCCGCCGGGGCGGTATCTGCAGCTGCGGCTACTTCTGCGACCACTTCTGTCACCGAGGCTGCGGCAGGCTCGGCGCCCGGCGCGACTTCGCCGCCTTCTTTGGCAGCTTTGCGTGCCGCGGCGGCAGCCATGGCCGCGCGGATTTTGGCCGCTTTTTCTTCGTCGAGCGCCGGTTTGGCGGGGGCTGCCTCAGTGGCGGCGCTCGCGGCAGGGCTTGGCGCCACAGCGTCTTTATCTGACGCAGCGGCGGCCGGGCTAGCGGCGCCTGCTTCTTTAGCGGCTTTCTTCGCCGCAGCCGCCGCCATCGCGGCGCGGATCTTGGCGGCTTTTTCTTCATCGAGCGCTGTCTTGGCTGGGGTATCTGCCGTAGACGCACCCTGATCAAAGCTTGCAGGCGTATGCTCTACTGGGGTATCTGCACTAGCCTTTTTCGCTGCCGCAGCGGCTTTAGCCGCTTCAATTTTGGCGGCGCGCTCGGCGTCGCGGGCCGCGCGCTCTTCGGGGCTGAGCGCCTCTTGCGCGGCTTTTTCGGCGGCGCGTTTTTCCATTGAGGCGCGAATCTTCGCGGCTTGCTCGTCGCTCAGCACGTGCGGCACTTTGCCATTGCCGACCTGGGTAGGTGGTGCCGCCAGATCGCCCGCTTCGGCTTTCTTGGCCGCGGCGCGCGCCATAGCCGCCTTGATTTTGGCCGCTTTGTCATCGGCATCCGCGGCTGGGGCGCCCGCATCGGCGCTGGCCGCAGCGGCAGTTTCAGCCGGTTTCGGCGCCGCTTTGGCAGCGAGGCGCGCGGCTTTTTCGGCTTTTTCGCGCTCTTCGCGGAATTGCTTGAATTCATGCCGCTGGCGCGCGGTATCGGCCGATTTTTTCGCGCGTTCAGCTTCCCAGATTTCCGATTTGGCAAAAC
Source organism: Chitinibacter sp. ZOR0017 (assembly GCF_000799095.1). Taxonomy (NCBI): domain Bacteria; kingdom Pseudomonadati; phylum Pseudomonadota; class Betaproteobacteria; order Neisseriales; family Chitinibacteraceae; genus Chitinibacter; species Chitinibacter sp. ZOR0017. The sequence goes on along the minus strand of NZ_JTLG01000016.1, from coordinate 62,422 downwards.
GGTAGTAATCCACCAGCTGAATGCTGGATGGGCACACATACGCACAGGCGCCACATTCGATACAGTCGAACAGATTCCATTCCTGCGCCTTGCCGAAGTTTTTGCTGCGCGAGAACCAATACAGATCCATCGGCTGCAGCTCTTGCGGGCAGGCCACCGCGCATTCGCCACAGCGAATACATGGCATTTCGGGCGCTTTGGGCGGGAAGCTGGCGGCGTCCATCGCAATCACGCAGTTGCCGGCCTTGGTGAGGCCCACCGCAGTCGATGGCAGGGTAAAGCCCATCATTGGGCCGCCATAAATATATTCGCGTGCGCTGCTGCCACCGGCAAAGGCCAGCAAATCATCAATCGGCGTACCGATCAGCGCATCCACATTCCCGGGCTTGACCACGCCGCCCGTCAGGGTGACGATGCGCGAAATCACCGGCTCGGCTTGCTCCAGCGCGGCATAAATACTGTAAATGGTGGCCACGTTGAAACACTGCACGCCCAGATCGGTCGAGCGCACGCCACTTGGCACTTCTTTATTGGTCAAGAGCTTGATCAGCTGCTTGGCGCCGCCGGATGGATACAGCGTAGGCACCACCACCACTTCGGCGGCGAAGCCGCAATGCGCCAGCGCTTCACGCAGGGCATGCACGGCTTCGGGTTTATTGTCTTCCACCCCGATCAATACTTCGCGGGCATTGAGCATTTTGCGCACAATGCCGATACCGGCCACGATCTCGATCGCGCGTTCGCGCATCAGGCGATCATCACAGGTGATATACGGCTCGCATTCGGCGCCGTTGATAATCAGGGTTTGCAGCGCTTCGCGCCCGCCCAGTTTCAAGTGCGATGGAAATACCGCCCCGCCCTGCCCCACCACGCCCATCAGCTGCAGGTAATCGCGAATCGCTTTACCATCGCCGCGCTCTAGCGCGCCGCGCCAGTCAAATTTATCGCGGGCAATCCATTCATCGCGACCATCGCTTTCCAGCGTCACGCACCACTCAGCCAAGCCGGATGGGTGCGCGACCTGCCGCGCATCAATCGCTACAATCCGGCCCGAGGTCGGGGCATGTACCGCCACCGACAGATTGCCATCGGGTGCGGCGATCAGCTGCCCTTTGCCGACGATATCGCCGACATTCACCACGCATTTGGCGGGGTTGCCGATGCTTTGCTGCAGGGGGATTACCAGCTGCGCGGGCAGCGGGCCACGCGCAATCGGGCTACGGTTGGAGAGGTCTTTCATTTCCGGCGGATGCACACCGCCGTGGAAGGGGAAAATCTCGCGGGTGGTTTCCAGCATTAGGCCACCTTCTTCAATTGAATGATCGGATAGCGCCATTTCCAGGTGTTCACGTTTTCACCCACCGGCACAATGTCGATACAGTCCACCGGGCATGGCGCAATACACAGCTCACAGCCGGTACATTCGCTTTCGATGACGGTATGCAGATGTTTGGCTGCGCCCACGATGGCATCCACCGGACAGGCCTGAATACACAGAGTACAGCCAATACAGGTGTCTTCGCGGATGATGGCGACCGAGCGGGCTTTTTCGGCGCTGGCGCCGCCATCGTCGAAGGGCACAAAATCCTTGCCTAGCAAATCGGCCAGTTTGCGAATGCCGTCTTCGCCACCCGGCGGGCATTTATTGATTTCGGCTTCTTCGTTGGCAATGGCGGTGGCGTAGGGTTTACAGCCCGGGAAACCACATTGGCCGCATTGGGTTTGCGGCAGGATGGCATCGATTTTATCCACCAGCGGATCTTCATCCACTTTGTATTTAATCGCCGCAAAGCCGAGGATTGCCCCCAGCACCAGCGCCAGAATGGCCATCACGGCCAACGCTAACAGAAAACTCATTTCACCAACCCAGCAAAACCCATAAAGGCCAGACTCATCAGCCCTGCGGTAATAAAGGCCGCCGGCGTTCCTTTGAAGGCCTGCGGGATGTCCGCCCCTTCCATGCGCTCACGCATGGCGGCAAACAAAATCAGAATCAGCGAGAAGCCCACCGCCGAGCCAAAGCCAAACACCAGCGATTCCATCAGATTGTGGCGCGCGGTCGAGTTGATCAGTGGCACGCCCAATACGGCACAGTTGGTGGTGATCAGCGGCAGGTAAATCCCCAGCGCCTGATACAGCGCCGGGCTGCTTTTGTGAATAAACATCTCGGTGAACTGCACGATGGCGGCGATCACCACGATGAAAGACAGCGTGCGCAGGTATTCCAGCTTCCAGACGATCAAGAGCTGATCCATCATCCACGAAGTACCCGAGGCCAGCGTCAGTACAAACGCGGTGGCCAGGCCCATGCCGATCGAGGCTTCCAGTTTCTTGGAAACCCCCATAAACGGGCATAGCCCCAAAATACGCACCAGCACAACGTTGTTGACCAGCACCGCGCCGACCAGCAGCAGCAGGTAATGACTAAAATCCATAGACTCTCACCGGAAAATCAAGGGTGAGCCCGCAATTGGCTCACAAAGCACCCGATATTGTAACGAAAAGCAAGCCAGCGCGACCCGGGTCTAATCAAAAAAATACGATGAACTAAAATTAATAATCCATAAAGCCGATATGGTTTATCAGCCTAATCGCACAGCACCTTACTTACCTTGCCGCAGCGCCGCCAACGCCGCCGCACATTCGCTCACCAAGCTTGGGCCCTGATAAATCAGCCCGCTATATACCTGCACCATGGCCGCGCCAGCGCGGATCTTTTCTACCGCATCTTCGCCACTCATAATGCCGCCCACACCAATAATCGGCAGCGCGCCATCCAGTACTTGCGCCAGCTCGCGAATCACCGAGGTAGACTTGGCCCGCACGGGCTCACCCGAAAGACCACCGGTTTCCTGGCCATGCGGCAGGTTTTCGACCCCGGTACGCGACAGCGTGGTGTTGGTGGCGATCACGCCATCAATCTGGTGCGTGACCAGCAGCTGGCCGATTTCCTGAATCTGGTTGTTATCCAGATCCGGCGCGATCTTCACCGCAATCGGCACATAGCGACCATGTTGCTGCGCGAGTTTTTCCTGCTCGGCCTTCAGTTGCGCCAGCAAATCGCCCAGCTCATCACCCTGCTGCAGCTGGCGCAGATTTTTGGTATTCGGGCTGGAGATATTCACAGTGACATAGCTGGCCGCCGCATACACTTTGCGCAGACCAATCAGATAATCTTCCGCGGCTTTTTCTATGGGGGTATCGGCGTTTTTGCCAATATTGATGCCGAGTACACCGCGATACTGGGACTGGGTAACGTTATCGAGCAGATTATCGACGCCGCCATTATTAAAACCCATGCGGTTGATAATGCCGCGCGCCTCCGGCAGGCGGAACAGGCGTGGCTTCGGGTTACCGGGCTGCGGGCGCGGTGTAACCGTACCGATTTCCAGAAAACCAAAGCCCAGCTCGCCCAGCGCATCAATATAATCGCCGTTTTTATCCAGCCCCGCCGCCAGCCCCACCGGGTTGGCAAATTCAATCCCCATTACAGTCACCGGATCATTCGGTACAGTCGGGGCCAACGAGCGCAGAAAACCCAGACTATTGAGCAGGCCCAATCCTTTAAACGCAGCGTGGTGCGCGCGCTCGGCTTCGAGCATAAACAATAGCGGTTTGGCGAGTTGATAAGCCATATTGTGTACCTTCTCCAGTGACACCAACGGCGCCCACCGGGCACCATTGGCTAAATTGCGGCGTATTTTCGCCACTCAGCTTGCTAATAAACCCCACTCGCGAAGCGAGGCTCCCCTCAAAGAGGGGACGGGAGGGGCGGGAATAGAACATCAAGGCTGCAGATTAAAAGCCTTAGTTCCCAGGCTCGGCTTGGCCGAGACTTGAAACATACTGTTATTCCACTTGCTCAGCAGCCTGTGCAGCGTATTTTCGCTGCTTGTTTTTAAGTTGCGCTACGTGTGGTTGGCTTAGCCGATGCGGTTCACGCACGCGTCGTAGGTATTTTGCATCAGGGTGGCCACGGTCATCAGACCAACACCGCCCGGCACTGGGGTGATCCAGCTGGCGCGCTCTTTAGCGGTATCGAATTCCACATCGCCACACAGCTTGCCGCTTTCCAGCCGATTGATACCCACGTCGATCACGATCGCGCCTTCTTTAATCCATTCACCCTTCACAAAATTCGGGATGCCTACGCCGGCCACCACCACATCCGCACCCGCCACTTTGGCGGCCAGATCTTTGGTTTTGCTGTGGCAAACGGTCACCGTGGCACGCGCGAGCAAGAGCTCAAGCGCTTGCGGACGACCAACGATATTCGACGCGCCAATTACCACCGCATCTTTGCCCACCAGATCGATGCCGGTTTTCTCCAACAAAGTCATCACCCCGCGCGGCGTGCATGGGCGCAGCAGCGGCATTTTCAAAGTAAGGCGGCCGATATTATAAGGATGGAAACCATCCACATCTTTCACCGGATCGATCAGCTCGATCACCTTGTCGGCATCAATGTGTTTAGGCAGTGGCAACTGCACCAGGATGCCATCCACGTCGTCATTCTGATTGAGCTCGGCCACCAGCTTCAGTACATCGGCTTCGCTAGTCTCTGCGGGCAGATCGTAAGCCAGCGAGGTAATCCCGGCGTTTTCGCACTGGCGTTTTTTATTACCCACATACACCTGTGAGGCCGGATCGGATCCCACCAGAATCACCGCCAGCGCCGGTGCGCGTTTGCCGGCCGCCACGCGGGCATCGACCTTGGCGCGCACTTCTTGAACGATTTCTTGGGAAATGGCTTTACCATCAAGGATCTGGGCAGTCATGGCGGGAAACTCCGGCAAATGGGCAAAAACGGGATTTTCGCATTGATCGGGCTTTTTTGCACTTTTTAGCAAAATTTTTTGGGGAGGCACTTGACGCCTGTGCAGCTGCTGCGTATAGTTCGGCCTTCTCTA
>NZ_JTLG01000016.1:0-57502 GCF_000799095.1 Chitinibacter sp. ZOR0017 | reverse complement strand
GGGGCGTAGCGCAGTCTGGTAGCGCACCTGGTTTGGGACCAGGTGGTCGTGAGTTCGAATCCCACCGCCCCGACCAAGAGACACACAAAGTATTGAATGTGCCCGTAGCTCAACTGGATAGAGCAACGGCCTTCTAAGCCGTAGGTTACAGGTTCGATTCCTGTCGGGTGCGCCAGCACACAGCGGCAGATTTCAAGGTTTTGTGGTGGCTGTAGCTCAGTTGGTAGAGTCCAGGATTGTGATTCCTGTTGTCGTGGGTTCGAGCCCCATCAGCCACCCCAAAGATAAAAAGCCCAGTCTTCGGACTGGGCTTTTTTCATTCCCGGCCAAGAACAGCCAGTAGGCAAATAGTAGGTATATTCAGTACGCCCCCTACACTATTCTTGCCTGCGCACTGTAATCGATCCAGAACAGCGTGGAAGCCACACTTCCTGCAAGCCCGAAAAATGTGTCTAATGACAGGCTTGATAGAGACACTGACCATAAACCGGCATGGACATTGTTACTCCACAAAAACGTTCGGCCATGATGTCCGGCATTCGTGGCAAAAATACAAAACCCGAACTCCTGGTCCGCTCCTTTCTGCACGCACAGGGCTTCCGTTTCCGCCTGCACAGAAAAGATCTACCCGGAGGCCCTGATATAGTGCTACCGAAATACCATGTATGCATTTTTGTACACGGCTGCTTCTGGCATCGCCACCCTGATTGCCGCCTGGCAAGCACACCAAAAAGCAGGCAGGAGTTCTGGGAGCCGAAATTTGCTGGAAATGTAGAACGTGACACCCGTAATCAGGCAGCGCTGCTTGCCAGTGGCTGGCGGGTAGTCATTTTATGGGAATGCGGCTTGCGCAAACCAGGAATTTCCGGATTAACCTGGCTGCCCGAATGGATTTTAAGCAATGAATTTGCTGTAACCTGGCCCGAGCGACCAGATTCACACTAATGAAGTTATTACAATTTTGCATGGATAATCATGAGTCTTTTTATTACCCAAATTGAGCAGCAGCTTTCGAACCTTGCGGAGTCTTATACGCAGCAAGGCAGCGACCTAAAGGCTGTAATTCATCATTGGGCACATGCAATTGCTGCAGGCAGCACGCCAATAGGTGAGCCACCAACCTTGGAGATAATTAAAACCCTCCAAAATGCGCAACTATATACAAACAAAGATGAGTTTCGCCACAAACTATACAGCGAAATAGTTTTCCCTCCCCCTTCGGCGCCCAAATTCCATTTCATCGATCTTTTTGCAGGTATTGGTGGTTTCCGGCTTGCTCTACAGGAAGCAAATGGCGCGTGTGTCTTCAGTAGCGAATGGGATCGTTCGGCACAGCAAACATATTTTAACAACTACGGCGAATTGCCATTTGGCGACATTAGAGCATTTACAAATGACAATATTAGCGACGAGCTACTAAATAAACTAATCCCAACCCATGAAATTCTTGCCGGAGGATTTCCATGTCAACCATTTAGCCATGCCGGAGTTTCTGCCAGATCAGCAGTTGGCAAGCAACACGGTTTTGAATGTAAAACCCAGGGTACTTTATTTTTTGATATTATGCGTATTGCATCTGTAAAACGCCCCAAGGTTCTACTACTTGAAAATGTACGCAACATCCAAAGCCATGACCAAGGCCGCACATTTAATGTAATAAAATCAGAAGTTGAAGAACTTGGCTACGACTTTAAATTCAAAATCATTGACGCCTCAACCCTAGTACCACAGCGGCGTTTACGATGCTATATGGTTTGCCTCAGAAAAGACTTAAATGTCAATTTTGAATTTCCAGACTTCACAGGAAATTCATTACCATTGCGTACAATCTTAGAGGAAAACCCGCCCAGCGATTTCACAATCTCAGACCGTCTCTGGCAAGGTCATATAAACCGTACTCAGCGCAATCTGGAACGAGGCACTGGTTTTACTGCGTTCACAGCTGATATTGACAAACCATCAAATACTCTTGTTGCTAGGTATGGCAAAGATGGTAAAGAATGCCTTATCCCGCAAGAAGGGAAAAACCCAAGACTATTAACACCTAGAGAGTGCGCACGGCTCCAAGGGTACCCAGATAAATTTGTAATCCCAAAAGCAAAAACACCCGCATACAAACAATTTGGCAACTCCATAGCCGTCCCTGTTGTTTCTAAAATTGTAAACAAATTAATCATGGACTTAATATGAGTTTTGAAGATTTTTGCAAACAAGTAAGCGCCCTGGACGAACAAACGATCGCAGTAAGCAATTCACTTGCAATCAATTTTAGCAACAAAAACGGCAAAGTTTTTTCTGTTGACCCCGTGGTACTTGTCGCATTTATTAATGCCCTACAAGAAAAACATGAAGATTTCCTAGCCATCTGGAGGGCCACGCCATCCAGAGGAGATAACTTCACTTCCTATGAAGAAAAATCATATCGTGAAATATTCAAACTAGCAGGAAGTTTAGAAGGTTTAACCATCATTGCTTCCCTTGGTGGAAGCCAAACTAGCCAGCTAACCAGAGTAATATCAAAGCTAATTTGCTACTATGGCAAATTTAACTACCAAAACATCAAAGACAACACCTTCTTTGACAGAGACTCGACAAGAATAGCTTTAAAAAATATACCCAATCAATTAACTAGCTTAACCGAAGATAAAAACAATCGCACAAAAAAAACAAAACCTTTAAACTTTGAGTCATGGTTAAAAAACAATGGCGCATCAGACCGAACCATTGCATCGTATACAATTACGGTACCAAATAAATTTGACGCTCTAACTGGAAGCAACGAATCCAATTCAAGCATGCTATCTATTCGTTCACTTTCAGATCTTGATAGACTATCTACCCAAGTTCGCGGACTGGACGAATGGAAAACTGCAAATACCAATGGAAATGGTATGTACGATGCGGGCCTAAATAAATACAAGGCATATCTCCAAGAAATACTTACAGATTCACTCCCACTACCCAAACCTCTATTACTCTTAGCCGGCATTTCCGGCACGGGCAAAACCCGTTTTGTCCGTCAGCAAGCCGAACGCACTGCGATACCAGGCTCCAGCAATTTCGAGCTGATCCCTGTCCGGCCGGACTGGCACGAGCCTTCCGATCTACTGGGCTATGTATCGCGCATTGATGGTACCCGCTATGTGGCGACGCCGTTTCTGCAATTTATGGCGGCCGCCTGGCGCGATGCGGCGATGCCGGGGGCGGCTTACCAGCTTAAAGATCCAGCCGAGATGACGCCATTCTGGGCCTGCCTGGACGAGATGAATCTGGCGCCGGTCGAGCAGTATTTTGCCGATTATCTATCGGTGCTGGAAACGCGGGCATGGTGCGATGGCCATTACAGCAGCGCGCCGATTTTCGCGCCGGGCAAATTACTGAAATCGGCTAACTCCGCCGTATTGGACCAGCTGTGCAGCGATCTGGGCCTGGCAGGTGAGGTATGGGCCGGGCTATGGGACTACTTCATTGAGCATGGCATGCCGCTGCCGCCGAATCTGATTGTGGCCGGCACGGTGAATATGGATGAAACCACGCACGGCTTTTCGCGCAAGGTGATCGACCGCGCTTTTACCATCGATTTTGGCGAGTTTTTTCCCAACGTTTATGCAGATTACTTTGAGCCCAAGCAACAGCCAGTCACACTGGGCTTTCCGCTGGATTCGCAGATTGCCAATGCCGATGAGCTGGGTGATGTTGCTGCCGATCCGGATGGCCAGCGCAGTATCGAGTTCCTGCAGGCGGTGAACGTATTACTGAAGGGCACGCCTTTCGAGCTGGCATTCCGCGCGCTGAACGAGCTGCTGGTGATGCTGAAATGCTTTTCGCCGCAAACCGATGCCCAGCTATACGCGGTGTGGGATGATTTTCTGATGGCCAAATTGCTGCCACGGCTGGAAGGCGATGAGGATAAATTGCAGGCCAGCGGTGACGATAGTTTGCTCGTCAAACTAAAAACCGAGCTCACCACCCGGTTTGCCTCGTCAGCATCACGCCCGGATCTATTTAATATCCAGCTAGCGGACGGCAAGTCACCCGATATTCCGTTCCGCTCTCTGGGCAAACTGGGCTGGATGCAAGACCGGCTGTTGCGCGATCGCTTCACCAGTTTCTGGCCCTGATCACAGGAAGTAGCAATGCCGGATTTACTCAAACTGGAAACCGCCGACTGGTCACTGAATGTCTGGAGCAGGGATATCGAGCCAGCTCAAAAGCAGCTGGCCAGCACGCTGGCTGCACGCCAGGTGAAGCGGGAAGTTACACGTATACGGCTGCAGCCATCAAAATTCAAGGCCTGCATCCCTATACCCTGCATAAATGAACATGAGCTGCACCTGTGCGAGCCGGTTTTTTTTGAGAACCGCAGCTATGAATTCGAGTTTGCTTTTTCGGCCAACGTGGACGAGGCAGAAATCCGCCACCGGCTCTCCGCGGTCTGCGATGCCTTCCGTTTTACCAACAATTCGCTGCGCGGCACGCTAAACACCGGCAATGATATTGGCTGGCTACGGCTAGGGCTGCGGTATCGCCGCGCGGGCGTCTGGCAGGATGCGGCGATTGCGCTTGAAGTATTGCCGACCAAGATGGTGATGGCCGATGATCTGCAGCAGATCAATACCGCCATTGATGAAACCTACCCGCTGTGGCGTTTTGCGCTGGCGCAGAAAACCGATGTCGAGCTGGCCCAATCGCGCCAGCCGTTTGAGCGTTTCCCGCTGCTCTGGCTGGCCCAGTTTGCCGCGCTGCGCGAAGCCTTACTAAAAGAAGTCCGCTATATCTGCAACGCGCCACATAACCGCCTACAGGAAACGGTACGCGCAGTCCGCGCCGAACGACTGCACGGCCGGATCAACCCCGGACTTGAAGAGCGAGTGGCAGAGGCGGTAAAAAACGGCGAACTACATCTGCGTTTTCAGACTACCAGCCGCCGCCTCTCGGTCGACACCCCTGAAAACCGTTTTATCCGCATGGTGTTAGAGCATTGCACCCGCAGCCTTGCGCGTTTTGCGGCCAGCGCACAGCGGCATAATTCGGCGCCGGACCGAGAAAGGATTTCATCGGCTTTTTTTAACGAGCTCTCGCAATGGCAGCAGCAGATCAGCCAGAAGCTGGCGCACCCGCTGTTTGGCGAGGTTGGCAAATTTGATGGCATGGCGCGGGAATCGCTAGTGTTACATCAGCGTGCAGGATACGCTGGGGTTTACCGCATCTGGCAGCAACTGAAACTATATCTGGATCTATTCGGCCGTAATGCATCGGTGTCGGTCAAACCGGTATCCGAGCTGTATGAAGTCTGGTGTCTGCTGGAAATCCGCAGGCAGTTGCAGTGCCTTGACTTTGTCGAACAGGACAGCAGCAAGGCGCTGCTGCGCGAAAAGAATCTGGAAAAAGAACTGATTGATGGCATGGGCGCATCGTTCGTTTTTACCCGGAGCGACGGCATCAAACTGCACCTGGCGCATGAGCCGATATTCAAAAAGCCCGGCAGCCAATACGACCGGATCTATTCATGGAATGCGATCCAGAAGCCGGACATTGTGCTCAAAGCCACCTTCCCCAATGGGGAATCAATCATCTGGATTTTTGATGCGAAATACCGGATTGAAACCGACGAAAAAACCGGCCACGATCTGGCGCCTGATGATGCGCTGAACCAGATGCACCGCTATCGCGATGCACTGATTCATCTGGGCGAACCGGTTGACGGCATAGCCCCCAAAAGCCGCCCGGTTGTGGGCGCCTATGTACTCTACCCGGGCTGGCATACCGATCAGCATGATCCGGCCGACAACCCCTATCACGCGGCAATTGAGGCGGTCGGCATCGGCGCCTTTCCCGCCTTACCGGGGCAGGCCAATCAATGGCTGGCGTCTTTTTTACTCGACCACCTCGGCAGCAAGCCATCCAGCATTGAATACCGGATCGAAGCGCCGGATGAGCATCTGGCCCGCGACTCGGTGCGCATCGCACCATCCGGCCTGCAGCTGCGCCGGTCAGCCGAACTGGTACTGGTCGCCCAAACTGGCGGCGGCCGCACACCCGAATATCTGGAAGGCTTTCGCAATGGCACCGCCCGCTGGTATCACATCCCGGCCGAAACGCTTGCCTTGCGGCAGACGCCCGAAACAGTCATCAATGATCTGCGCTTTTGTGCCATTGCGGTGACGTCAGCCGCCGGCCAAGCCGAAATCAGCTACATATTTGATATCCGCTCGGTCCGGCTGGTGCAGCGGCATGAGATTTCACCGGCACAGGCGGGCACGACCAAACCGAGCGCTACGGGCATGTACTGGCTATTCGAGTTGGGGGCGGCACATCGCCGCGCGGTGATCAGCGTACCGTTCGCACTGGGGGGACGTCGATTCAGCTTCTGGATTACCGAGGTGGCTGATCTGCTACATCCGCCGCCGGGTGAACCGAGGCCGGGCAGATACAGCTATCTGTATGCCGGCGGGTGATGCCGCATTGCCACATTGCCGCAGCGAGAAAACGGCGAGTCCAGTCGCCGCAGCGCGGAGCAACTAATGCACCGCCTGAATCAGCGGCACCACCTGCCCGAGCGCCACCACCTGTTGCGCTGCGCCTAGGGCAATTCCTTCTTTGGGCATGCCAAATACCACGCAGCTTTCTTCATCTTGCGCATAGGTCTGTGCACCTGCCTGGCGCAATTCAAGCAGGCCACGGGCGCCATCGTCGCCCATGCCGGTGAGCAAAAATGCCACCGTATTGTGCCCGGCCGCAACCGCCGCGGAGCGAAACAGCACATCCACCGATGGGCGATGGCGCGTGACCAGCGGGCCATCAATGACTTCTACGTAATATTCATTGCCATTGCGCCGCAATAGCAGATGCTTGCCCCCCGGGGCTAGAAGCGCCAAACCGCGCCGCATCCGGTCATTATGCTGCGCTTCGCGTACTTCGATCTGGCTGAGCATATCCAGCCGATCGGCAAAGCTGGCGGTAAATTTTTCGGGCATATGCTGCACAATCGCCAGCGGCGGGCAGTCTGGCCGCAACTGCGGCAGAATCTGTTCGAGTGCTTGGGTGCCGCCGGTGGAAGTGCCGATCACCACGATTTTGGGCGTGGCAGGCACCTGGGCCTTGCTGGCTGGGGCGGGCAGCACCGCATCGGCGGTGAGCTTGGGCGCTACGCGCCGCTCTTGCGCACCACGGGCCAGCGGGTCATCAAAAGCAGGCATAGGGGTGGCGGGTATAGGCCTAGCAGGCAATACGGGATTGATCTGCGGCGGCATACTGGCAGGGCGACGCAAGGCAGCACTATCGTGTTCGGGCAAAGGCGGTAAGTTCAGCTTTTGCACCTTGGCCTGGGCAGCGGCGCGAATCGCATGCACCAGCTCGGTACTGCTGGCGTGCATAAAATCGCGAAAACCAATCGCCGGTTTGTTGATCACGCACAGCGCCCCCGAGGCCAGCGCCAGCAAGCTGAGCTCCACATTCCGCTCGGTCAGGGCCGACATCACAACCACCGGCGTGGGTTGCTCGCTCATAATGCGCCGCAAGAAAGTAATGCCATCCATACGCGGCATGGCGATATCCAGCAGCAGCACATCGGGCCACTGCTTTTGCATTTTGTCGTAGGCAAACAGCGGATCAAAGGCGGCACCAATCACCGTGATATCGGGCTCGCGCTGCAAAATCTCGCGCACCACCTGCCGCACAATCGCCGAATCATCGACGATCATTACTTTAATTGGCGCCGCGCGGCTCATACCAGCCCCTAGCCGTAGCGGTAAATCGATTGCGCGATTTGCGCCAAAGGCATCACCTCAGCCGCGGCCTCCAGCTTAATGGCCTCTTTGGGCATGCCAAATACCACGCAGCTTTTTTCATCTTGCGCGATGGTGTGCGCGCCGGCTTCACGCATTTCTTTCAGACCCTTGGCGCCATCATCGCCCATGCCGGTCATGATAATGCCCAGCGCATTGCGCCCGGCCGATTTCGCGGCGGAGCGAAATAGCACATCCACCGAGGGGCGATGCCGACTGACTGGCGGGCCATCAATCACTTCCACATGATAAAACGCGCCGCTACGCTGAATGGCCAAATGCCGCCCCCCGGGGGCAATCAGCGCGCGGCCCGGCATAATCCGGTCGCCATTGCTGGCTTCTTTAACTTCAATTTGGCAAATTCCATCCAGCCGGCGGGCAAAGGCGGCGGTAAATTGCTCGGGCATATGCTGCACAATCGCAATGCCCGGGCTGGTTTTGGGTAACTGGGTCAGCACGAATTCCAAGGCCTGCGTACCGCCGGTGGAGGTGCCGATGGCCACTATCCGCTCGGTGGTGCGAAACACCTCATGCCCGGTGGGCGCGGCCAAAATCACATCGGCCGCCAGTTTTTCCCGAATCGTGGGCAGGGCCCCTGTGTCTGCCGTGGCGGTGGCAGGCTTCGCGGCTGGTGCTTCGGGCTGGCGCAAACGATTAACCCGCGCCACCGAGGCCGCGCGCACCGCATCGATCAGCATTTTGCGGTTTTCTTCGAGAAAACCTTTGACCCCCGCCATGGGCTTGGCAATCACATCTACCGCGCCAGCCGCCAGTGCCTGCATACTGATATCGGCGCCTTTCTGGGTCAGCGATGAGCAGATCACAATCGGCGTGGGGCGGGTGGCCATAATGTGTTTTAAGAAGGTAATGCCGTCCATCTTGGGCATTTCCACATCGAGCACAATCACATCCGGCCAGCGATGCTGCAGTTTTTCCTGCGCCATGATCGGGTCATGGGCCACATCGATAATCTGGATATCCCCCGCGCTACTGAGTTGTTGCCCCAATACCTGCCGCACCACGGCAGAATCATCTACCAGCATTACTTTGATGGTCATGGCGCCCCCTGGCCCCTTGGCTACGCCCGCTTGCGATAAATACCGGCCTGCACCAGATCTAATGGCAATTGAAACCCGGTTAGGCTTTCCGAATGGCTCACCAGCAAATAACCGCCGGGGTGCAAGGCATCGATGCAGCGAAGCAGTACTTTGTTTTTAGTCTCGATATCAAAATAGATCAGCACATTGCGCAAAAAAATCACATCAAAGTGACCTAGGTCGGGTAGAGATTCATTTAAATTCACCAACCGAAAATCCACCCGTTTGCGCAGCGCCGGCATGATGCGCAAGGTGTGGAGCTGCGCGCCCTGCCCTTTTAAACAGAAATCACGCAGATAGGCCGGCGGAATCCCTTCGCAGCGGCTCATCGGGTAATGGCCTTGCTGCGCTTTGGCCAGCACCGGCTGGCTGATATCACTGCCCAGCAAATACCAAGTGCCCTGCAGGCCTAAAAAGTCGCTGAGCATCATGGCAATGCTCCAGACTTCTTCCCCGGATGACGATGCGGCGCTCCACACCCGCAAGGCGCGGCCTACCGCCTGCGGCGAGAGCAAATAGTGCTTAAACCATTGAAAATGCTTGGGTTCGCGAAAAAAATACGTTTCATGCGTGGTGAGCAAATCGAGCGCCAATTGGCGCTCGGCTTCCTCGCTGCTAGCGAGCAGCGCACGAAAATAGGCTTCAAAGGTATCAATATTGCGCGCCTGCAGCCGCTTGATCAGCCGCTGATGCACCAGCGTTTTTTTCACCTCGGTGAGATTCACGCCGGTGCGTTCGCGCAGCCATTGCTGGTAGCGCACAAAAGTAGCGTCGGTTAGCACAGGCATGGGCAGCAGGCTCGCTTAATGGCTCACATGCTCCTCGGCAGCGGACTCGGCCACGTCCAGCGCGGTTTCGTCCAGCATGGCCAACTGCGCCATTTCCTCAACCGACAAGGCGCGGCTTAAATCCAAGAGCACCACAAAGCGATTTTGCACCTTGGCCATGCCGGCAATGAAATCCGAACGGATGTGATTGCCAAACTGCGGCGCAGGCACAATATCGCCATCGGCAATCGCCAGCACTTCGTGCACCGCATCCACCAGCACGCCAAAATACTGTTGCTGATCATCATGCTCAATCTCGATGATCACCACACAAGTACGGCGGCGTACCGTGGTTTCCCCTTTGCCAAAGCGCAGCGACAAATCAATCACCGGCACCACCGCACCGCGCAGATTCATCACCCCGCGCACAAAATCCGGCATCATCGGCACTTGCGTCATTGGCATGTATTCGAGGATTTCCTTGATCGCCAGAATCCCGATGGCGAAAGTCTCGCCGCAAAGCTGAAAAGTCAGATACTGCGAGAGATCAAGGTGCGCTTCCTCCTGCTGGACGCGCTCCTTGCTGGTTTTTAAGGCTAAAGCTCCCATGACACACCTCGCCTAGAAACGGGTGAATTCGGCGTCATCCAGCTCGCCACCTGATTTGGCGCCATAGCTATGCGCTTTGCCGCCGCCCTGCCCGCTGCTGGCTTTGCGGCCAGCCCCGCCGCGGCGCCGCCCGCTATTGCCGCTCTCATCGAGCTTGAAGAAAGATACCAGCTCTTGCAGGTTTTCCGCCTGGCTGCTCAGCTCTTCCGCCGTAGACGCCAGCTCTTCGCTCGAAGCAGAATTTTGCTGGGTGGTTAGATTGCTTTGCTGTACCGAGGCATTGACTTGATTCACGCCGCTGGCTTGCTCGGCTGCGGCGGCAGCAATTTCCTGCACCAGATCGGCCGTTTTGGTGCTGGAGCTAACCATTTCTTCCAGCAATTCGCCGGCGCGCTCAGCCAGTTTCACGCTGCTGCTGGCCACTTCGCCAATATCCTGCGCGGCCACCTGGCTGCGCTCGGCCAGCTTGCGCACTTCTGCCGCCACCACCGCAAAGCCCTTGCCTTGCTCACCGGCCCGCGCCGCTTCAATCGCGGCATTCAGCGCCAGCAGATTGGTCTGGTAGGCAATATCGTCAATGATGCTGATTTTTTCGGCGATCTGGCGCATGGCCGCCACGGTTTGCCGTACGGTATCGCCGCCATCGGTGGCTTCACGCGCCGCTTTGCTGGCAATGCCTTCGGTGATGCGGGCGTTTTCACTGGTTTGGCTAATCGATGAGGAGATTTCTTCCACCGAGGCCGAGGTTTCTTCGATGCTCGCAGCCGATTCGGCGGCGGTTTGGGCCAGCGATTGCGAGGTAGAGGTGAGCTGAATCGCGGCCGACGAGACATTATCGGCATTGGCCTTGATATCGCCCATCAACGAGCGCAGCTTATCGATGGTATTCGAAATCGAGGCGGCCAAACTGGTGGTGTCGCCCGGGCGCAACGAGATATTCACCAAGAGATTACCAGCGGCTACTTCGCGCATCACATCGCTCACATAGTGCGGCTCGCCCCCCAAGACGCGGTTGAAGCTGCGCACCAAGAAGAACACCACGCCAATCGCCACCACAATGGCAATTGCGCCGACGACGAGCAACTGAAACAAGGCTGTTTCATAGCTTTTCATCGCAGCTTCAGATTCTTCCTTGTTTTGCTTCACTTCCATCTCTGCCAGTTTTTGTACCACGGCATTGAGCTTGTCATAGGCCGGAATAGCTTTAGTAAGCATATATTCCTGAGCTTTTTCCGCTTCATTATTGCTACCCAGCTTCGCCACCTCATCGGAGGTCAGTTTGTACTCTGGAAGGAGTGTCTCTACTTGCGTCGCCTTTTCTCGCTCATCTGCAGAGCTAGATTTAGTCATCAACTCCTTAAATGTGCTGTAGTGCTGTTCAAAGCGCGTTTTACTGGTTTGATAGGCTTCGTTTGCCTTATCCAGCAGCTGCTTATCAGACATGATCACCATATTCCGGGTTTGAAAACCGGACTCCTGCAACGCGGTAATCATTTCGTAGGCGCTGACCATCTTGGCGTTGTTCACCTCGGCAATCATGCGGATGTTTTCGTTCAGCTTGAGGTAGCCGGCAATCGCCACCACCACCAGCAATACCATCAGGGCCAAGACACCACCAAAACCAAGCAACAAGCGGGTTGCTACCGTCATTTGCTTATTCATTTTGCACTCTCCGTACTCAGGATGGGTATCTACCGCAACCCTAATGTTTATAATGCTTTCACACCTATACCCAACAAAAAATCAATGTAACTGCGCCCGGCCTTGTTCGGTTTGCCCGGCAAAATCTGCGACTTCTTTTTGCTTGGCAAACTCAATCAGCGCGGGCACATCCAGAATCAGCGCCACCTCACCCGAACCTAAAATGGTTGAGCCGCTAATCGCCCGCAGATGGCTAAACAGCTGCCCCAGCGGTTTGATCACGGTTTGAAATTCGCCCAGCAGGTTATCCACCAGCAGGCCAGCTTTGCTCTCGCCGTAATTGACCACCACCACGTTTTGCCGCTTGCCCGGAGGCTCGCCCAGCTCGAGAAACTCGGATAGATTGAGCACCGGCAGCACCTCGCCGCGTAGGTTCAGATGCGAGTGCGTACCGTCGGATTTCAGATCGTCCGGTACCTCGATGCACTCCACCACCACTTCCAGCGGAATCACGAAGGTCGATTTACCAATCTGCACCAAAAAGCCATCAATAATCGCCAGTGTGAGCGGCAGGCGAATGCGGAAATTGGTGCCCTCGCCCACGGCCGAATCGATATCAATCGTGCCGCGCAGGGCTTCCAGACCGCGCTTCACCACATCCATCCCCACCCCACGGCCGGAGATATTGCTGATCTGCTCGGCAGTGGAAAAACCGGGCTCGAAAATCAGTTTGTAGATTTCGTTATCGCTGAGCATGGCGTCGGCGCTAATCAGCCCGTTGGCCACCGCTTTGGCGACGATTTTGTCTTTACGCAGGCCACCGCCATCATCGGCTACTTCGATCACGATGCTGCCCGATTCGTGATAGGCATTGAGCCAAACATTGCCGGTGGCCGATTTGCCGGCCGCCAGCCGGGTTTCCACCGGCTCGATGCCGTGATCAATGGCATTGCGCACAATATGCATTAGCGGATCGCCGAGTTTTTCGACCATGGATTTATCCAGCTCGGTTTCCGCACCGCTGATATGCAGCTCGATCGATTTACCGAGCTCCTTCGAGACATCGCGCACCACGCGAGGAAAGCGGCTAAAAATCTCACCGATCTGCACCATGCGCATCGAGAGCGTGCCGGCACGTATCTGCTCAATCAGCGTGGCGATGGTGGCGGTGGATTCGATCTGGGCACTTTGGCCCGAGCGGCGGGCGATGAGGTTGGCGGCTGCGCCAGCGATGACCAGCTCGCCAATCAGATTGATCAGATTATCGAGTTTGCTGGCTTCCACCTTGATAAAGCGGGTTTCGGTGGTTTTGGTTTCTTTGTGTTCGGTTTTGCGGGCCACCGCGCCGCTGGCCTGTTTGGCGGCCTGAGCAAACTGCAGATTGCTCGCCAGAGGCGCCACCGCCTCAACAGCCGCCACCTCGGTCACGACTTCAGCCTCAGCCTCGATCACCACCCCGAGCTGCTGCCAGGCCGCAGCCACCGCCTGCTGCTCGGCCTCATCCTGCCCCTGGGTCACGGTGGCCAGATAGCGGCCTGCCGTCGCCAGCGGGAAAATATGAATCTGGCTGCTTTCCCGCACAAATTCGAACACATCATTGAGTTTGGCCAGCGGCATAGTGCTGTGATACACCAGCTCAAAGCGCAAATAACATTGCTCAGGATCGAACGCATCGCCGCTGGGGAGCTGGGTGGCAATGGTTTGCAAGCCGCCCAGCTGGCCGCTTTCGGCCAGATAGCGCACAAACGAGAGCGGATCCATGCCATCGGCCAGCACTTCACGGCCAAAGCGCAAGGAAATCAGCCAGCTTTGCTCGGCCGCCGCGGGCGCTTCGGTGGCGCTGGCGGCCAGCGGGCTGATTTCGCCGCTGGTTTGCTGCCGGAAATAAGCTTTGAGCTCATCAATCAGCGGTGGCGCAGCCATGCTGGCGAGTACATCCGGCTGATCCAGCTCTTGCAGCATGGCTTTCACGTGATCGTGGCAGCGTAGCAGCAAGGTATTGAGCTCATCATCAAAGCTAAGCTCCCCCGCGCGCAAGGCATCGAGGACGTTTTCGGCTTCATGGGTAAAGCGGACAATCGCATCGAGGCCAAAGAGGCCCGATGAGCCTTTAATGGTGTGCATGGCGCGAAACATGGCATTGAGCTGTTCGCTATCGGGCTGCTGGCCCTGCACATCCATCAATATGCTCTCCATTGCGGCGAGCAATTCGTGGGCTTCATCCAGAAACGCCGGCAAGGCGCTGTCGTATTCACTCATGGCCGGCTCCTTCGGTCTGCACAATGTGGCTTAAACCCAGCTCCGCCAGCACTTCGGCCAGCACCGCCGAGGGCTCGCCAATGGTGAGCGGCCGCCCTAGCCGTTTGGCCTCGGGTACCAGCCACAGCAAGATCTGCACCAGTGAGGAATCCACCTCGGTAACATCAGCGAGCTCCAGCTGCAGGGGCTCGTTGTGCTCATGCAGGGCTTGCCAGAGCTGGGTGTGGGTTTGCCGGGCCTGATAAATGGTTTGCTCACCGAGCAATTGAATAGTGTGTGTCATGCTGCACCCCACTTAGGGCAAGACCAGCTTGGAAATCGCATCCAGCAGAATCGGCGGCTGAAATGGTTTTACCACCCAAGCCTTGGCGCCAGCGGCCTTGCCGGCGGCTTTCTTGGCTTCGTCGGCTTCGGTGGTCAGCATAATCACAGGGGTGAATTTATAGGCTGGCATTTGCTTCACCTGCGTCACGAAGGCAATGCCATCCATATTCGGCATATTCACATCCGAAACGATCAGGTTTACTTTTTGGCCGGTGAGCTTGCTCAGTGCATCTTTGCCATCGCACGCTTCGAGCACGTCATACCCTGCGCCCTTGAGGGCAATGCCGACCACGGTGCGCAGACTGGCCGAGTCATCAACGATCATGATTAATTTAGACATTGCCGCTCCTCAGAAAAAATCGACTGAAGTTGTAGGGGTATTGCTCGCAGAGCCAGATCGGCCGTGGTGTAGCGCCTTTTGCTCCAGGGTGGTATAGGTGCGTTCCAGCTCGCTAAGCCACAGCTGGCGATCAGGCAACTGCCACTGCTCGTGGGTGAGATCGGCTTCATGCAAGGCTTGCTGCAGCTTGTGGATATCGCCCACCACATGGCTTTGAATCTGCCCTACCCGATCTTGAAACTGCAGATTAACCAGCACTTCATCGACTTCGTGGCTGATCTGCCGGTTTTGGTGTTCCAGCTCTTGCAGGTTGTCGTTCAAAGCCTGAGTAGCGGCATGAAATTCGCCGATCACGCCCTGAATCACCTGCTCGGCCGACTGGATAATGCTTTGCTCTTCGCTCGAAAGCTCGCTGGTCAGGGTCAGGGTTTGGGCCATGGCCTGATTGATCAGATCGATTTTCTCGGTGATGTGTTTACCGGTGTCGCCCGATAGATTGGAGAGCTTGCGCACTTCATCGGCCACCACGGCAAAGCCCCGCCCCATTTCCCCGGCGCGGGCGGCTTCAATGGCGGCATTGAGCGCTAGCAAATTGGTTTGATTGGCAATCGCGCTAACCGAAGTCCCCATTTGCTTGAGCTCGGCGGTAAAACTAGCCAGCCCGCGAATTTCATCCAGCATGGTTTGCCGGCTTTCCACTGCGCGGTGCAGTGCTTCCAAAATCTGGCTAAGTTGCGTTTCCGAGCGGCTAATCATGCCGGGCAGATCGCTTTGGCTGCCGCCACTGGTGAGTGCCAGCGCGGCATTGAGCTGCTGATTAATCCCGACAAAGCGGTTGGCCAGATTGCCGATGGCTTGTTCAGTCTGCTCGCGGGCCACATCCAGATTGCGCGCCCAGATCGGCAACACCCCCAGCAAGAGTTCGCGCGCCTGCTGGGCAAACTGGCCTAACCGTGTTGCAGCGTGTCCGCGCGGAGGCTGCGCGTCTGAATTTGGTGTGGGGCTGGGGGCGCGGTGCCAAGCGAGTGCAGCAGTTGCCGCTATGCACAATAATCCGGCCCACCAACTGGCATTACCCAGCCATAACAGCAGCACTTGGACAATGAGGATAATGGCTGTGAGAGCGATCCTAGGTGGCATCTCGCTCCTCCCTGCGGGTTGGTTGTTTTCAACCACCGTTCTAGCAGAGCGGTTTTGCGCTTGCCGAGATGCAAATGGGAGCGATTCTTACGAAAAACGGAAGCAGAAAAGGGATAAAGTCGCTGTCAGCAAGGCTTTGCGCCATGCTGACAGTGCCGCGCAAGCCCTGCCTGGGCTCGGTTTAGGGGCTAATTTACTGCTCAGTAGCCGACAAACGGCAGGGCAATTACTTACAGAGTGTCGTCTTGGCGCGAATCGGCAAGGGCGTAGTAAAACTGCCCGTGCTGGATGGTGGCTTCCAGAAAGCGGCGCCCGTAGCCGACTTCACGCCCGGCTTGCCGGTCTAGCTCGCCCAGCGCCAACACCCAGTCGGCGCCATCGGGATATTCGGCGACCAGCAGGGTGAGTTCCAGCCAGTCTTCCAGCGAATTGGTGTATGCCATTTGCCGTGCCTCCGCTTAGCCGCCGGTGTTGCCGTGCAGCAATCAACCGCTGATTCAATTCGAGTATACGGGCAGGTGCGGGCCGAAAAATGAAGAATTGGTGACGGTGAAATGGTGGGGGTGGGGGTGGGGGCGGGGGCTGCGGCTAGCTTTGGATTTGCGCCACACCCTGATTGGCCAAGGCATCGGCCCGCTCATTGCCCGGATTGCCCGCATGCCCTTTCACCCAGCGCCACTGCACCGCATGCCGCGCCACTTGTTCATCCAGCGCGCGCCACAGGTCTTCATTTTTAACCGGCTTTTTGTCGGCGGTTTTCCAGCCGTTGCGTTTCCAGCCGTGTATCCAGCTTTCAATGCCGTTTTTAACGTATTGCGAGTCGGTATGGATGGTGACTTCGCAGTGGCGAGTGAGCGCGGCCAGCGCCGAAATCACCGCCAGCAGCTCCATCCGGTTGTTGGTGGTATGGGCTTCGCCGCCACAGAGCTCTTTTTCATGCGCGCCATAGCGCAGATAAGCGCCCCAGCCACCGGGGCCCGGGTTACCTTTGCAGGCGCCATCGGTATAAATTTCGACCATCACTGCGTCTCTTTGGCGTTGGCCTGTCGATTGGAAAGCGGCGTATTTTACGCGCCGCTGGCAGTTTTGGGCGATTGGCTAGCGCCTGTCCCAAGCTCAGCCTATACACCCCTAATGTATAGCTCTGAAAATATTAAAATCCAAGGGCCACATCAATATACCCTGTCTTTATTTGCAGCGATCTTTCTCGGCTTGCAGCCGCATTTTCTCCACCACCGCGGCGGCATTGCGTGCGGGCACGTGCACAGTGCGCCACTCGGGCTCGATGATGGTCATGCCGCTCACGCGTTTCACTACATCCAGGCAATACACGCCGCCACCAGCCGGCCATAAACGATCGCCGGCGCGCTCCAGAAAACGGCTTTTTTCCAGCCAGCCCTTGCGTTGCAGCGGCGGGCGATAGCAAAGAAATTCACCACGCAGCAGTTGTAAATCCAGCAAGCGCAACCAGTCTTTGAGCCGCTGCGGGGCCAGAAACTGCCCTTGCCAGGCCACTTCATTGGCCTTGAGCCGGCGCAAGCCCCACAAGCTCCAGGGATTAAAACCGGTGATCAACAGCCGCCCTTCCGGCATCAGCACGCGCTCGGCCTCGCGCAACACACTGTGCGGGTCGGCAGCAAAATCCAGCGTATGCGGCAGCACCAGCAAATCCAGTGATTGCGAGGCCAGCGGCAGGGCATCAGCCTGGCAGGCCAGCTGTGTGCCCGCGGCCGCGCCGGCGATCAGCCGCCATGGCATGCGATTGGCGCGCAGGCAGTCCATTTGCGGTAATTCCAGTTGCACCGCCTTGTAGCCAAAGATATCCACCGTGGTACGATCAAACCAGGCGGCCTCGCTATCGCGCACATATTGCCCGAGCGGGGTGGCCAGCCAGGCGGCAAACTGCTCGACTGGTGTATTCATGCTGGAACCTGACTGGGCATACTCATGTTGACACTCACCGCGCTTCCCATCTTTAGCGACAATTATATTTGGCTACTGCACAACGAACAGGCGGTCATCGCCGTTGATCCGGGTGAGGCCGCGCCGCTGCAAGCCTGGCTAGCGGCCCGCGGGGCTCAGCTCGCCGGCATTTTGATTACCCACCATCATCACGATCATACCGGCGGCTTGGCCGCACTGGCCAGCCCCGCGCTGCCGATCTACGGCCCGGCCGGTGTGGCTGAGGTCAATAGACCGCTGGTAGGGGGAGAGAGTTTCACCTTGCTGGAAACACCCATCGAAGTCATTGCCACCCCGGGGCATACGCTGGATCACCTGAGCTACCTTGTAGCCGACAGGCTGTTTTGCGGCGACACCTTGTTTTCAGCCGGCTGTGGGCGCTTGTTTGAAGGCACACCGGCGCAAATGCTGGCCAGCCTGCAGCGTTTAGCCGCCCTGCCCGCGCGCACACAGGTGTGCTGCACGCATGAATACACCGCCAGCAATCTGCGCTTTGCCCGCCATCTCGAGCCCGAAAATGCCACCCTGGCCCAGCGCGAAGCCGAAGTGCTGGCCCTGCGTGCGGCGGGCAAGGCGAGCCTACCCAGCAACATGGGCCTTGAGCTTGCCACCAACCCGTTTTTGCGCTGTGGCGAAGCGACAATTCAGGCTGCAGCCCAGCGCTTTAGCCCCGGGATCAGCGGCGAGCTAGCCACCTTTACGGCCCTGCGCGAATGGAAAAATCAGTTTTAGTGGTGAAACACGCTAAACAACTGATCATGCAACTGAATTTGCCGCCAATCTTGATTGACACGGCCAGAAAGCGCCGTTTACCATCGCAGGATTAGCAATATCTGAAACAGGATCCGGGCCCATGATGCGTCGCCTGTGCGCTGCCTGCCTGGCAGCCGCCTTTTCCCTGCCCGTGCTGGCCTTTGAATCTGGCAAACTCGATTACGAATTTCGCAGCGCAGCTCAACTACCTGCGGACACCCAAGCCACCGTTATCCAGCTGTTTAACGATGCCAATCCATTAGTGCAACGCGATATCTGGGAGCGCATCCGCACCGGTTTTGCGATTCCCGACATTGATAGCCCACTGGTCACCAAATGGGAAAACTATTACGCCAGCCGGCCTGATTATCTAAACCGGATTATCGAGCGCAGTAGCCGCTATCTGTATCACGTGGTGAATGAAGTCGAGCGCCGCAATATGCCGATGGAAATGGCGCTCTTGCCGATGATCGAATCGGCCTACAACCCGAAAGCCGAATCACCGGCCAAAGCCGCCGGCATGTGGCAATTTATCCCTGCCACCGGCAAGCGTTACGGCCTGGAGCGCACCTGGTGGTATGACGGCCGCCGCGATGTGGTTGCCGCCACCGATGCCGCTCTGTCTTATTTGCAAGACATTCACGGCATGTTCGATGACTGGCAATTGGCGCTGGCTTCCTACAACTGGGGCGAAAATGCGGTAAAACGCGCAGTTGAACGCAATAGCGCCGCCGGCCTCTCTACCGCGTATATCGATTTGCGCATGCCGGACGAAACGCGCAATTACGTACCGAAACTGCTCGCGATTCGTAACATCATCGCCGATCCGGCAGCTTATGGCGTCGAACTGCGCAAGATCCCGAATCAGCCGTATTTTGTGACGCTGCAACCGGGCAAACACATGGATGTGTCGGTAGCGGCCAAGTTGGCGGGTATTAGCGTCGAAGAATTGCTGCGCCTCAATCCTGGCTTTATCCGCCCGGTGATCGCGCACAAAGACGAGCGCAAACTGGTGTTGCCGCTGGAGAAAAAAGAGCAGTTCGAGCGCAACTTGGCGCAGTACGAGCAGCCACTGCTGAATTGGCAGCCCTATGTGACCAAACCGGGCGAAAACCTGAGCCAGCTGGCCAGCACCTTTGGCATTGATGTCGACGAGCTGCGCGACATTAACGACATTGGCAACCGCGATACCGTGGCCCGCGGGCAAACGATTCTAGTGCCTAAAGTAGCGGGGCTGGATGTGTCCGAACGCCAGACTTTGGCCGCGCTGCATAAAAACCGTGAAGCCGATGCGATTGATACCGGCGAGAAAGATCAGCCCAAGCCGGTGCTAGCCGCCGCTAGCAAAGCGGAAAAAGGCGCGCGGGAACACAAGGTGGCTAAAGGCGATACGCTGTTTAATATCGCCCGCCGCTATAACCTGAGCGTGGCGGAGCTCAAGGCGCTGAACGGTTTGAAATCCACACAAGTGGCGCTGGGCGACACCCTGCGCGTGGGTATTGCCCCACCCAAAGCCTATGTGGTGAAACGCGGCGATACGCTGGCCTCGATTGCCCGCAAGCTCAATGTCGATCTGGCCGAGCTGAAAAAACAAAACCGCAAACCGCTCTCGCCCGGCATGACCGTGGTGATGAATTAAGCGTTTTTACCGCTGACCTACGCCGCTCTCTGAGCGGCGTTTTCATAGGTATTGCCCGCCAAGCAAGATCATAAAAGGCCTACAGCGCAATACCCTACATGGAGAGCAATATGTTGCGCTGGATATTTGCCTTGCTCGGGCTGGGCGCCGCTTGGCTATATGATTTGGATCGCCTGTTCTGGTTGCTGCCGATTGCCGGCTTTCTGGTCGGGCGCTGGTTTGAGCAGCGTAGCGCCGCTCCCGCGGAGGACACCGCGCCAGATTTGCAGCAAGCAGACTTGCAGCAATTGGTGCAGCGGGTGGCGCGATTAGAAGCCGAAGTGGCTCAGCTACGCGCGCGGCAGGCCCGCGCGACCACCTCGGTCCACCCCACCGCCACTGCGGATGCCCAAGCTGCTAGCCAGCCAATGAGCGCCACGCCACCCGCCGCGAATCCAGCCAGCCCCGCGCCAGTATTGCCGCATGGCATCAGCGCCAGCACCGCACAAGTCAGCCCCGGCGCAGAACGCGAACTGACGAGCACTGCGGCAGCACCCAATACCGCCGCAGCCAGCGCAACCAGTGCAGAGGTCTTGCTGGCGGCCACCCAGCGCCCACGGCGACCTAGCGTGCCGCAACCCGCTGAGGAAAATCCATTCTGGCGTCAGCTGCAAGGCTGGCTGCTGGGGGGCAATACCGTGGTGCGGCTGGGTATGTTGATTTTGTTTGTGGGCGTGGGCTTTTTGCTGAAATTTGCCGCAGATAATGCCCTGCTGCCGATTGAAGCACGGCTGGCTGGCTTGGTGCTGGGCGCCGGCGTGTTGTTTAGTTTTGGCTGGCGGCTGCGCGAGTCGCGGCGGGCCTATGCACTGATTTTGCAGGGCGGCGCGCTGGGTTTGCTGTATTTCACCCTCTATGGCGCGCTGCGGCTGTATCAGCTGCTCTCGCCCGAAGTGGCGTTTGCGCTACTGAGCTTGCTGGGCGTGGCGGCGGCCTATCTATCGGTGCGCCAAGATGCCAGCCCGCTGGCGGTAATGGGGATCTGCGGCGGCTTTCTGGCGCCGATCCTCACCAGCACGGGCGGCGGGCAGATTCAGCTGCTGCTGGGCTATTACGCGCTACTGAATGCTGGGATTTTTGCGATTGCCTGGTTTAAAGCCTGGCGCGGGCTGAATTTGCTGGGTTTTGGCTTTACCTTTGGCGTGCTGTCACTGTGGCTGCTCAACGATTACCAGCCAACGCAATGGGCCAGCGTGCAGCCTTTTGTGGTGTTGTTTTGGTTGTTTTACACCGCGATTGCCGTGCTACATGCCCTGCGCCAACCGGATAAGCCACCTAGCAAGGTCGATGCCACACTGGTGTTTGGCACGCCAATGATCACGCTCGCCCTGCAGGCACGGCTGATGGACGGCGTGCAATACGGGCTGTGCTACAGCGCCATCATCGCGGCGCTGCTGTATTTCGGGCTGGCCTATGGCTTGCAGCGCCAGCAGGGCAGCCCAACACTGCGCCTGCTGGCACAAGCCGAGCTGGCACTGGGGGTATTACTCGCCACGCTGGCGATCCCGCTGGCTTTCGGCCCGCTCACCACAGCGACGGCTTGGGCCGTGGAAGGCGCGGGCGTGGTGTGGCTTAGCCTGCGACAAGGGCGGCAACGGCCGCTGCTCTTTGGCCTAGCCTTGCAATTTATCGCGGCACTGGCGCTTCTGGATGATCTGCGCCCAGCCGTGTATAGCAGCCAGTATTACCTCGCCCAGCTGCTACTGGCACTCAGCAGCCTATTTTGCGCCTGGCAATTGCAACAGCGCAGCCAGCACTGGGCGGCGCAGGTTTCCCTGCTCTGGGGCGCGTGGCGGGCGATGCTGGGTTGGGTCATGTTGGGCTGGGGCCTGCTGTGGTGGGCGATTGCCCAGCTGGAAATGACCCGCGCCGAGCTGGTGGGCGACGCGATCATGAATGGCCGGATGCTGCTTTTGCTGCTGACGGCGGGGCTGCTGCAATTGGGCTGGTTGCGCGGCCAATGGGGAGAGCTAGCCGCCCCGCTGCGCGCCCTGCCCGCGCTGGTGGCCCTGCTGGCTCTCGCCCAGCTCGATGTTACCCCGCATCTATTTCATTTCTGGGCCTGGGCCTTGTTGCTGCCAGGTAGCCTGTTACTGCTGTACTGGCAGGATGAAGCCGCCAGCACCCAGCCGCAGCAGCATTTAATCAGCGCACTGACTTTCTGGGGTATCTTCACCCATGAATTGGTTTATCTGCTTCAGCAACAGATACCCACCGAGGTATATCGAATCAGCCTCTTTGCCATCGCCTTGAGCGCCTTGCTGGCAGGTCAGCGAGCATTGCGCTGGCCAGTGCAACAACATACTGACATTTATTTGCGCGCCGCCAGCTGGCCCGCCGTCACCCTGCTGATCGGCTGGGGCGGCTATAGCGCCCTCGCGGCCGGCGACAGCGGCTGGGCGTATCTACCGATCATCAACCCGCTGGATCTGGCGCAAATTCTGACCGGCTTGGCTCTCTGCCATTGGTGGCAGGCGCAATCCACCGCGCAGCCGGCTAGCACACCGTCAACCCAAGTGCTGGCGCTGGGTGTCTTGGGGGCAGGTAGTTTTGTTTGGCTCAACGCCATGCTGCTGCGTACGCTGCATCACTATCACGGCGTTGCGTATCAATACACGGCGCTGAAGCAATCGATGCTGGTGCAGATGAGCTTATCGCTCTTTTGGACCGTGCTCGCCTTGCTGCTAATGCTGTTGGCCACCCGGCGACAGCTACGGGTGATGTGGCTGTGCGGCGCTGGTTTGCTGGCGGTGGTTATTGGTAAATTATTTTTGCTGGATTTATCGCACATCAGTGGGCTGGAACGGATCGCCTCGTTTATCGGAGTCGGCGTGTTGCTACTACTGATCGGCTATGTCGCACCATTACCGCCCGAGGACAAAGCGCACGACTAGTGCGGCCAAGTGCATGCCCCAAGCATACAAACCTTGCGCTTTCACCAATCATACACTAAGCTTTTTCCCCAATAATTACAGCACATCAGGGGCAAGGTATGCAGGTGGGTCGGCAGGTATTAAATTGGAGTCTTTGTGTCATGAGCGCGGCCTTGCTGGCCGCTTGTGGCGGCGGTGGTCTTGATGACTCGCGCCTGCTCAAACCCGACCCGCTCAATCCGGGCGGAGGTAGTGGTGGCGGCAGCACCCCAGCCCCCGGCTCTGCGCAAGTCTGCGCGCCCAACAACCCCTACCGCACCGATGTGGCCAATCACACCGTGGGTACGCTCAGCAATGAGAAAAACTGGGTAGCGCAATACATGCTGGATGCTTACCTCTGGTACAAAGACATCCCGGCGGTCAATGCCAGTGACGCGGCCTATAGCAATGAAAATGCCGTCTATAGCTCGCTGGATGCTTATTTCGAAGCCTTGAAAACCCCGCTCAAAACCGCCAGCGGCGCCAAAAAAGATAAATTCAGCTTTACGTACCCAACCAAAAAATGGGAAGCACTCTTTGCCGATGGCGCGAGTTTTAGTTATGGCGCGGAATGGAAATTCAGCAGCGTAAATAGCACCACCCAGAAAGTCCAAATCGCCTATGTTGAGCCGGGCTCGCCCGCTGCAGCGGCGGGGCTTATGCGCGGAGACACGCTGGTTTCGGTCGACGGGGTATCGGCAACCGACAAAGCAGTGAACACCCAGCTAGAAGCATTGCTGTATCCAACTGTGGCGAGCAAACATACCTTCACCTACACCCGCAATGGCAATCCGGCCCAAAATGCGGATGTCACACCGGGCAAAGTCACCAGCTCGCCAGTGCTGCATAAATCCACCTTCACCGATGGCAGCGATAAAGTCGGCTATCTGGTGTTCAACGATCATATTGCCACCGCTGAGCAGCAGCTGATCGACACCATCACCAATTTCAAAGCCCAGAATGTCAACACCCTGATTCTGGATGTGCGCTACAACGGCGGCGGCTATCTGTATATCGCCAGTGAATTGGCCTATATGATTGCCGGCGCTACCACCACCAGCAACAAAGTGTTTGAAAAGCTGCAATACAACGACAAACGCCCCACCGATACCGCCAATGGCGTGACACCGTTTTACAGCGAATCGTGCATTTTGGTGAATGGCAATTGCACCAAAACGGCCGCCTTGCCAACGCTGAATCTGAATAAGGTATATGTGATTACCAGCGGCTCTACTTGCTCGGCCAGTGAAGCCATTATCAATGGCCTGAAAGGGATTGATGTCACCGTGGAAGTTATCGGCGGCACCACTTGCGGCAAGCCGTATGGCTTCGTTGGTAAATCCAATTGCGGGATTTCGTATTTCCCGATGGAATTCCAGGGGGTAAACCATAAGGGCTTCGGTGATTATGCCGATGGTTTCCCGCCAACCTGCAGCGCCAGCGACGATCTCACCAAACAACTGGGCGATGTCACCGAGGGCATGCTTAAAGCGGCGCTGTATCGCAAAAATAACCCAGGTAGTTGCCTACCTAGCAGTGCAGCACTGGGGCTCGGCAATAGCGAGCTGCGCCGCAGCATCATTCGTGAAAACAAATACTGGATTCAACGCTAACCGCGTCTACCAGCAAAAAGCCCCGCGCTGCGGGGCTTTTTATTTGCTGATGGCTTAGCGTGGCGGCGATGAGCGGCTAGGGTTAAGTTTGAGCTGATGATCCACTTCCTGCCAGCGGGCGTGGTGCTCGCGGATCAGGTGGATGGCGTCTTCGATGGTGTCCACCACGATCGGAATCTGCATATCCACGGCGCTGGCTAGGCCCGCCTCGTTGTCCACCATATAGTGCTGCGCCCAATCCACCAGCTCATGCCACATTTCACCCACCAGAATCAGCGGGGTGTCGTAGAGTTTGCGCACTTGCAAGAGCTGCCACACCATCGAGAGCTCAAGCAAGGTGCCAATCCCGCCCGGCGTCACAATGAACGCATTCGAGCGCAGAATGAAATGGTGTAGCCGGGAAAAGAACGTCTTGTGCTCAAACACCCGGCCGACAAAATCATTCACATTCTGCTCGAAATCCAGATCAATCCGGATCCCGACCGAGGCTTCGGGTTTGTTCGGTGCGCCTTGGCTGGCGCCTTCATTTGCAGCCTGCATCAGGCCCGGGCCACCGCCGGTGACAATCCGGCAGCCCATGGCCGCGAGCTGGGCAGCCAGTTGCTTCACTGCTTCGTAGGCCGGCGTGTTTTCCTGAATGCGCGCCGAGCCAAAAATAGTCACGTGATAATCCGGGGTATGCGCCGGGCGCAGACGGGATAAATCATCCACCGCATCCCACAGTTTCAGTACGGCTGAGCCAACGATGTCCAGGGCTTCCTCATCGTCGATCACGCCGATGGGTTTATTGTTTGGATTAATCATGCTGTTCCCTTCTGTGTTGTTATTGGTCTTGGTTGTCACTCTGTCAGCTTAGGTATAAACCACGACCTTTGTATAGGCCGGCGCCGGCTCTGCGCTAAAATAGCCGCTTCACGAGCCAAAGCCGGGCCTTTTATGCGACTGAGCGACCCCACACTAGTTCAAACCCGTTGCCTGATTAACGGCCAATGGCAGTCTGCCTGTGCAGTATTACCGGTCTACAACCCCGCCAGTGGCGAATTACTGGCCACAGTACCGAAGCTGGGTTCAGCCGAAGCTCAGCTGGCGATTGCTGCGGCCACCGCGGCCCAGGCTGACTGGCAGGCGCGCAGCGGCAAAGAGCGCGCCCAGTATCTGCGCCGCTGGTTTGAGCTGATGATGGCTGCGCAAGACGATCTGGCCCGCATCATGACAGCCGAACAAGGCAAACCGCTGGCCGAAGCGCGCGGCGAGATTGCCTACGCGGCCAGCTTTATCGAATGGTTTGCCGAAGAGGCCAAGCGCATTTATGGCGATGTGATGCCACATCCGCAAGCCGGCGGGCATATTCTGACCCTAAAACAAGCCATCGGCGTGTGTGCGGCAATCACCCCGTGGAATTTCCCGGCCGCCATGCTCACGCGCAAAGTCGGGCCAGCGCTGGCGGCGGGTTGCACCATCGTCGTCAAACCGGCATCGCAAACCCCGCTCACCGCGCTGGCGCTGGCAGAACTCGCCCAGCGGGCCGGCATTCCAGCCGGGGTGCTCAATGTCATTACCGGCCCCGGCGCCGAGCTTGGCGAAACGTTAGCCAACAGCCCACAGGTACGCAAACTCTCGTTCACCGGCTCCACCGCCACCGGCCGCCAGCTGATGGCCACTAGCGCCAGCAATATCAAAAAACTCTCGCTCGAGCTGGGCGGCAATGCGCCGTTTATTGTTTTTGCCGACGCCGATCTGGATGCCGCGGTGGCCGGCGCCATGGCCAGCAAATTTCGCAACGCCGGCCAAACCTGCGTTTGCGCCAACCGCTTTTTAATTGCAAGGGAGATCTACGAGGCATTTACCGCTCGCTTCGCCCAAGCCATTAGCGCATTAAAGGTAGGGTATGGTGATGCAGATAGCACCCACATTGGGCCGCTGATAGATACCCCATCCGTCGAAAAAGTCGAAAGCCATATTGCGGATGCCTTGGCGCAAGGCGCACAGCTCGTCTGCGGCGGCCAGCGACACCCGCTAGGAGGAAGTTTTTTTGCGCCGACCCTGCTGCGCGATGTACCGCCCACAGCGCTGATTAATCACGAAGAAACCTTTGGCCCGGTGGCGGCGCTAGTGCGCTTTAGTGATGAAGCAGAAGCGCTGGCCTTGGCCAATGCCAGCGAATACGGGCTGGCCGCCTATGTGTATACCCGTGATCTGGCCCGCACTTTGCGCGTGGCGACAGCGCTGCAAACCGGCATGGTCGGCATCAATACGGGGCTGATTAGCAATGAGGTGGGCCCTTTTGGTGGCATCAAGCAGTCAGGGCTTGGGCGCGAAGGCTCAAAGTATGGGATTGAAGAATACCTTGAGCTGAAATATCTGTGCCTTGGTCACTAGGCACTAACGAATGCGCTGATTTTGGCTACGACATTGCTGACCGGGGTCGAGCAATTGCTCACCGGCCAGTTGATTGAGTGAAAACACCGCCTGTGCCGCTCGACCGGTGGCGGCACACCAGAGCTGTTGCCGCCGCGCTTCGGTGGGGCGGGATACGGGGCAAAAACTACTCTGCCCGTCTTGCACCCGCTCGGTAAATACCTCCAGCACCCCCTGCCAGCGCTCAGCGGGCAATGTGGCTGCCACCGCCTGTAAATAGGCCGCGGTATCTGGCCGTGGATCACGGCGCACGCCTTGCCCATCCTGCACCAGCCAGATCACCCCGCTCTGCTGTTGCAAGCGTTGTAGCATTTCGGCATACACTCGCGGCGGGCTATGCCCACCAAAAAACGTCGACACATACACGGGCTTGCCCGGCGTGAGTTTGCGTAAAGCCACGACTTGCTCGCGCAAATGCTCGGCCAGCATTTGCTGCCGGGGCAAGGATTGCCAGTTTAAATCGTCGATTTCTTCCGATAGATACCAGCCTTTGACCTGTTCGCCCATGTGGGGCTTAATTTTGGCCGCCTCCGCCAGATTGGCCTGCGCCAGCACATGCAGATAGTCTTTCAACTCAGCATCGCTAAGTTTTAGCCGCTCGAAAAACTGCGGATCCGCATACAGACCAAAAATGAACTGATACTTGCGGTTGCCACATAAACGCCGCTGCAGCCAGTCATAACCGCCACTATCCCACAAGGAATAAGCGCCATAACGGCTCCACTGCAGAATAATGGTTTTTACCTGGCGCGCTTGCAGCTTGGCTTTAATCGGCTCCAGCATCTCTTCACTCAAGCCCTGGTGTCGCAAGAGGGGCTGGTAAAACACCATGGGCGCGGGCTGGCTGCTGCACTCCAGCGCGGACTGGGCTGGGTGGGCTAGCAAACTCAACAGTAGCGCTGCGTAGCCAGCAATTCGCTTGTCCATTAGTGCACCAATTGCCAGTTCAGCAAGACGCTATGGCGATCTTTGGTATTACCGCCAATCGCCTGCCGCGCTTCAAGGCTCCAGCGTTGCGTCCAATCCGGTGCGCGCCAAGTATCTCCACCATGCCAGATCGTTAGCGCCAGCCCCACGCCCACATCCCAACGGCTCACCGCCGAATTGGTGTCATTGGCGTTGTTCATGGCAAAAATGCTATTTACGTAAGGCTCGAGTGTCATTTTGCCCTCAAACTGGCTGAGCTTGTAATGCCGACCAGCCTCGGCTTTGGCGGTGAGGTAATAGGCCTCGCTCCTCACCAACCAGGCAAAGTCACCGTACAGATTAAAATGATTCCACGCTGAGGCGACTGGATTCCAATCGGCGCCCAGCGAGTGCGAGCCTGATAAGCGCAGCATCAAGTCATCTTGCACTATCCCTTCCTCAGCATGCACCCACTCCGCTGAGCCTAGCACATTGTAGTCTTTGGATAAGCGCTGACTCACGCCCACCCCGGTCATCCATGCCTTGCGTAGTGGCTGCAGTGAATGCTCTTCCAGGCTCGTCATGACCCGCCCAAAGACATAGGTCGGATGCGCGCTATCCCACAACGGATCGAGCCGGTAAGCCACATTGGCAGCGAGCTGGCTATTGTATTGCGCGTATTGCACCGGGCTCGTCATCATGGCGGTATCGGGCTGATTATCTAGCCGCCATTGCCCGCCCAAAATAAATGACCAGCGGTCTTCATGCGTCTGCACAGCGCGCTGCCAGCCAAACTGCCGCTCGGCCGCGGTATCGGCATCGTAGTCCAAGTGCTCTTGAATCTGCGCAGCGGCGTCGATTGATTGACGCCAATACTGGGCCGCCAATTCACGTTGGCCCGCGTCGGAAGCGACTTGCGCCAAATCAGGCAGCAGCTCTTTGCGACTAGGCTCTAGTTGATAGGCCGAGCTCAATGCCACCAGTGCAGGCGCCACTTGTTGCGCTTGTTTTAGCCAATAGCCATATTCGGCTTGAAATTGCGCATTGTCGGGCGCGAGTTGCGCCGCTTTGGCCAGCGCGGCGCCTTGTTCGGCCGTCTGCTCTAAATGCCGATGCGCTTGTGCCAATTCGTACCAGCTATCTGCCTGCTCATTGGCTGCCAACGCACGCTGATAGGCCACCACCGCAGCGGCCCAATTTTGCTGCTGCATTAATCGGCGCGCATGACTTAGCGGTACTTCACCCAGCGGTAATGCCGCCTCGTAGCGGGCCAGTAGCGCCGCGCTGTAGGGTAATTCCGGGTGCGCCAGTGCCAATTCTGCAATATGTTTGGCTAGGGCTGGGCTAGGCGCTAGCTGATTGACTTGATCGTAACGTTCCAGCGCTACCGCCAGCTCACCTGCGGCCAGCCGCGCATCTGCCTCGCCGCGTAGCCATGCAACGGGCACCGCTTGGTTTAATTGCCGTGCGATCTGCTGAGCCGCAACAAAGTATTGCGCAGCAAGGGCCGGGGCTTTTTCTTGCATCGCGCAGTAGGCGGCGGTTAGCTGGCTATGACTGCTGCTGCATTTTGCATCGCTGGAGACGGCGACTAATTTAATTAGCTCGGCACAATGTTTCCCTGACAGTCGATTGGCCAATTGCTGCTCGATTTTGGGGGTATATAAACCCGCCGTTTGCAGTGCTTGCACCGACAGCTCTAGCTCCTGATAACGAGCTTGGCGGATGAAGCTGGCAAATAGCGCCGATAGCTCGGCTTGGCGTTCCGCAGCGGACAGTTCGCGATACGGAAACTCTGGCGCTTTCGCTGGTGCAACGACTTCTGCTGCGCGGGGCTGATTAACCGCAGCTTTGGTTTTTTTGCTCGCTGCAGATGGCGTTTTTTTCGCTTGAGGCGATGCGATGGGCGGCGCTACGAGCGCCGCAATCTCGGCTGTAGTGGTGCTTGGGGTTTCTTCGGTAGTAGCGGGCTCGGCCGCCAATTGTTGTTGCCAGTATTGTAAATCGCTGGCTGCGATCGGCACCTGCTTGGCTTGCAATAAACGGATGGCCTGTTGTGCTTCGGTTTTGCGTTGCTCATGCAGTAGCGCCGTCACCCAGGCGCGTGCGCCGCGCTGTTGCTGGGTCGCCGTCAGCCCGCTGCGGACGAGCGCGGCGCTGGCATACACGGGCACGATCGTCCAGTTTTGCTCTAGATAGGCGGCATAGGCTTGTAAATAAGGGCCCAGCGCATCGGCGGGGCGAATATGGCTCCACTGCGCGCCTTGCTGATCCAGACAAGCGGCATCGCCCAAACGACCACAAATTTGTGACAACAAAATCCGCGCCTCACGCGCTTTGGGGTCGATGCGCACTACTTCTTCCACCAGCGGGCGCGCGCCAGCCAGATCATTTTTGCGATACAGCTCGTAGGCCTTGTTCAGCCGCGGATAGGTACGAAAATTGCGCCACTCATCGCCCAGCCAGCTGGCCTGAACCGGAGTGGCCAAGCCGGCCAGCAGCAAGCTGCTGAGCAAGACCGGCACGACAAAAATAGGTTTTTTCATTGGCTCAATCATCCGCATGCAGATCGGGGAAGTCGTGGCTGGTTTTATCCCATTTCACCGCGCTGCCCGTTTTGCGACTATTGCGCACCTGGAAAAAGGCGCGGAAAAACGCCCCGATATTGACCACATTGCCCACCAGCAGGCGCGGTATCGATTGCAGTGCTTGCCACCAGCCAAAATAGCGGCGGGTAAAAATAAAGCGCTGCAAGACGCGATTACACATAAACAAAAAGTTGATTCCCACCAGCGCCCACAGCCAGCTCTCGCGCGGAATCAGCTCGGGGAAAGTCCACCAATCGGGGTCGATTTCATGGTGTACCCAGGCCTGAAAGACCGAGAACACAATCAGGTAGCCCATCAGCAGCGATGGGAAGGCCAGCACGCTTTTGCGATCACGCATCAGCATATAGCGCATCAGGGGTTTACCTTGCCAGCCCAGGTTTTTCCAGCCCTGGAAGACAATACCCACGATCCAGCGCGATTTTTGCCGAATGGCCTGCCAGAGGTGGTTGGGAAAATATTCCTGCACGCAAATCATGCGGTGCACGCCTTTGCGGCCAAACCAGCTCGGCGGCTCGCCTTTAAACTGCACATCGTAGTGCAGCATCATTTCGCGCGCGCCCACCGCATGCAGCCGAAAGCCAATCTCATAGTCTTCGGTCAGCGTGCCGGTATCAAACACCACGCCGCCGTTGATTTGCTCCAGCAGGCTAATGGCTTTACGGCTAAACGCGGTGCCCACGCCAGCGCTTGGCACCTGGCCGGTCAGCATTTGCCGCACCAGAATATCCTTGCCGTGCCACTCGGCAAATTCATCGACATAGTGATTGCCCACCACGCTGGTCCAGCGCCGCGCCAGCGGCATCACGGGCAGCTGCACCAGATCAAACTGCGGCACCAGCCGGTTAAAGGCGCGCAGCTCCAGCGGGTGAATAATGTCTTCAGCATCGTGATAGGCCAAGCAACTGAAATGAATACCATCGCGCGCTTCCATCTCGGTGATAAAGGCAATGATGTTGTTCAGGCAATCGGCCTTGGTGGTCGGGCCGGGGTCGCGCGTGACGACCTTGTGCACATTCGGGTAGCGCGCAGCCACCTTATCGACTTCGGCCTGGGTCTCAGGGTCGTTCGGGTAAGTGCCGACAAAAATGTGGTAATTGTCGTAATCAAAGGTGCGCGCGGCATAATCGGCCATGCGCTGAATCACCGGCGCCTCTTGCCAGGCCGGAATCATAATTGCAATCGGCTGCTGGGTATCCTGATACAGCTCATCAGCATATTCTGGCAGGTATTCGCTGCGACGCCAGTCTTTACGGTGTGTCAAGCGCCATACCCAGTAGCGAACATCAATCAAAAAGTCATCAATCGAGCTAATAAAGATGGTAACAATCCCCACCCGCAGCAAAATGGCCAACACAAACCAATAGGTGGCCAAGAAATCAAGCCAGCTCATCGTGCGGCGCTCCAGGCTTTAATCAAGGCCACAATCTGCTGCGCCGCATCGCCACTGCCATACGGGTTTTTGGCTTGCGCCATCGCGGCATAGGCGGCGGGTTGTTCTAGTAATTCACTCACCGCCTGCACAATGGTGGTGGTTTGCGTACCGACCAATTTGGCGGTGCCAGCCACAACCGCCTCGGGCCGCTCGGTGGTATCGCGCATCACGAGCACCGGTTTTCCCAGCGCAGGTGCTTCTTCCTGAATGCCGCCACTGTCAGTCAAAATGATGTGCGCCTGTTTGAGCAAATACACAAAGGGCAAATAATCTTGTGGCGCAATTAAGTGAACATTCGGCACCTCGGCCAGCCAGCGCTGTACTGGCGCCTGCACATTCGGGTTGAGATGCACCGGATACACGACTTGCAAATCATCACGCTGCGCGAGTTGCGCTAACGCGGCACAAATCTGCTCAAACCCATCGCCAAAATTTTCCCGCCGATGGCCCGTCACCAGCAGCAGTTTTTTGCGGGGATCGAGAAACGGAAACTGGCTCGCCAACTCGGCAGCTAAGGCGGGTTCACGGTCGATGCGCTGGCTGATGCTGAGTAGCGCATCGATCACGGTATTGCCAGTAATGTGAATCTCGCCCTGCCGATGGCTGCTGCGCGTGAGGTTTTCGGCGGCTTGCGGCGTGGGCGCAAAATGCAGCGCGGCAAATAGCCCAACCACGGTGCGGTTCATTTCTTCGGGCCACGGCGCATCCAGCTGCCAGGTGCGCAAGCCCGCCTCAACGTGGCCAACGGGAATCTGCCGGTAAAACCCAGCCAGCCCGGCCGCCAAGGTGGTGCTGGTATCGCCATGCACCAGAATCAGATCAGGCTGCGCCTGCGCCAACACTTCATCCACGCCTTGCAAGGCGCGGGCCTGCAGCTGCGCCAGTTGCTGGCCGGGGGTCATTAAATCCAGATCATAGTCAGCCTGCAGCGCAAACAGCTGCATTACCTGATCGAGCATTTCTCGATGCTGGGCAGTGACACACACCAGGCTTTCGATGGCCGGATCGGCGGCCAGCGCATGCACCAATGGGGCCATTTTGATTGCTTCTGGCCGGGTGCCGAAGACCGATAACACGCGGATAGGCTGTTTCATCTTTCTTCCACCTTTCTGAATTTATGACCTGCAATTATATGCCGGCCAGATAATTTAGATGTGAAGTAAGAATTCGGATGTTGTGCACTATTACATCGACAAGGCCAATTGGGCAAAAAAAGACCGCACCGGCGCAAGCGCACAGTGCGGCAGAGGATGGAGACGGTGAATCGGCTAGGCCACTAGCGTGAGCTTGGGGGGCTGCGGGTGATATTTATGCTGCATTTTATCCAGCGACAGCGGTTTGATTTTGTCGGCCATCCCGGCGCACCCAAAATCAACATAGCGGGCACGGCAAATCGTTTGCATCGCACTAATGGCCGGTTTCAGATACTGCCGCGGGTCAAAATCAGCCGGATGCTCGGCCAGATGCTTGCGAATCGCGGCGGTCATGGCAAGGCGCAAATCAGTATCGATATTAATTTTGCGTACGCCCCAGCGGATGGCGCGCTGGATTTCTTCAATCGGCACACCCCAGGTTGGCGGCAGCTCGCCGCCATACTGGCGAATCTGCTGCAGTAAATCCTGCGGCACGCTGGAGCTGCCATGCATGACCAGATGGGTGTTCGGTATTGTGTCGTGAATAACTTTCACCCGCTCGATATCCAGCACTGCGCCCGTAGGTGGGGCGGAAAATTTATACGCGCCGTGACTAGTGCCAATCGCGATGGCCAGTGCATCCACTTGGGTGGCGGCCACAAACTCTTTGGCTTGCCACGGATCGGTGAGCATCTCGGCATGGCTGAGCGCGCGTTCGGCCCCCACCCCATCTTCAGCTTCGCCCCGGCCGGTATCGAGCCGCCCCAGGCAACCGATCTCCCCTTCCACCGAAACCCCGCAAGCGTGCGCCATGCGCACCACTTCTTGTGTTACCGCCACGTTGTAATCGTAGCTACTGGGGGTTTTGCCATCGTCGAGCAAAGAGCCGTCCATCATCACACTACTAAAACCATGCTTGATGGCGGTCAGGCAGACGGCCGGGCTGGTGCCGTGATCTTGATGCATCACAATCGGCAAATGCGGAAAACTGGCCAGCGCACCTTCGATTAGCTGCTTTAAAAACTGCTCGCCGGCGTATTTACGCGCCCCAGCGCTGGCCTGCAAGATCACCGGGCTGCGGGTGGCCTCGGCCGCCTGCAAGATCGCCTGCACCTGCTCCAGATTATTGACATTGAATGCGGGCACGCCGTAGCCGTGTTCGGCGGCGTGATCGAGGACCTGACGAAGCGAAACCAGTGGCATTGCCAACCTCTTATGTTGCGTTGCGACAAGGGCACTTTAATCATGCCCGAGTCGCACTACAAATAAGCGATTTTCCCATCAGGGAGATACCTGAAACCACTTGCTGCAGGCCAGCAATACCACTTATTCGCTG
The DNA here is from genome assembly GCF_000799095.1 of Chitinibacter sp. ZOR0017. Taxonomy (NCBI): domain Bacteria; kingdom Pseudomonadati; phylum Pseudomonadota; class Betaproteobacteria; order Neisseriales; family Chitinibacteraceae; genus Chitinibacter; species Chitinibacter sp. ZOR0017. Next base: position 22,786 of record NZ_JTLG01000016.1, on the reverse strand, counting down.
CGTTTGACCGCCGCGCGCAAGCTGGCGAGTTCCTCGGCTGACACCGCCGGCACAAACTGCGCCCCGCCCATGCCATCGGCAGTGAAGTTAATGGCCAGCGACAGCCGTTGCCCGCAGGCTTCGCCAGTCCAGGTTTCCTGCCATTGGCCGCGAATCAGCGTGTAGGGTTTGCTTGGGCTGAGCTTCAGTTGCAGATATTCTGCGCCACTCAGCGGCTGGCTGATTTGGAAATCCACCGGCTTGATGTCTTCATTGGTGCATTGCGCTGCCGTGGCTAGGCGCTGGAAGGCCTCGGTCACGACCGGATCGCGCATGACTTCGCGGCGTAAATTGAGTGGCGCCAAGCTCTCACCCAGCTCGCTCGCCCGTGCCCACGCTTCGCGATTAGCACATTGACGATACCAGTTGGCCCGCTCCGCCCCACTCAGCGCCGTGACCGAATTACTAATATCGGCGCACACCACCTCTTTTGCGGGGGTAAAGCCCTGCAAGGCCGATGAATAAATGAGTTCAGCGGCATACCGCTCGTTCTCACGCTCTTTCAGGCTGCGCTTGCCCAGCGCTTCATAGCGCGCCGGATCGACCCGGCCATTGGCGCCCTGCAAATCTTGTAGCGCTTCTTGTTTCAGCATGCCGCCCAGCAAAAACCGTGCTTCGGCATTGCTGCGTGCCAGCGGCTCTAATAGTTTACGCGCCGCGGCTACGTTTTTCTCGGTGCCTTTGCCGTGCATATAAAATTGCGCCAGCAACATCTTCACCGCGGGCGTCGCTTGGCCCGATTTCACATCGGCCTTGGCCGAGGCAAATGCCAAGGCATAGTCGCCTTTTTCCAGCGCGCTATTGATCAGAATCTCACCCGCCCACAGGCCGCTGGCCCACAGTCCGAGGCATAGCGATAACACCAGTCGTTGCATTATTTTCTCCATCCTGTTGTTGTTTTTCGCTGGCAGATCAAGCTGCGCAGCCTGTGCGTATCTTACTGTAGTCATCGCCGAGCGCCTACAGCTGCAGCTCACACCTGGATAGGCCCGACCTGTAAATATTACAGGCCAAGTTTGTAAGGCGCTTTCTATTGTTGGGCTAAATCCCTATCATGATGAACATTCGGATAAGGATGGCTTTATGACTGCCGCTCCCTCACTTTGGCGCAATCGCAATTTCATGCTGTTGTGGCTGGCTTCGATCATCAGCAATTTTGCCCTCGCCGTGGCCATGTTGGCCGAAACCTGGTACGTGGTAAAAACGCTGGACGCCAAAGCCCAGCTGGGCCTAGTGATGATTGCGGGCTCGGTGCCCAGGGTGTTGCTGATGGCCGTGGGCGGCGTATTGGCCGACCGGATGCCGCGCAGCCGGATTATCTTTATCTCGCTGGCCAGCCGAGTGCTAATGCTGTTTGGTTTGGTCGCCCTGCTATATTGGCAGCGGCTGGATATCTGGGCGCTCACCGGCTTTGCCTTTCTATATGGCGCGCTGGATGCTTTTTTCTGGCCGGCGCGCGATGCACTCACCCCCACTATCGTGCCAGAACACGACCTCACCCGCGCCAACTCGGTCATGCTCACCACCAATCAGGTGGGGCTGGTGTTTGGCCCGGTGCTAGGCGGCATTTTGCTGGCAGCGCTGTCGTATGAAACGATTTTTGCCCTCACCGGCGCCACGCTGCTGCTGGCGACCTTGTGTATTTGGCTGATTAAAGAGCCTTTCACGCCCCGCGCCGTGCAAGCCGGGCATTCGATGCTCAGCGAGCTAAAAGAAGGCGTGCAATATGCGCTGCAAACCCCGGTCTTGCGGGCGCTGATGCTGGTGTATGCCGCCGCCAATTTATTATTTATGGGGCCATTGGCGCTGGGTATTCCGCTGATCGTCACCGAAAACCTCGATGGCCAGCCAGCGACCTTGTCATTTCTGAATAGCGCCTTTGCCGCCGGCATGGTGCTGGGCGGGATTTTGCTCACGCTGTATCCGCCACAACGCAAGCGGCTGCTGATGATCACGGTGATTATCGCGCTGGAAGGCGTGCTACTGGCTTTGCTCGCCCACACACATTGGGTCTGGGTGGCGGTGGGCATTCAGCTGCTGATCGGGCTGGGCGTAGCCGGTAATAATGTGCCGATGATGTCCCTGATTCAGCAGTTTTCCGACAAGGCCAAGCTGGGCCGGGTAATGAGCCTGAACAGCATGGCGTCGATGGGGCTCACCCCGCTGTCGTATGCGATGGTTACCGGCATGCTGTCGCTGCACTGGTCAATTGGCTGGATCATGCCCGCCTTTGGCCTGCTAATGAGCGCGGTGATGGTGTATCTGAGCTGGCAAATGGCGGTGATTCGGCAGACCGACTAAGCCCTAGCCGCGTCGCAAGTCGTGTAGTTGGCGCAAATTCACTACACAACTCGTGAATACACGCTGCGGCCGCCTAAAGATAAACCATTAAAAATAAAAGGCTTTTCAAAGCCACATCGCCATTCGTGAAATTGTGCGCTAGGCACACCCCGAATTGTCATGTGGCAAGGCATGATGCCTCCATCGCTTGGAGTGCACATGATGTTTCACCGCCTGATTACCTGTTTTTTTCTCTTGCTGAGCCCGCTGCCGCTGCTGGCCGCCAGCTTGCAAGTGCAGCCTTGGCCCGCTGGCGCCAAAGCGGCGCATACCATCGCCCATGATGATGTGTGCGGTGGAAATACCGGCGGGATTTTTCAGCATGCCCTGCCCGTGCTGCAAGCCCGCGGCCTGCATGCTAGCCTGGGCGTGATTGCCGGATTATGTAACGAGCAACAATGGCAGCAGCTCAAACAAGCGCTGCAAGCCGGGCATGAATTGTTTAATCACACCACCAGTCACGTCGGCATGCTTGAGCCGGGCAGCCTCGCCCCGATCGCGGGTTGGGATAATCTGAAAGAAATTGCTCAAGCCCAACGACTGGTGCAGGCCAAACTAGGCTACAGCATGCAATTTGTGGCCTTCCCCAGCGATCTAGCCACGCCCGAAGCCAAAGCCTTTGCCGCGGCCCAGCCGGAAATCCTCGGGCTCAGAGCGGCCAAACACCTCTACGATGGCAGCAATGCCGGCCTGAATGTCGTCGATGAAATCGACCCGCTGTTTGTGAAATGGGATATGTACTGGCGCGATGGCAAATGGTCGCGCTACAAACCGGCCAACGGCAATATGCTGATCCAGCATGCGCAGGCCGCGCTCGAGAGCGGCAGCTGGAGCTATCGCACCATGCATGGCGTGGCCGATGGCTCGTTTGAAAGCGTGCCGCTGGCCCAATACACCGAATACGCCGATTTTCTCGCCGCCAAAGTCAAAGCGGGCGAGCTATGGGTCGCACCGCCCACCACCGTGCTGCGCTATGCCATCAGCCGCCAGCAATGTGCGCTGCAATTACAAGGCAAGCAGATCAAAGTCGATGCCAGCGGCCCCGATTGCCAGCGCTATCACACCGCGCTGACTGTCGACCTCACCCCCGACGCCGACTGGCAAGGGCAATTTAGCCAGCAGGGCCAGAAGCTGGCCAGCCAGAAACTCGCCAGCGGCCAATACCGTATTTTGCTCGACCCGACCAAGGGCAATGTGCGCATCCAATAGAGGTATAAGCCTCAACAATAATAAATAAAAGACTTACCGGGCAATACCCCAAGAAGCGTGACGAGTTGTGCCGATTCCGGTAGCGGGCAACTCACCTAACTAGAAAGAGGATGGAGATTATGCAAGCCAAGAACATGGGCCACGCCCTGGTGTTCGCATTACTCACCAGTGCTGGTCTGGTGTTGAATCCGGCGCAGGCCACAACGCCCACGCCAAGCCCCACCGCGACGCCGAGCTACCCAAGCTGGGATAGCGCTGCCGTGTATAACGGTGGCCAGCGCGTCATTTATAACAGCCAAATCTACGAAGCCCGCTGGTGGACGCAAGGCAATAATCCGGCCGAGGCCGGTGAATGGGGGCCGTGGAAATTAATCGGCGCAGGCCCAACACCCACCCCGAGCCCAACCCCCAGCAGCAATGTGGTAACACTGACGGCCAGCCAGGTGCCGAATGGCGTTAAACCTTGCGGCAGCGCTAATTATGCCAACTGGCAAAGCAATCAGAACTATGCCAGCGGCGCGATTGTCGCCGTGAGCAGTACTAGCGTACCGTTTCTGGTCTTCACTGCGCAGCAAGCGCATTTGAGTACAGCCGCCAATCAGCCACGCGACAACGGCAATGGCACCATCAGCTACGACCGTACCGTGTGGGCGCCAAGCAATGCCTTGCCCGCGCCGTGCCCATCCTTAACGCCATCACCTACCCCAAGCACGCCGCCGGTTAACCAAGCGCCAACAATCAGTTTGGATACAGCTGCATCGGTGAGCTGTCAGGCTCCATTCCTGCTCAAAGCGAATGCGAGCGATAGCGATGGCTTAGTAAGCAAAGTTGAATTTTTTGTTGATAACAACTTAGTCGGTAGTAAAACCAATGCGCCGTACGAGCTGACTGTGAGCAATACCAACGGCTGCTCGGCGATTGGTAGCAAAAAAGCCATCTACGCTGTGGCCACCGATAACCTAGGTCTGCAAACTCGCTCGGCCACGATCAACGTCACGATCGTCAGCGATATCGTGCCAACGCCTAACCCCACCCCAATCGCCACCTATGCAAACTGGAATGCCACGACGGCCTACACCAGTGGTCAGCGGGTGAGCTATAACGGCCGCGCCTTTGAAGCCAAATGGTGGACACAGGGCCAGACGCCAAATGCCAACGATCAGTGGGGGCCGTGGAAAGATCTGGGCGTGATTGGTAATGCAACGCCAAGCCCGACGCCCGTGATCACCGCAACACCAACCCCAACGGTGAGTGCGTCACCAAGCCCAACACCAAGCGCCACACCAACGGCCACGCCAAGCACGACGCCCGCTGGCAACCTCAGCCTGACGACCGCGGCCATCACCACCTGGAAAAACGGCGCCAAAGGCGCGTATTCACTGGTGCATGATGATTATTGCTCGATGTATTACGGCACCGATCCATACATCAAAATCATGGACCCAGAGCTGAAGAAACGCGGTCTGGTCGCTGGTTTTGGCATGATCACCGGCAGCTGCTCAGAGCAACACTGGGCGGCGGCGAAGACCTTTATCGCCAATGGCCATGAAATCGTGAGCCACAGCCGCAATCATCCGAACCCGTATATTCCGGATGCCAGCCTGGAAACCGAAATCAACGGCGCTACGGCCGATATCGCGGCCAAACTGGATGGCTATCAAGCTAGCTACTTTATCTGGCCGGGTGATGTGGCATCGACCAAAGCAGTCGATTTCCTGAAAGCGCAGCCCAACTTCATTGGCGGTCGCGCAACGCATCTGGTCGATGGCTCCGGCCCGAACAATGCGGTGGATTACACCACCATGCCAGCCGGGGTGAATCCAGCCAACTTTGATAATCCATACCGCGTGAAGTGGGACTTGTTTACCACCGATGGTAAATGGTCGCTCTATCCAATGGGCAGCGAGATTCTCAATCTGCACATTGATGCGGCCATCAGCCAGGGCGGCTGGGCGACGCGTACCGCTCATGGTGTCGATACCGGCTACTGGGAGACCATTCCACTCAATCGCTATCTGGCTCACCTCGATTACGCCAAGGCCAAAGTCGATAGTGGCGAGCTGTGGATGGATACCCCATCGAATGTGATCAAGTATCGCTACGCCCGCGAAAAATGCAGCTTGATTGTGCCAACCGTGGTGGGTAATCGCAGCATCGGCTTTAACACCAGCGCCGAATGCCAGAAATACGCCACCCCAGTGACGCTGCAGCTTACAGTCGCCAATCTGCGCGGCACGCTGCAAGCCACGCAAGGCGGTCAGGCCTTGGCAGTGAAGGCCGGCCCAGCTGGTAGCTGGCTGGTGACCGCGCACCCACTGGCCGGCGGCATCACGCTGAGCGACAGCCAGTAAACACCGCACGACATCTTTTCCCCGCTCGGGTCAGATACTCTGCTTGAGCTTGCCCCCGTACTGCCATCCGGCGTACGGGGATTTTTTTCTGTCATCACCCTGTGCTACTCTTCGCGGCTGATTCGACCAAGACGTGCGCGCCACCCCGGCGCTAGAACACGCGAAGCAGGATGGACGTGGTAAATCTGAAGAAACGCAATATCATCACCATCACCGATCTCGATCGCACCGAGACTTGGGTGAAGTATTACAACGGCTTATGTGACGACTGCGTCGGCAGCTGCTGCACCATGCCGGTGGAAGTCAAAATCGTTGATCTGATCCGTATGGGTGTAGTGGATGAATTTGATGCGGTAGAGCCGGCGAAAAACATCGCCAAACGGCTGATGAAGGCGCGCATCATCGAGCATTTCAATTTCAAAAACGAAATTTACACGCTGGCGCGCCGGGCCAATCACGACTGTATTTATCTGGATGAGCGTAGCCGCCGCTGCACCATCTACGAAAACCGCCCCAATACCTGTCGCAAACATCCGCAAGTCGGGCCACGTCCCGGGTATTGCGCGTATAACCAAAAACGCGAAACGGCCAAGTGTTAAAACTTGGCCGCCGCAGCTTACTATCGGGGTATATCTAGAAAGAATTGAATTTAACGAGACCTCCAGAATATACCCACCCCTAGTATTAGCATATCTGTTCACCCTCCTCGGATGATGGCCCCTCTCGCGTCACTGCCGCAGCCAATAAAGCCGCTTCATACGCCGCCAGCTGACTGTCATCCATCTCTGGTCGGAGTTGCTCAAGCTTAGTCGCCGCGACATAGGCTTTAAACGGATGCGGCGCCTGCACTTGTTGCAGCAGCTCATCCAGTTGCGCCAGACTAACCGTCATGATTTCAGCTCCTTGCGATGCTTGTTGTTATTCGGTAAACCAATGGGGAAATTGTTCCCGCAGCCGGGGCACCATCGAGCGGGCCACCGGAATCGCCGTCTCGCCCAGCAACACCGACCAGTGCTCCCGCCCCCGCTTGCTCATCCCGGTCACCTTGCGCGGGTTAACCAGATAGGAGCGGTGCACTTGCACCAGCAGGCTCTCTTCAAAGTAAAGCCGAATCGCCCGTAAACGTAAAGTAATATACAAAGGCGCGACGAGATCACTCGCATGAATCGCGCTGTAACCCTTGTCGGCGCGGATGTATAAGAGCTTATCGCGCCGAGAAGCGATCTCATACACCTCGCTTAAGAGCTGCGGCTGGCGGCCCAATTCATACAATTGCCGCCGCACAATCTGTAGCTGCTGCAATAGGCTTTGAAAATACGCCGCGTCGTCTTCATCCAGTGGGGCGGTAAACTCAAGCTGCAGGACATAATCATCCAGCGGCTGGCTCATACGCTGCGCGGCCACACCCAGCTCACGCGGGCTGGGGCTCGCCTCATCGGCATCCAGATCCAGCACGCTGCTGTGGCGCACCAGTGGTTCGGTGGCCAGAAAGCCCAGCGTGATTTCCAGCATTTTTTCCAAGCTGCGCTGCTCCCCCAATTGCCGCCCCAATTCGGTCAGCCGCTGCAAGCGCTGCGCGGCGCTGGCGGCGGGCTTTGCACTGGGGCTTGCCACTGTTTGGGCAAGGTAAGTGGCCTGGGGGGCATCGCCAAGCGTGGCTTCGCTCAGTTCGCCGGCAGCCAACTCATTTACGGCCACCGCGGGCGCGGTAGACTCATCTGGCTTTTCAGCAGCGGGCGAGTCGGACTCTGGTACATCCGTTGCCACCACAGCCGGCGCGGCGAGCGCTGGGCGCGGCGGAGCCGGCAGCAAGGGCTGCAGCTGCCAGGCCAGCTGGCGGCTACGCCGCACCCACGGCTGCTGCGCCGGTCCCCCCTGCTCGGCCAGCTCGGCCAAAGTCAGCAGCTGAATCGGCAACTCGTTCAGCTGTTGCCGCAACTGCGTGATTTGCGCGACTTCCTGCGCCAGCAATTGTGCGCGCTGCTTGCGCCGCCACCACCACTGCAGCATGAGCGCCAGCTGTGCGGCCAGGATACAGCCCAACAGCAATTCCACCCAGGCCGGATGATGCCGCCACCAGTATTGCAGATCATGCCAGCGGCACTGCCACGGTGCGGCATCGCGTTCGATTTGCCGCAGCAGCCGGTAATCGGCCGCGTCGCTGGTGAGCTCCCACAGGGCGATTCCGCGCAAGCCGCGCGCGCGGGCAAAATCCAGCTTGGCCGCCAGCGCCGGCTGGCTTTCCACGCTGATAAACTGCCGTTTGCTGGCGCTGTAAAAGGTGGTGGCCTTGGCCAGCGGATCCCAATGCTCTACAAAATCGCCATCCTGCCGCAAGGCGGCCAGCTCATCTTGGCCAAACACGCCGGTGGCCCCGGTTTGCTCGTTATCCCACGAGCCCATACTGACGCCGCCATGCGGCTGCCCCAGCCCCTGTGACATCGTTGGCACGGCATTAAAACTAATGCCCTGCGTGGGGATCAGTACGCTCAGTTGCGCAGGCTTTACGCCATACCCCAATACCGTATCGACCGCAGATGCAATAGATACCTGCCCTGGTGGCGCATACAGTGGTGATTTATGCCCAGTTTGCCCTGACCAGGCGCCGACAAAATCGGTGGCGATCAGCATAAAGTAATCCACCTGTGCCGCGAGCTCGGCCCAACGCAGGCCTTGCCATTGATACGGCTGGGTACCAATTGCCAGACCAATCCGCAGCCCGGGCTGAGCACGCCGCAGCGCACTTACAAATGCCAGCAGGTGCTCACCATCGGCGGCATCAACCGCATTGCCGGCCTTGCCGCCCGCCACCGGATAGCGCCAATCAATTTCGATGCCGTCAAAACCTTGCGCTGCCAGTAGCGCCACGGTCGAGCGCACTGCGCGAGCCTGCTGCGCGGGCTGCAAGGCGGTGGAGATCTGCGCCGAATAATTCCAGCCCCCCACGGCCAACACGGTTTTCAGCCGCGGATACAGGCGTTTTTGCTCGCGTAATAGCGCAAAATTGCCACGCAGCATGCGGCCATCGGCCAACGTATAGGGTTTGGTGAGATCGGCAAAATTATCCCCTGCGATCAGCTCCCCTTGCGGGGTAAAGCGCGCAAAGGCGTAGGTGAGCTGATCCAGCCTCGCAAGGGGTAAATCGGCTAAGGGGCGGGTCTGGGCGTAACTCACCCAGTAGGGATAATAGGCAGTGAGCTGGCCGGCACTGGCGGTCGCCATGAGCAAGCCGCAGAGCCAAGCCCAGCAGAAAACAGGTAAGCGCATTTCGTCTCCATCGCGCTCTGTGGCGCTTTGGGCAGCAGCTTACCAGAGGCGATGGCCGACACCGCTGTGCCAAGGCCACCTTGCGGCGCGAATGCCGCAGTTAAAACAGCTCGTCGCTGCCGCTGGCGACTTCCTGCTGGGGCAGGGTATCAAAAAACACAATCTGATTGCGGCCACTGTCTTTGGCCTGATACAGCGCCTGATCGGCACGGCCTAAGGTCATGCTCAAGACTTCATACGGGCGGATATCGGTGACGCCACCACTGATGGTGAGCTGATCGATTTGCGGAAAGCTGTGTTTTTCGACTTTTTTGCGAAAACGCTCAAGCGCCTGCACCGCCCCTTCCCGGGTTTGTGGCCCCAGAATCACCACAAACTCTTCCCCGCCAAAGCGGAATAAGCGATCGTTGGCGCGAAAACAGGAGCGCATCAGCTGAGCGATCAGCAGCAAAACCTCATCGCCATACAAATGCCCGAGCCGATCGTTAATGCGCTTGAAGTGATCAATATCGAGCACCACCAGAAAATAATGCCCCACCCCCTGCTCTTGCCGGCGGCCATTTTGCAAAGGATGCACGCCCGGCAGGTTTTGCAGCGCAGTGACGATTTTGAAAAACTGCCGCTCCAGCGTTTTGCGATTCAGCAGGCCGGTGAGGGTATCGGTTTCACCGTAATCCAGCAGCGCGATGTGGTTTTCATAAATCCGCGCCATCCCCTGCAATAAGCGAAAATCCGCCGGCACCAGACCTTTATTTAGCCGCATATCCAGCAGCGCATACACCGACTGCTGCCGATGCAGGCCCAAAATCACCCGATTGCCATTGGCATCGACCTGCAGCGAGCTCTCCGACACCAGCGCGCCGTGCAGCAGCGGGTCTACCTCCGCCTCACCGGCTTTCGCCGTGGTTTGCTCCAGCGAATGCTGACGGATGCCGTTTTCGTCGAATTCCACCAGCAAGCCCAGTCGCTGCTTACCGGTGCCCTGCATGGTGCGGTAAAAGCGCAGCGAGCTGGATGGCAGCATCTCGAAAATCGTCAGACACAAGCTCACAGCCAGATCATCGCGGTCGATCAGGCCGGTAAATTCAGCCAGTGAATAGATAAAATCGTGCGGGTTTTTCTGCAAATTCATGGCTGACAGGCGTGCGAAAGGAACAGAGCTTCCAATCTAGACCAGCCCGCGGGCAACCCCAAGCCCGCCGGCCGATTTAGCAGCCGCTCGGCCAGTCAATCCCGGGCAGGCTGGCCGAACGTGAACCGGCCAGTGGCAAGTTATCGCGGGCGTGGTAGCTAAAGACCAGCGAATACTTGGTGTGCGTGGTGGTATTGCGGCTAGCGGCATGGAAAGTGCGCGCATCAAAGAGCACCACATCGCCAGCGGCCAGCGTTGGAAACTCGGCCCGCGCGACCCACGGGGCGGCCTCGGGGTGGCTGGCCTGCAAAAATTCCTTGGCATCAAAGGCCGCTTCGGGGAAATCCACCCGGTGCGAGCCGGGAATAAAGCCCAAGCCGCCATTGCGCGGCGATTCCTCGCCCAGCGCGAGCCAGCTTGACACCAGCTCGGGGCGGCTAAACCGCCAGTAACGCACATCGCGGTGCCACAGCGTATCACTGCTAAAACTAGGCTGTTTGGTCATCAGGCTATTGTGATGCGCCTGCGTCAGGGTGAGGTCCGCACTGCCCAGCAGCAGACGTAACAGCGCCAACAGCGCAGGCTCGCCCGCCCAGGTATGAAACAGCGGATGGCGCGCGGCCATTTCACGCAAGCGGCGAATGGTCGCGCCCCCTTCGGCCTGGGTGGAGCTCGGCGCCCCGGGGTAGCCCAGCTCGGCTTCCAGCTCTAGCGGCGGCAGGCGCAAATCCAGCTGGTGCATCGCCTCGGCGCGAATGGCGGCCACGCGTTCGGCGGCGAGAAAACCGCGCAAAATCACCACCCCATCGCGGGCAAAGTCGGCGGCAATCGCCGCAGGCTGGCTAAAATCGCTGAAAGAGGAAATACCCACGGTCAGTCCATCCAGATATCGGGCAGTAATTGTACTGCAATGCCGAGGCGACGCCCATGCGCACTTGCCGCAAGTGCGGGGCAATACAGCCGGCACGCATGGAAGCAGGCCTCAAATACCCACCAGCCGTATAGCGCAGAAACGATTTATTTACCTAGCACTTCAGCTTATACCCGCTTAAAGCACGGCAGGCAAAGTCACAATGGCTTGCAAGCCACCATCGGGATGGTTTTCCAGGCTCAGCTCACCGCCATGGGCCTGAATGATATTGCGCGCGATGCCCAGCCCCAGCCCGTGGCCATGGCTATTGCGCTGCCGGCCGTGCTCCAGCCGCACATAGGGATCAAACAGCGTTTTCAGCGATTCTTCCGGCACCCCCGGGCCATGGTCGCGGATGATGATCACCCGCTTGCCCACGCCTTCCAGCACTTTTACTTCGGCACGCTGGCCGTAATACAACGCATTATCCAAGAGATTGCCAATCGCACGTTTCAGCGCCAAAGGCTTGCCTTTCACCCGCAGGCCGCTGCGACTAAATGCTACTTCGTGCCCGGCCAGCCGCGCATCACGCACCATCCGCCCCAGCATGGCATCGAGGCTGATCGCGGTGTGGTTTTCGTGAATATCGCTGTCTTTCACGCTTTGCAGCGCGCCTTTCACCATCATATCGAGCTCATCGAGATCTTCGTGAAACTCGGCGCGGGTGGCTTCATCATCCAGCATTTCGGTGCGCAATTTCAGCCGGGTGATGGGTGTGCGCAAATCGTGGCTAATCGCCGAAAAGAGTTTTTCCCGGTCTTCGAGGTAGCGCACAATCCGCTCGCGCATGGCGGCAAACGCCTGCGCCGTGCGCACGAATTCAATACTGCCGGCCTCGGGCAACACCGGCGATTCGCCCCGGCCAAAGGCCTCCGCAGCATTGGAGAGCGCAGCCAGCGGGCCGGTAATCCAGCGCACCACCACCCAGCTCAACAACAATACGGTGCACAGCGTGACAAACTGCAGCAGCCATCGCTCAGGCGGCAAGGGATTACTGTTATCCAGAAAGAACGGATCAGGCATCAGCGTGGCCAGATACAGCCATTGCCCGGGCTCGATCTGCGCCTGTATCACCAGCACCGGCGCTGGGCGTGGCTGGGTGAGGATGGTATTGCGAATCCAGTGATCAGGTAGCTCCAGCATATGGGTGCCGGATTTATTCACCACCAGATCATCGGGCCAGGCAAACTGCACATCCAGCCCCAATAGCTGCGGCAGGCGGGCAGCAAAATCGGCGTGGATTTTCTGCGTGACCAAATCGGCCATGGGCTGCGGGCCAATACTTTGAAAATCAATCGCCGAATTATTGGTGCTAATAAAAAACCGCGTGCCGCCGATTTCGCGCATCTGCTCAATCACCAGATGCCGGTAGGTGAGCGGCAGGCTCTGGAAATACTGAATCGCGCTGGCCGCGCCCGAAGACACCTGCAACGCCGCCTGCCCGACTTCCTGCTCGGATTTGGCCTGCAGATAGTTTGCCCAGATCAGATTGCCCAGGATTTGCGAGGCCAGCACGCCCAGTGTCATCACCAGCAAAAAACGCGCTAACAGGCTCGCGGGCAGCAGCCGCTCAAACCAGCGCGGCGCACGGGAGCCCCAGCGCCGCTGCAAGCGCAGCCAGAAACCGGGCGCTGGTGCTTCACTCACTTCGGCCGGTGGAGCCGGCCGGGCGCGGGAATCAGGCATTACTCTGGCTCACCTCGGCCGACAGTACATAGCCCGCGCCACGCACGGTTTTAATCAGGCTAGGCTGTTTGCCATTGTCGGAAAGGCGCTGGCGCAGGCGGCTAACCTGCACATCGAGCGAGCGATCCAGCGGGCCAATATCGCGGCCACGGGTTTCTTCAGCCAGCTGGCTGCGATCTAAAATCTCGCCCGGATGCTCCAGGAAAAACTTCAACAGCTGAAAATCCAGCCCGGTAAGCTTCACCAGATCGCCGCTGGGCGACTGCAAAGTGCGCTCAACGGTATCAAGGGTAAAGCCGACAAACCGATAAAAGCGCCCACCGGTACTGACGGCATCGAGGCCCGCGCGGCGGTGAATGGCCTTGATCCGCGCCAGCAATTCGCGCGGGTTATACGGTTTGGCAATGTAATCATCGGCGCCCAGCTCCAAGCCCACAATGCGGTCGGTGTCATCCGAGCTGGCGGTCAGCATAATGATCGGCACATTGCACTGTTTGCGCACAAACTGGCACAGCGCAAAACCATCGGTATCGGGCAGCATCACATCCAGAATCACCAGACTCAGCTCGTCGCGATAACGCTCGAATTCCTGATAAAAACTCTCGCCATCGTGCGCCAGCCGCACATCATATTGGTTGCGCTCCAGATAGGCTTTGAGCAGCATCCGGGTTTTCTGGTCATCATCAACGATCAGGATTTTTCGGGTCGTCATTATTGTTCTCCTGAATATTCAGCGCCCGCACCATGGCGGCCATTCTTTGCTGGTTGTCGGCCACGCTCAGGCCGTCATCCAGATAAAACTTATGCACTTGCGCCACCACGGCGTCTTTAAATTTTTCATCACTGGCCATCCGGTGCACAAGGCTAGGAGCCTGCACCGCACTGCCGCGATTAAAGGTCTGCCAGGAATTAAGCGCACAACGATCGAGCTGGCCTTGCTCGGCCCGTGACAAATCACGCCGCACCGTCACCGAGCCTTTCAGCCGGTTATAGCCATGTTGCACCGGCGGGCTTAGCAGCGCCTGCGCCATTTTTTCCTGCGTTTGCTGCTGCGAATAATCACCGGCAAACATCACCAGCGTATCCACACTATACAAATGCCAGTTGGCCGTACCCGGCAAGGTGGTACAGACAAAATCGGTATCCAGCTTTTTGCCCAGCGCCTGCAATTCGCCTTTAAACCAATCGCCCATAATCACCATGCCCACCTGGCCATTGGCGAGTTGTTGCGCGATCTCGGTCCAGCTTTGCTCACGCGGGGTTTTGCCGCCATGCGCACGGATCTGCCGCAAGCGCTGCAAGGCATTGGCAAAGCGCACATCCAGATAAGCTTGCGGATTACGCTTTACAAATAACTCGCGGTAAAACGCCGGCCCGCCCTCGGCCAGCACCAGCGTTTCAAATAAAGTTGCCACTTGCCAGGGCTCGCTGCTCTGGCCAAAGGGCACCACATCGGCGGCGGCCAGCCGCAGCGCCGCGCGTTTCAGATCTTCGCTGCTGTGTGGCTCGGCAATGCCCAGCTTGCGAAACAGTTTCGCGTTGTAATACAGATTGTTGATGCGATGCACGCCCAGCGGAGCGGCCACCACATGCTCGCGGTGCTGCAAAAGCTGATACACCGTGGGGCTCAGCGCCTTGCTCCAGCCCTGATAACGAGCCACGGTATCTAGCTCTAAGATCAGCCCCAAATCAGCCCATTCGGCAATCGCCGGGCCAATCAGCTGCGCCACGGCGGGCTGTTTGCCGGCCAGCACACGGCTTTTCAATACCCGCATCGCGCCAATGCCACCACCACCGGGAATCGCCGCGTCATGCCAGTCTATGCGCTCATCAGCGAGGCGCTGTTGCAAAAACCGGGCGGCCGCACGCTCACTGGCCGAAGTCCACCAGTGCAACACGTCCAGCGATTCGGCAGCTTGCAGCGGCAAACTCAGCAGCAAGCCCAAGGCCAAGATTTTTGCTTTGTATTCAAACACCTGTTGTATACCCCACCCAGCGGCCAAACTATATCGTAAGCAAGACGACAAAATTGTAATAAAAGATCACAGACTCTTGCTAAACCCTAACACACTCGTGCGCCAAGCATTTCATTCCAATGCTTATTTTTGCTGAGTTTGCTGCCGGTCGCGATGCGGGCTTTCGTTAATATCTGTAACAGCCGCAGGAAAAGATTACGCCCCGATTTTCAATTAAATTGTTCAATATCAAACACATAGACAATTCGACACGGTTTCATCAGCCTGTATTCGTGTCACAAAAATCGCCGTGCTACTTTGCCGACACCGTGGCAACAGATCACGGCAACCAAAGCGCCACCTTCATAACAACGGCGCGCACTGAGGATATATCGAACATGCAACATGCAAGCACAAAACTGCTGCTGGGCAGCCTTTTACTGGCCAGCACGCTGGCGCAAGCCGGCACCGTCACCATCGAGTCTTGGCGGGTGGATGACAAGGCGCTGTGGGAAGACGTCTTGATCCCGGCTTTCCAAAAGAAAAACCCCGGCATTCAGGTTAAATTCGCCCCAACTGCCCCGACTGAATACGATTCATCGCTGACCGCCCGCCTCACCGGCGGCACCGCAGGCGATCTGATCACCTGCCGCCCGTTTGATAAATCGCTGACGCTGTTTAAACAAGGCCAGCTGGAAAAACTCGACGGCAAAGCCGGCATGGAAAACTTCCCGGCTTCGGCCAAAGTGGCGTGGCAAACCGATGACGGCAAAGACACTTACTGTATGCCGATGGCCTCGGTGATTCACGGTTTCTTCTACAACAAGAAGATCTTTAAAGACCTGAATCTGAAAGAGCCAAAAACCCAGGCTGAATTCTTCGCTACGCTCGAAGCGCTGAAAAAAGCCGGCAAAGTACCACTGGCGCTGGGGACTGCCGATCAGTGGGAATCCAACCAGATCGTATTCACCAGCATTGGTGCCAACTACTGGAAAGGCGAAGAAGGCCGTAAAGCGCTGATCGCCGGCAAAGCCAAATTCACCGACCCACAATTTGTGGCTGCGTGGGATCAAATGGCCAAGTGGGGCCCGTATCTGAGTAAAGGCGCGTCAGCCCAAACTTATGCCGATAGCCAGAACTTGTTCGCCATGGGCAAAGCCGGTATTTACCCAGCGGGCTCTTGGGATATCGCTTACTTCAATCAGCAAGGTCTGGATTTTGGCGCCTTCCCGCCGCCAGTGGCCAAAGCCGGCGATAAATGCCAGATTTCGGATCACACCGACATCGGCATGGGCGTAAATCCGAAAGGCAAAAACAAAGCCGACGCGTATAAATTCCTGGCGTGGCTCGGTTCGCAAGAATTTGCTGATCTCTACACCAATAAAGTCACTGGCTTCTTCTCGCTGTCGAACCACCTGATTTCGGTTAAAGACCCCGTCGCCAAGCAAATGATCGACTGGCGCAAAACTTGCGGCTCCACCATCCGCCTGAACGCGCAGATTATGAATCGTGGCGAGCCAGCGATGGAAAACGAGCTGTGGAATGTGAGCTCGCAAGTCTTGAACGGCAAAATGGCGCCGAAAGACGCCGCGGCCAAAATCCAGACTGGCTTTGCCAAATGGTATAAACCGCAGCAGAAATAAGCAGGAAACCCCTGCCGGGTATAGCACTGCAATCATTATTGGTAGATTGTTGTAGCGCTATACCCACCCTCTCCTCCTCCTCGCTCATCCGCGAGCTGGCCGGCAGCAGCCTGCATGATCGCTTGTTGCCGGCCCTTTTTTTGTGCAAATTCGCTGCCGCAAGGCAGCCCAAGTTCGACCCAGGGAGCCTGCGATGAAACGCATGCCATGGCATATTGCCGTCTTTCTCGCCCCGGCCGTGTTGGTGTATTCGGTGTTCAGCGCTTTGCCGCTGCTCGATACCCTGCGGCTAGGTTTTTACGCCACCACCGATACCGGCAGCACCCATTTTGCCGGGATCAGTAATTACCTGACCATCCTCACCGATCCGGCCTGGTCGGAATCGTTCTGGAATGCGATGTGGAATAACTGCAAGTTTTTCTTCATCCATTTGCTGATCCAAAACCCGATTGGCCTCGTGCTCGCCACGCTGCTCTCGCTCAAGGGCCTCAAAGGCGCGCGCCACTATCGCACGCTGATTTTCCTGCCGACGCTCTTGTCGGTGGTGATCATTGGTTTTATCTGGCAGCTGATTCTGTCGCCGCTGTGGGGCGTATCGGAAGGCTTGATGGCCAAGGTGGGCCTCGCGGATTATTTCGCGCCGTGGCTGGGCCAGGAAAGCAGCGCGCTGATTACGCTGGCGCTGATTTCGGTGTGGCAGTTTGTCGGCATTCCGATGATGCTGATTTACGCCGCGCTGCTGGCGGTGCCGGAAGACATCGTCGAGGCCGCCCATGTGGAAGGCGCTTCGGCGTGGCGCATTTTCTGGGAAATCAAACTGCCGCTGATTTTGCCCACGCTGGGCCTCGTTACCATCCTGACCTTTGTCGGCAACTTTAATGCTTTTGATCTGATTTACTCGGTGAAAGGCGCGATCGCCGGCCCGAATTACAGCACCGATATTTTGGGTACGCTGTTTTACCGCACCTTCTTTGGCTACCAGAGCCAGGTCGGCAGCCCAACCATGGGCGCAGCCGTGGCCACGCTGATGTTTTTGGTCATCCTCGCCGGGGTGGGAACGTATTTCTATTTCGTGCAGCGCAAGCTGACACGTTACGAGCTGTGAGGCTGCGCGATGAAAACTCATAAAATCACCCAACCGCTCTCCAGTGCCGGCGTGCATCTGGTGCTGGGCGGCTACACGCTATTGGCGCTGTTTCCGATCATTCTGATTTTGATTAATGCCTTTAAAAGCCGCGCCGGCATTTTCGACGACCCGCTGGCGCTGCCGAACGCCGAAACGTTTTTCCTCGGCGGCTTTGAAAAGGTATTGTCCAAATCGCATTTCATGCTGTATTTCGGCAACAGCCTGACGGTCACGCTGATTTCATTGGCGCTGATTTTGCTGTTTGGCGCCATGGCCGCCTGGGCGCTGGCGGAATATAAATTCCGTGGCAATCGCCTGCTGGCGCTGTATCTAGCCATCGGCATTATGGTGCCGATTCGCTTGGGCACCGTGTCGATTCTAGAACTGATTGTGAAGCTTGATCTGATCAACACCCTCACCGCGCTGATCTTGGTCTACACCGCGCAGGGCTTGCCGCTGGCGATCATGATTTTGAGCGAGTTCATCGCCCAAATCCCAAAAGAGCTGAAAGAAGCGGCGCGCTGCGATGGCGTCGGTGAATTCAAGATTTTCTTCCAGATCATCTTGCCGCTAATTCGCCCTGCCGTTGCGACGGTGGCCGTGTTTACCATGATTCCGGTCTGGAATGATCTATGGTTCCCGCTGATTCTGGCGCCGGGTGAAGAAACCCAGACCGTCACGCTGGGCGTGCAGCAGTTTATCGGTCAGTACGTTACCGACTGGAATTCGGTGCTGGCTAGCCTGAGCCTGGCGGTGATTCCGGTGCTGATTATGTACATGATCTTCTCGCGCCAACTGATCCGCGGCTTGACTTCGGGCGCGGTGAAATAAAGGTATTGCTCTCAGAGCTAAATGAATATTGACCTGGGTGGATATACCCCCATCCAGCAAAGGAATACATCATGGCAACAGTAAAACTGAATAACCTTTCCAAATCCTACGACGGCAAAGCCAAGGTTTTGGATGGCATTAATCTCGACATCAAACACGGCGAATTTGTGGTGCTGGTTGGCCCATCGGGCTGCGGCAAATCCACGTTGCTACGCATGCTGTGCGGGCTGGAATCGATTACCGGCGGCGAATTATCGATTGGCGACACGGTGGTAAATGATCTGCCACCGGCTGAGCGCGGCATCGCGATGGTATTTCAAAGCTACGCGCTCTACCCGCATATGAGCGTGTACAAAAACATGGCCTTCGGCCTGAAAATCGCTGGCGAGAGCAAAAGCCAGATCGAAGCGCGCATCAAAAATGCCGCCAAGATTCTGAAAATCGATCACCTGCTCGAACGTCTGCCGCGCGAATTATCGGGTGGCCAGCGCCAGCGCGTGGCGATTGGTCGTGCGATTGTGCGCGAGCCGAAACTCTTTCTATTTGACGAGCCACTCTCCAATCTGGACGCCGCCCTGCGCGTACAAACCCGGCTCGAAATCGCCAAACTGCACCGCGAACTCAACGCCACCATGGTGTATGTGACGCACGATCAGGTCGAGGCGATGACGCTGGGCGACAAAATCGTGGTGATGCACGACGGGCACATCCAGCAAGCCGGTACCCCGCTGGAGCTGTATCAGCAGCCGGCCAATCTATTTGTCGCCACCTTCATCGGCTCGCCGAAGATGAATTTGCTACCAGCCGAAGTGCGCGCAGTCGAAGCCAATGGCGTGCGCCTGTGGCTCAAACAAGGCAAAGAGATTTTTGCCGAAGTGGATGGCAGTGGCCTGCAAGCGGGGCAAAACGTTACCGTTGGCATTCGTGCCGAGCATTTGCTGGAAGGTCAGCGCGCACAAACCGGCGCCAGCGAAGAATTCAATGGCAAGGTCAATCTGGTTGAGCATCTGGGCGAGGCCAACTATCTGTATCTGACGCTGGATAATGGCTGCGATCTGGTGGTGCGCGGTGATGGTGAGCGCGAAGTGGCACTGGGGAGCGACATCAGCATCAGCGCGGCCAGCCAGTCTTTTCATGTGTTTACCGCCGATGGCCAAGCACTGCGCCGGCTACGCCCGGGCAATACCCGCTCCTCGCGGCAGCAGGCAGTGGCCGCCTGACCAACGCGCTGGCAATGTAAAGCGGATCTGCCACACTGAAGTCATCCCATTGCTGGGGTTTCATCATGCGCGATCCGCTGCCCATTACCGAACAAGCGGCCTTAGCCACCCGACTGGCCGATTTGCGCCGCGCCTGGCATTTGCAACCTGAAGCCGCGCGGCGCGCCTGCCTGCAATTGATTGATGAAGCCCGCAGCGCCCGCGAGCCGCGCATCCAGATTCAAGCCGCCGATTTGTACGGCAAAATCATGGATCACGAAGGTCAGGCTTTTGCCGCGCGCAATGTGCTTTATGAGGCCATCCAGCAGGCGCAGTCGCTGCATGAATTCGGGCTGGAAGCCCGCATTTACGAGCAAATTGGCCGCCTGCATTACACCCAGGGCGATTACCGCACCGCGCTGCAAAACTGGCAACAGGCGATTGAGCTGGCGCAGGCCGAGCCCACTACCTGGATGCTGGCCAAAGTGGGGCTGGGGCAAATCTATGATGCGCTGGGTGATCCCGCCTCGGCGATTTTGCTGCATCAGGCTGCCGCTAGCCGCATTGGCGAAGTGGATGACGCCTATCTCGAAGCCAAAATCCGCATCAATCTGGGCGTGAACCTGCAAAAATGTCAGCGCCACAGCGAAGCACGGCAAGAGCTGCAGCGCGCGCTGGATTTATGCCTGGGCCCCTATCCCGATTACGCTGCCGAATCGCTGTTTCGCTTAGCCGAAATCGCCTTGGCCGAAAACGATCTGCCGCTCGCGCGCCAGCAACTGGAAAGCGCGCTCGATCTGGCACGGCAAGTGCATTACCAATGGGGCGAAGCCAATATCTACAGCACGCTGGCCGAGGTGTATGCGCGGCAGGAAGACTGGCTCACCGCGCTGGATTTGATTCAGGTAGGGCAGCAAATTGCGCTCACCAATAACTTCAACCACATCCTGATGCGCCAGCACTTGGCCGCGGCGCGCTATGCCGAGGCCTTATTTAATGCGCCACTGGCGCTGGCCGAGCTGAAAGACGGCTTTGCCTACCAGCAAAAAATCATCGAGCAAGCCCAGCCCGAGCAGCGCGCCGAGCTGGAAATGAAAACCGGCCTGCGCCCCAGCGTCAGCAGCCAGCTGATACAGCTGGCCAATCACCATGATATCGAACACGGCAGCGAGGCCGAATTTCGCCAGCTGATTTGCACTGAGGCCTGCAGCATTTTGCAGCTCAGCCGCGCCAGCTGGTGGCTGCTGGGCGAGGATGGCCTCACCCCGCTACAGCAGCATGATAGCCTGAACCCCGATGCCCCCTTGCCGCCCGCCTTGGGGCTGGCCGAGCTGGGGGCGGCCTACGCCGAGCTCAAAGCCAATCGGCTGCTGATCGCCCACGATGCGCTGCACCACCCGGAAGTCTGGACGCTGGCCGAGCGATTTTTGCACCCGCGCCAAACGCCATCAATGCTGGCTCTGCCGGTGCGCAGTAGCCACCAGCATTGCGTCTTGCTGCTGGAGCACGTGGGCGAGCAGCGCAACTGGATTCCCGATGAAATCATGCACGCCGGGCAAATCGCCGATATTGCGCTGCGCGCGCTGAATAATCACGAACGGCGGATTTTCCAGCGCGAAATCCGCGAGCTGAATCTGCGCCTCTTGGAAGCCAATGAAGCGCTGGAGCAACGCGTGCAACAGCGCACCGAAGAGCTGGCCCGCACCAATGCCGAGCTGCAACAAGCGATGGCCAAGTTAGTACAAAGCGAAAAACTCGCCGCGCTCGGCAGTCTGGTGGCCGGGATTGCCCATGAGCTGAATACCCCGCTGGGTGCAGCGCTCACTTGCGCCACCGCGCTGCATAGCGAAAGCGATTTAACGCGGGGCCTGTTCGAGAGCGGCAATCTGAAAAAAACCGAGCTGGATGATTTTCTGCTCACCGCCCATAGCAGCAGCGAAATTATCGAGCGCAATATTCGCCGCGCCAGCGGCTTGGTGGCGCAATTCAAACAGGTGGCAGTGGATACCGATAGCGAACGGCGGCGGGAATTTGGCCTCGCCGAGCTCGCGCGCGAAGTGGTTATGATGCTGCGGCCGCATATTGATGCGGCGCGGGTCGATGTACAGCTGCAATTGCCGGAAGATCTGCTGCTGGATAGTTACCCCGGCCCGCTGGAGCAGGTATTGAGTAATCTGCTGCAAAATAGCCTGCTGCATGGCTTTGGCGAACAAGGGCATGGGCAGATCCGGATGTATCTGGCCCAGCGTGATGATCAGCAATGCCAGCTGATTTTTGAAGACAATGGCGCCGGCATCGCCAGCGAACATCTGAAGCGGGTTTTTGATCCGTTTTTCACCACCCGGCTGGGTCAGGGGGGCAGCGGGCTGGGGCTGTATATTGTCTACAACCTGGTCACCGGCCAGCTGGGCGGGGAGCTCAGCGTCAGCAGCGAGGTGGGCGTATACACGCGCTTTACCCTCACTTTACCGCTGTGCGCGCCCAATACCCAAGACAGTATCGCCCTGTAGGCCATAATTTAAATAGCCCCCAGGGTAATACCCCTAGTCAACGATCATAGTGACCGCGATAGGCAGCTCGCTTTCGATCGCCTCGCCATTACGGCGGGCCGGCTCGAAACGCCAATTGTCGAGTATCTGCTGCGTCACCGACTCATCAATCAGCGGATTGCCACTGCCCTGCTGCACCGTCACCCGCAGCGCCCGCCCCTGCGCACTCACGCGAATCAGCACCACCACCCGCCCCTGCAGGGCCTGCTCGGTCTGGCGCAAACGGCGCGGCACCTTAATCGGTGGATTACGCAATTGCGGGCCTTGCGCACTGGCCGGGCGATCATCGCCACCGCCCGCGCGCTCGCCCGTGGCCGCAGCTTGGCTACGCGGCGCATCCACCGGTGCAGGCGCCGCCGGCTGATTATTGCTACTGGCGCCCATAGCGCTCAGCCCCGGTTTAGCCACTGGTTCTGGCAAGGCTGCCGCGGCTGGCGGGGCCGATTTCAGCGCCAGCAACGCTGGATTAAGCGGCCTGATTGGCTGCTGCGCCGGAGCGGAGATTGGTTGCCGCGCCGGTGCGGCGATGGGCTGCGCAGGCCGACGGCA
>NZ_JTLG01000015.1:0-20449 GCF_000799095.1 Chitinibacter sp. ZOR0017 | reverse complement strand
GTGGTTTAAGGCAGCGGTCTTGAAAACCGTCGGGGATGTGAGTCCCCCCAGAGTTCGAATCTCTGCGCTTCCGCCAAAATTCAAAGCCCTGATCCTGCGATCAGGGCTTTTTGTTTTTCTGCGCCCCAATACCCCACCCTGTATTTCGCCCAAACGCATTTAAATCAAGACCCACCGGGCTATACCCCCAGAGCATCTCCCGCGTCGCCGCACCAACCTCCGCCCTTGCGTCGAGAGCATGACAAGCCGAGAAATTTTTCACGCAGGCTCTTGAAAAACCGCCTCGGCGTCCCTACCATTTAGCACTCAAACGGGGCGAGTGCTAAGCGCTCACTCCGCTAACCAGACAACTGTAATTTGACTGTCCTACTCAGGAGTTTTAACACCATGAAAATCCGTCCATTACACGACCGTGTTGTGATCAAGCGCGTTGAAGCCGAAGAGAAAACTGCTTCTGGCATCGTTCTGCCAGGCAGCGCGACTGAAAAACCAGATATGGGTGAAGTGGTCGCAGTTGGCTCAGGCAAAGTGCTGGAAAACGGCGAAGTACGCGCCCTGACCGTCAAAGT
Organism: Chitinibacter sp. ZOR0017; assembly: GCF_000799095.1. Taxonomy (NCBI): domain Bacteria; kingdom Pseudomonadati; phylum Pseudomonadota; class Betaproteobacteria; order Neisseriales; family Chitinibacteraceae; genus Chitinibacter; species Chitinibacter sp. ZOR0017. The sequence continues at coordinate 19,880 of NZ_JTLG01000015.1, read as the reverse complement.
GGGTGACAAAGTGATTCTGGGCAAATACAGCGGCCAAACCGTGAAAATCGACGGCGAAGAGCTGACCGTACTGCGCGAAGAAGACATCTTCGCCATCGTAGACTAAGCCCGGCTTTAACTTTGTTAAGGGATCGGCCCATGGCCGTATCCAGTGAACTGAAGAATTTGGAGAAATAACATGGCTGCTAAAGAAGTTCTGTTTGGTGATAGCGCACGCGCAAAAATGGTTAACGGCGTTAACGTACTGGCCAATGCCGTTAAAGTAACTTTGGGCCCTAAAGGCCGTAACGTGGTACTGGAGCGCTCATTCGGCGCCCCAACTATCACCAAAGACGGTGTATCGGTTGCCAAAGAAATCGAACTGAAAGACAAGTTCGAAAACATGGGCGCGCAGATGGTGAAAGAAGTGGCGTCTAAAACTTCTGACATCGCTGGTGACGGCACCACTACCGCAACCGTATTGGCTCAAGCCATCGTGCAAGAAGGCATGAAATACGTTGCTGCCGGCATGAACCCAATGGATCTGAAACGCGGTATCGACAAAGCCGTTTCAACCCTGGTGGCTGAGCTGAAAACCATCGCTAAACCATGCACTACCAGCAAAGAAATCGCCCAGGTTGGCTCGATCTCTGCGAACTCTGACGTTGTAATCGGCGAGAAAATCGCTGCAGCAATGGACAAAGTAGGTAAAGAAGGCGTGATCACCGTTGAAGACGGCTCAGGTCTGGAAGACGAGCTGGACGTGGTTGAAGGTATGCAGTTTGACCGCGGCTACCTGTCACCATACTTCATCAACAACCCAGACAAACAAATCGCCGCACTGGATAACCCATTCGTGCTGCTGTTCGACAAGAAAATCAGCAACATCCGCGATCTGCTGCCAGTTCTGGAGCAAGTTGCCAAAGCCGGCCGCCCTCTGCTGATCATCGCCGAAGACGTTGATGGCGAAGCACTGGCCACACTGGTGGTGAACAACATCCGCGGCATCCTGAAAACCGTTGCCGTGAAAGCCCCAGGCTTTGGTGACCGTCGTAAAGCCATGCTGGAAGACATCGCGATTCTGACTGGCGGTACTGTGATCGCTGAAGAAGTGGGTCTGAGCCTGGAAAAAGCGGATCTGTCACTGCTGGGTCAAGCCAAACGCATCGAAGTGGCGAAAGAAAACACCACCATCATCGACGGCGCTGGCGCCGAAGACGCGATCAAAGCACGCGTAGCAACTATCCGCAAACAAGTGGAAGAATCAACCAGCGATTACGATCGTGAAAAACTGCAAGAGCGCGTAGCCAAACTGGCTGGCGGTGTAGCAGTGATCAAGGTGGGCGCAGCCACTGAAGTGGAAATGAAAGAGAAGAAAGCCCGCGTTGAAGACGCGTTGCACGCTACTCGCGCCGCAGTTGAAGAAGGTATCGTAGCCGGTGGTGGCGTTGCGCTGCTGCGTGCACGCTCTACCATCGCTGAACTGAAAGGCGCTAACGCTGATCAAGACGCAGGTATCAAGATCGTACTGCGTGCGATCGAAGCGCCACTGCGCCAGATCGTACAAAACGCCGGCGACGAGCCAAGCGTAGTCGTAGCAAAAGTGCTGGAAGGCAAAGGCAACTTCGGTTACAACGCGGCTTCTGGCGAATACGGCGATATGGTTGAGATGGGTGTACTGGATCCAGCTAAAGTTACTCGCTCAGCGCTGCAACATGCGGCTTCAGTAGCGGGCCTGCTGCTGACTACTGACTGCATGGTCGCTGAACTGCCAAAAGACGACGCACCTGCAATGCCTGATATGGGCGGCATGGGTGGCATGGGCGGCATGATGTAATCACCTGCGCCTCGCGCGAAAACGCCACTGCCCGTGCAGTGGCGTTTTTTTATGCGCAGAATTTCACTTGAAGGAAAACCTTACAGCCGGTACAGTCATTCCTCCCAACCGCGTATGAGTATGTCATCTTGCATCCGGCGATCGTCAGCCTACTAGGCCCCAATGCCGACTTTTATCCCCACCAGCTGGAAAACTGCTATCCGCGGATTCTGGAGCAGGTGCTGTTGTATTGGGGGAGCGAGCAGCTGGAAGCCTATATTGCCGAGCTGGCAGTGGATGAACGCGGTGACCGCCAAGGCTTCCCGCCCGAAGTCGCCTCCGAGCTGTTTGCCCTGCAACGGCTGCATCAGCAGCAATTCCCGCCCGAACAACCCGAGCCCGAGCAAGCCTGGGATCACATCGTTGATATCGATTACGACCAAAGCAACGACGACCGCATCAGCACCCGCAAAGAGTTTTTTCATGCGGTAGAAACCGGCAATACGCTACGCGCCTTGGTGCTGCTGAAATCGGGCGTTGAAATTGAGAGCCGTGATGAGCTTGGTAAAACCGCGCTGATCTGGGCGGCCACCCTCGATCATTTACCGCTCGTGGGTTTGCTGCTCTCGCGCAGCGCCAATACCGAAGCGCAGGATGATGGTGGCTTTACCGCCCTGCACTGGGCCGCCGCCGAAGGCCATTTGCAAGCCATGAGTCTGCTACTGGAGCATGGCGCGCAACTTAATAGCCAAACCAAAAATGGCATGACCCCGCTGATGCAAGCGGCCACCCGTGGCCAGCATGCGGTGATTCGGCTGTTGCTCGAGGCTGGCGCAGATTTGCAGCTGGCCGATCTGCAAGGCCAAACGGCACTGATGCACGCTCTCCAAACCAACCATTACCGCAGCAGTGAAACCCTATTGCTGCAGCTCACCAAGCAAAGCCAACGCGGCACATGGGTGGCCACGGCGCTGCAAATGGGCCTTACCCACAGCAACCCCGCCATCCGCCAGCTATTTACCCGCCACCGTTTCGAGCTACAGAACGGCCTGTAAATCTGCCGCGCGCTGCCGGCAGCCAGGATAATCTGGCTAGCGCTGCTGCAGCCGCTGATTGCGGCGCGCTTCGGCCTCCACCCAGCGGATAACTTCCTGCTCATTGCTCGCGATCAGCGGCTCGATTTCCAGCGGTGTGCCTTCTTCGCTCATCGCCACCATGGTGAAGTAGCAACTGTTGGTATGGCGCTGGGTTTGCGCGCGGATGTTTTCCGCCACCACGCGAATGCCGATTTCCATCGAGGTGCGGCCGGTGTAGTTGACGCTGGCCATGAAATGCACCAATTCTCCGACAAAAATCGGCTGCTTGAAGGTGACCTGATCAACCGACAAGGTGACGGCGTATGCGCCGGCGTAGCGGCTGGCGCAGGCATAGGCCACCTGATCCAGCTGCTTGAGCAAGGCGCCACCGTGCACCTTGCCGGAAAAATTGGCCATATCCGGCGTCATCAGCACCGTCATGGTCAGCTGGTGTTTGGGTAAGCTACTCATATACCTACTCCCTGTATCAACCGCAACGCTATATTATTGTTTGTTTACAGGGCAATACCAATAAAAAACGGGGCTAAGCCCCGTTTTTGTTCACATCTTGACTACGCCGGCGTTTACTGTCGCCATCACAAGAAAACGAGATTTTTCTGCGGCTTTGCAGAAGATGGACTATAAGTGTATGAGACTATTCGCTTTAAGTCGATGAGACAGAATCGGACAGTTTCTCATCGACTCTGATCGAGGTATTTGCGCATCATGCCAGTACGTCGCGTCCCCAAGAACTATCTCACGGTAACCGGAGCATTCTCCAGCAAAAAGAATGGTCGAATGCACTCATTCGAGTCCTTACTCGAACGTGACTATATGTTACTACTTGAATTTGACCCTGAGGTTGAAAGTTTTGAAGAGCAGCCGGTCAAAATTCCTCTAACTGGTAAAGGGCGCAGCGCGAAGAAATATGTACCCGATGTGCTGGTCAAATATCATAACAAGCCAGCAGAACTCACCGAGGTCAAACCCAGCCAAGATCTCAAGCGGAATGCTGACAAATATTCCGCCAAATTTGAACAGGCAGCGCAATTTGCAAAAGATCAGGAATGGGTATTCACCAAAGCCACTGAGCACGAAATACGGGGCCCATACCTGCAGAACCTGAAGTTTCTGCGTGAATACCGAAACATCCTGCCAGCCGAGCAAGACGTGGCGCGAGTAATTGAGGCACTTCAACTGGCCGACGGCGAACTCTCAGTAGATGCCTTACTACAGCAACTCGGCGGAGATGATTCCGGCATTTTGCACTGGGCACCAGTAGTCTGGTTCATGCTGATTAATGGCCAATTAGCTGCGGTACTGGATGAGCCGTTATCCATGCAAAGCATGCTTTATCTTCCTGAGCAAGCCTAGTCATGAGCACAAGCGTTCTGTTTCTGAATAAAGGCGACACCTTCGTACATGGTGATCGCGAGTACGTGATCGTGGCGCTGGCTGACCTGACCCATGTTTTGGCCAAAGCAGTTGGTACACAGGAAAAAGTACTCATCGATATCAGCACCATTTTGCCCCCAAAATCGGTGAACGAAGCCCCCATTACTGGTGCGCTACCAGTCGCAGTTGATCTATCTGAAGTATCCGACGAAGAATGGCAAGAAGCCGAACGCAAGAAAAACCTGCTCGAGCCACTTCTAAATCCATATGAATCAGCCAAAGATGCAGTAGACCGAATCGTCAAGGAGTCTGGTGTGAGCCGTCCGACTCTTTATCGCTGGTTGGCGGCCTATAGGGAAACTGGATTACTTTCGTCCCTGTTACCGACCAAGCGGAGCGGCGGCCGTGGCAAGGGCCGACTACCGATTGAAATCGAAGCCATTATCCGGGAACGAATTGAGAATTATCACCTAACAGAGCAGCAGCCCTCCGTAGCCAAAACAGCAAAAGAAGTTCAACGCCTTTGTCGGAATGCTGATTTACTAGCTCCGCACCTAACCAGCATTCGGCGACGAATTGAATGGATTACTCAGCAGGAACGTCTTAGCCGCCGCAAAGGAGCGCGAGCCGCTAGCCTGCAATTTGATCCTAATCTTGGCTCCATTCCAGATGCAGAGTGGCCACTCGCTTTGGTCCAAATGGATCACACGCTTTTGCCGGTCATGATTGTCAGCGATATATCCCGTAAGTCGATCAAACGACCGTGGATTACGTTAATGATCGATGTTTACAGCCGAATGATTTTGGGAATGTATTTGACGCTAGACCCACCATCCGCCATGTCGGCCGGAATGTGTGTATCCCACGCCATTTTGCCAAAAGAAAAATGGCTACATGACCTGGGTGTAGATGTGAGTTGGCCCTGCTGGGGCGTCATGGGCTGCTTGCATATGGATAACGCTCGTGAGTTTCGCGGTGAAATGCTACGCGTCGCTTGCCATGAATACGACATCGACCTGAATCTTCGTCCAGTAAAAAAACCTGAATATGGCGCGCATATCGAACGGCTGATGGGTACCGTCTCAGAGAATCTCAAGCACCTGCCAGGTGCTACATTTTCCGGAATAGATGAAAAAGGCGATTACGACGCAGAAAACAAAGCCACGATGACGCTATCCGAACTGGAAAAATGGCTGATTCTAATGATTGCGCATTACCACAACAGTCTTCATACCGGCATTGGCTGCACGCCACTGCAGAAATGGAAAGAGGGTTTACTGGGCGGCAATGGGCAGCTTCCGCGGGGTCTACCCGCCCGCCGACTCGATGAAGAAAAAATCAGGCTCGATTTTCTGCCTTTTGAAGAGCGCTCCGTCCAAGATTACGGGGTAGTGCTGGACGACATTTACTATTTCCACGATGTCTTGCGCCCATGGATCAATTCGCGTGACCCGAAGTATCATCGACACGCCCGACTCTTTCGTTTCCGGCGTGACCCGAGAGATATCAGCCAGCTGTATTTCTTTGATCCCAACAGCCAGCACTACTACGCCATACCCTATCGCAACACCAGTCTACCGGCAGCCAGCATCTGGGAGCTACGCGATGCAAAATCTCAACTCCGCAAAGAAGGCAAGAAAAACATCGATGAACGAATGTTATTCGATCTGATTAACCGCCAACGCCAACTGGAAGATGAGTCTGCCGAAAAAACCAAAGTTGCACGCCGCGCCCAGCAGAAACGAATTGAACACGACAAATCGCGAAAAAATCTGGCCAAACGTTTACCAACTGTAGCAAAGGCAACGCCAAGCGCAATGCCTCCAAAAATTGAAGGCTACGATCCTTCGGCCATCAGATCATTCGATGAGGAATAGCTTTGACAAAGCCTAACTACTCACACCTAGGGAAAAAAGCCAAAGAACTCATCACCAGCTCCGATCAAGAGCGCATCATTGCTATTCAATCTGGATCTTGGATTTCCTATCCAAGAGCAATTGAAATTCTTGATAAGCTGGAACGGCTTTTAAATTATCCCGAGGTTACAAGAATGCCCAACATGCTGATTGTTGGCCCGTCAAACAACGGGAAAAGCTCGATTCTCGAACAGTTTCAGCATCGCCACTTACCTGATTTAAATCTCGATGGAGATGCTGCCGTGGTGCCGGTAGTTATGGTTGAATCCCCTTCGCATCCAGATGTAAGCGATTTTTATGGTCGCATTCTCGACAAGCTGTTCATCGCCTATCCGCCACGGGCAACACCAGCCGAACGTTGCCGCCAAGTAAAACATATCTTCGAAACATTAAAAGTGAAAGTGCTACTGATCGATGAAATTCACCATCTAATTGCAGGTAGTCTCAGCAAACAGCGCGACTTTCGGAATGCAATTAAAAGCCTCGGTAATGAATGCAAAATCTCAATCGTAGCGGCAGGGATTGAGGAATCCTACAATGCGTTCAACACGGATACCCAGCTATCAAATCGCTTTGTTCCCGAAACTTTGCCGCGATGGCGGCTTGATACCACTTTTGGCAGCATTTTAATGACGTTAGAGCAGCGCATGCCATTAAAACTGGCGTCCAACTTGTATGACACCGCAATGGCACAAAAGCTCCTGTGGCTATCAGAAGGCACGCTGGGTGATACATGCGACTTACTGAAGCTGGCTGCCGAGCATGCAATTACGAATGGCGACGAACGAATCACAATCAAATTGCTGGATAATTTGCCCTGGATCCCACCATCCATGCGGAAAGCGAACCCAGTACAGATGTAAGAAAATATATTGCAAAAATTCTGCTTTAACCCTCAACAACCTCAGCAAAATATAATAAAATTTTAAAACACATTTCCTCAACAACCCTTAGGAAGTTAAATTGAATTTTGAAGAGTTCGATCCAGAAATTGGCGTTGATGAATACTGCCATAGAATACATTCATTTTTATTCCCAAACTCAACCAGCAAAAATGTAGATGCAGCAAAATTAGATTTAACCTATCGCATTTACCCCAAAGGTTCAGTATTTTCACGAGTTAGACCAATAAGAGAAGCAGAGGTAAACAAATATTCTTCAGGACTGGTAACTCTAAAGGATTTTCTTCCACCGACACGTAGCGTCACACAAATACCAATAGGTCGCTTCAACAACCAAGGAGAGCGTAAACTCTATCTAGCAGATCATCCCTTTGTCGCAATACGGGAATGTGACATTAAGCCTAACACTTACTTTCTAATTAGTTGTTTTTCACTAAAAATGGACATGCGCTTTATAGAAGTCAACTCCAATGGATCAGCATTTTGCAAATTATTAAACAAACTTTTCCAAAGCAAAGACCAACGATTTTATCAAGTTATAAATCGTGTCTATGAACGTTATCTAAATTATGACTGCTTTCAAGGAATAGCATACGAATCCGTTAAAGTGCACACAGGCTATCGGGATCAAGTCTGGGGTGAAGTCAAATCGACTACCAACCTTGCTATGACAGAAGGAAATATTTCATCTGCCAAGCTTGTTACTGGTTGGCTTGCTCAATGTGGAGCAAACCATAGCATCAAACTTCAGAGAATATTTAAACCACTCAACCCAAAAAAGAAAAATAAATTAACGTCATATTTACATCAAGAAAATAAATCAAAATTTATCTCAGAACATAAGCAAGCAATGAATGACATTAACAATCTCACGAGAAAATCTGAGCTATCCATCCAAAAAGGGAAATTCATTAATGATGCACAATATCCGATCAAATTTAATTTGAAAGACTAGCTACATGAAGAACAGCTCCGTTAAAACCTCCAAGCCGAGGACTGCTATCACTCACCCGCTGAATTCGCCAGAGCATTTCTTAATCAAAATGATATAAATTGCCAAACGGTTAGTAAATCAGCGAAAGAATGTACACTTTCGGGTAGCAGAGTATTGATCCAACATACTGGCTTCATGTAAATACTGGAATTCACTTGTCATCAATTCCACGTCTCTATTTAGAAGTTATACGATTTTATGCATGCGTTTGATTAGCCATGTATGCCAACCAGCCCGCCCGATGAGCATGGGCGTCAAACAAAGTGTGATGCCAAGGGCGCTCAGAATTGTGATAACGCTCTACTGCATTATTAAAAACAGATGTATCGATAAGTGGTCGTAGGTCGTACCATCCCGTTAGATTCGTTGGCCAAGGCCCATCAAATGAAGCAGCAAGTAAGCGGCGGTCATGCTCCGAATCACAAGCCAGCGTCACGCTGCGTGGTAACGTCGCGAACCATCTACGAATTAATTCCCCGATTTCGTTCTTTCGGACAATAGCAGTTTTGACCCGCCCTAAATTTGCCCACACTTCAGTCTGAACAAATGAATTACATTTGCTTCTGTCAAAATCTTGCACCTCTAGATAAAGCGAGTGCTGACCATCTTCTGAAACAAAACCAATGCTTATCAGCTCGCAATCAACGAAATCCGTGAACTCAGTATCAAGAAAAATTATCATCCCTCGCCTTATTTATTTTGTCTGACAAGCACTATACATAACGAATGCTAAACCCATTTGAACAGAGACAGAATGAAGTGGCGGATTTAACTTTATACATGAACTATGTCAGCCAAACGTAACCATCTAGCATTCAATGGATTATGCAAAATCTAACCCAAGCACTATGGACGATACACCCCAAACCGCTTGATGACGAATTGCTGTCGTCGTGGCTAGTCAGAATTGCTCACATGCACGGCCTGAAGGTCGAAACGTTTTGCCACCTCAAGTTCGGAAAAGAGCGCCCACTTTGGAATCGAGACATTGATCGCTTATCTCCGGATTGGCTAATTACAGAGATTTGCTCGCACACAGGTTTAAGCACTGAAGCCGGGCAAGCAACAACGTTACGCGCATATGAGCACATCCTTTATCCGCATTTTCATTCCGCAGGATTGTTGCGCTGGATACTGCCGTTAAAAATGTACCATCGCACACGCAACGGTTTTGGCATGCAATTTTGTCCTGCCTGCCTTGCCCAAGATTCAGAGCCATATTACCGTCGCAGGTGGCGTGTTGGATTTAATGTTTTTTGCCCGACTCACAACTGCATGCTTCATGAGCGGTGTCCACGCTGTGAAGCACCGATAATCTTTCATCGACTGGAACTTGGTCGCCCAGATATAGTTGACGTCGGACCACTCAGTACTTGCTTCAAATGCGGGTTGGATTTACGCGACACCGTGACTGAGGCTCCTGAGCCTTATGATCGAATAGCATATCAAGTTTTAGAGCGCGCAATCGCATCACTTGATGCACCTGCGGATCACAACGGAACCAGTATTAACATCGGATTTTTAAGCGTATTACATCAGCTGTGTAAATTGATGACGAGTCGCTATAAGTCTGCGGCTTTACGCAAGCATATAACAAATGAACTCCGGATCGATGATATTCCACTTGCTGATCTTAGACTGCCTTTCATATTACGCCCGCTCCATGAACGCTGGCATCTACTGCAATTGGCTGCATGGATTATGGCGAGCCCAGAACTCAGGCTCACAGCGGCTTGGCGTGCAAAAACAATCCGTTACAACCACCTAGAAAAAGACTTTACTGATCCGCCAGCATGGTACTCCACAATAGTTAATGAATTCTCGGACTGGCGAGTGGCGAAGTAAGTCAAAAGTAGACCCAGCAAAACCATCAACTTCGCCCCCACTTCCAGGAAGCCCTCATCAAGCAGAAACCAGTGATGGAAGCTCTCAACCGTTTGTCAAATAAGTTACAAACGCGCATTCTTCTCATCAAAACGTACAAAAAAATACCAAAATAAGTAGTAAAATAGATCAAAATAAAGCATGAAAAATGACATGAAAAGTACAAACGAAGTATTTTTTGATACTAAAACAGTGCAAAAACTTGGGAGAATCGCTCTGAGCGACCCATTGCTTCGGAATGCAGGCCTCCAAGAAGGGGATGCTGTGGATATATATTTTGACGTTACCAGCAAGCGCATTATTATTCAGCGCGCAGAAAGCCCTGTAACGGATAACGTCAACAGCCAAAGGAATAAAGAATGACAACAAGGTCAGAGCAAATAGAGCGCTTTTCTGGACACGAATCTTTCGTTTGCCGCTACGGGTGGCTGCCAAAAATATATCGCGCAGTGCTTGCGAATCCACGCATTCTGCGGGATGAGGAACAGGCGATGTCGGTGCTTGGAATTGGTCGGAACATGGTTAAGTCACTCCAATTCTGGGCTGAAGCTAGCGGAGTGATCCAGTCCACCGGAGATGGTGGGCACGCACCTGGTCCTATTGGTTTGCGTCTCTTTGGAGAAGCCTGGGATACCTATCTAGAGTCACTGGAGTCTCTTTGGCTTATTCACTGGCAATTAAGCACGCGTGCAGGCCTGGCAGCATGGAATGAAGTTTTTGGGGAAGGGCGCTTGATTCGTTTCGAACGTGCCCGTCTGGTACAAGCATTAGACCAACGCAGCAAGTCTTTAGTGCGTTCATTAGCTCCGTCAACGCTAGAACAACATGCCTCGCTTTTTATTCAGACCTACCTACCCTCAGAAAAAAACTCGGACGATGCCTCGTGGAGTCCGTTACAAGATTTGGGTCTACTTAAAGCAACAAAAACAGAAGATGGCCGAACCCTCTACAGTACCGATATTCATGTCCAAGTTGAACTGACACCAAGGATTTTTGCATTAGCATTGGTAGACTTCTTATTAAGCCAAAAACAAAGTGCTACTACTGATTTCAATAGCCTCCTTAAAGGCGACTACAGCCCCGGCGTGGTTTTCAGATTAAACGAACACCAACTTAGGCTGCTTATTGAGCGCACCATTGACGGCCCGCTTAGCGGAGCACTTCGATTCGTTGATACCGCAGACACGCAAGGCATTGTCCTGACTTCAAACCAATTAGATCCACAGTTCCAATTGTGGTCACCAAAAGAGGCGCTGGAAAATGCCTGAGCAAATTATCTCCCTACTAACACTAGACGGTCAGCACACACGTTCAATTTCTTTAGAGCGAGATTTAAGCGACGATCGAATTATTGAGAGCTATCTCTTAACCCCCAACAGCATCAATGCAATTCGCCTGATCGCTAATGATTTGACATCCGGACATGCGCAACGCGCTTGGAAAATCGTAGGACCCTATGGAAGTGGTAAATCAGCATTAGGGGTAATGCTCGCGCAGCTAATGGCAGGCCCAGAAGCACATGGGGCAGCCGCAACGAGTTTGCGTGCAGTTGCCCCAAGCATTGCAGATCAATTTGAAACCGTACATCGCTACTGCTTAGCAGTAGTTGGGTCACGCCTTTCGTTTGGCGCAGCCCTAGCAACCTCAATATCAGATGCTCTTGCTGGACTTGATAAAAGTATCGCGTTTACTACGTTACAGATGCAATTCGATGTTGCAAAGGGAACCTACAAGGGTCTTCCTTTCAATAGTGCAGCTGGTGAAATGGCCGTTGATTTTGCCGCAGCACTTCAGAGGAATGGTTACCAAGGCCTTACATTGCTTGTTGATGAGGTCGGCAAGTTCATTGAACATGCAGCCCTGTACCCTGCAGAAGGTGATTTGATTGCAATTCAGCACGTCGCAGAGGCTGCTTGCAAACTTGATGATAACAAATTGGCTGTAATTGCCATGCTACACCAACATTTCGCCAGCTACGCTGCGGGAGTTGGTCGCTCTCTAGGCGATGAGTGGCACAAAATTTCTGCTCGCTTTGCGGAAATTCCATTTGATGAACCAATCGAGCGATATGCCCACTTTGCGCGTCATTCTCTGGGCAGCTCACAGCAATTACTGCTCAACCAAAAGCTGATCACAGAAGCACAATCACTCTACGCTCGCGCGGTTGAACTCGGCATACTACGAACAACATCTGAATCAGATAAAGCACTCCTTAAGGAAGCCGAATACCTCTATCCACTCCATCCTCTGACTTTAGCCGCAATAGCAACCGTATCAAAGAGATTTGGTCAGAGTGAACGTACTTTTCACGCTTTTCTAAAAGGTTCCGAACCGAACGGACTTCGCGATTTCGCTCAGAAACACGCAATAGGGAATTGGTATCGTATTTCTGACCTCTACGATTTTTTAGCTGGAGGCTATGGACTCCGCTTTAGAGATCTTGGAGCTGAACGCCGCTGGGCATTTGCTCAGGAGGCCATTCTTCGAATCACACAAGATGCAATTGCACTAAGTGTACTAAAAGCCATTGCCATATTTGAATTAGCTCAAACTGGCCTTGGAATTACTGCCAACGCAGAAACCATTGCTTATGCACTCGGCGGCACAGATGTTTCTGAAATTTCCAGCAAACTTGCAATTTTAGTCGAACAAGGCGTGCTCATTAAGCGGAAAAGCAATACGGAGTTCACGCTTGCCGTTTCTGATGCCGTCAATATTGAAGGGCTTTATGAAGAAGCTGCACGCCGGAATGAAAACGACCTGATACAAGAGGGAATTAACGCAGCACTATCCAAACGTCCAGTCGTAGCAACACGTCACTACGACAAAACAGGAACCATCCGGACAATGGGAGTTCTCGTTGGCACAGCTGAAAACTGGCCTCAAATACCCAAACAAAAAACAGATGAAACGCAGCCTGATGGTTGGTTAAAAATTATATTGGCTGTTGCGGGTGAAGAAGATTCAACGCGTCCTTTGAAACCCATTGAAGACGATGATTTGCTCAGTGTCAGCGGCTACTTAGTTTTGTCTACAGAAGGACGAGCCGCCTTAACTGACTTTGCAATTTGGCAAGCAATCATGCGGGAGGTATCCGCAAAGCGCCTAGACCCATGGTCCACCCGCTATGTTGAAGGCCGCCTCCAAGAAGCCGCAACCAGCGTGGAACGCATAGTTACATCCGCACTTATGCCGTCAGCGGAGTTCCCCGGTGCAACCTATTGGCATCTCGGCCATACAATCCATGGCAGCGAGTTAATGAATGCAAGTCAGCTGGCATCGTGGCTGTTTGACAAAGTATTCCCAAAGACACCTTGTATCGTAAACGAGCTGATTAACAAGGATAAGCCCGCATCACCAATCGTAATGGCACGGCAACGCATGTTTGATGTCATTCTCAACGGAAATGAAACGACGCCAATCTGCGGACAAAATGAATACCCTCCAGAACGTCTCATACATACTTCGTTACTTCGCGAGACGGGCATTTGGCATGAACATAATGGTCAATGGTCCCTGCATGAGCCAACGAGCTCTGCCTCCAATAATATTGAATACGTCTGGGAAGTCATCGCCACCGGCCTAGGGAATGCCGAACCACAAACCTTCGAATCTCTACTCGGGCTTCTTAAAGCACCGCCTCTTGGTGTTCGCGCAGGGCCTGCAAGTGTTTGGATTGTAATGTACTTGCTAGTAAACAGGAGCCGATGCGCCATATTCGAACGTGGATCACTTGTGTTGGAGCTTACTTCTGAACATCTCCAACGCATGTTCAAAAGCCCTAAAATTTTCACGCTGAGAGAACTCGTGAATGCAGACGGCAACATTCGCCTGCTAACGGATTATCGGAATGCTCTGGCAGCAATAGGCTGCGAGTTAGGTCAGAATGCTTCTTACCTTGACGTTGCCCGAACCTTAATTCGCTGGTTTATTCGTCTGCCCGACTTTAGCAAACAAACTCAGCGCATTGGCAAAGATGCAACGCTAGTACGCTCAATGATTAGCAAAGCAACAGATCCAATCGCCCTACTCACTCAGACACTACCTAAGGCACATTTTGAGTCCAAGTCCACAGACTCGTTCGCGATTTGGCTTACTAATGCGCTAACAGATCTGGGAATTGCCTATCGCAAGTTACAAGAGGACGTTGCAGTAGAGCTCAATAGAGGATTCAAAATCAGCGGGCCTTTGAATCGCATTAGAAATCAGCTTCAGGCAGAATGCAGCAAAGAGGGATCCACACTTGCAGATGCCAAACTAAAAAGTTTCATTTTGCGTTGCACGGATCTGATACTGAGCGATGAAAAATGGTTAGATTCCGTTGGTAGCCTGATTGTAAGGCGTCCTCTAGACTCATGGTCTGATGACTCAATCAGCGACTTCCAACAGGGGTTGTCCGAACTTTGCGGTCGATATCAACGTTGGATGCAGGTTGTGATGCGCCGAGGAGTAGCTCCTAGAGCTGCGGAGCGCTTTGTCGGCTTGACGCTAACGATGGCCGGAGGTGAAGAGCAGGCCGTATTTGTGGCTACAACGGACTCTTCAAAAGCGCTAGCACAAAACGTACTAGCGTTGGTCAAGAACACGGCGCAAGGAGATGCCCAAATGGCTGCTGCTGCGCTTGCTCAAGCCATTATGGATCTGCAATTGATGGCTGACATACAGCAAGAAGAGGAAACCAAACATGGCTGAAGAAAAGCGTGTTCGACATATCCTGAGCCTTTCAGGCGGCAAAGATAGCGCAGCCTTGGCCATCTATATGCGGGATCGAGTTCCAGAAATGGAATATATCTTTAGCGACACCGGCAAAGAACTCCCTGAAACCTATGAATACTTGGATCGCATCACAAGTTATCTAGGTAAAGAAGTTATCAGATTAAATGCCGATGTTGGTTTTGATCATTGGTATGAAATGTATGGTGGCATGATCCCTTCCAATCATCGTCGCTGGTGCACGCGAGCACTGAAACTCAAACCATTTGAGCAACATTGCGGAGATGATGAAGTAATCAACTACGTTGGTTTGCGTGCAGAAGAAAACCGTAGTGGTTACATTAGCCACAAACCTAACATTAAGGCCGTATATCCATTTAGAGAAGACGGCTTGGTGCTTCGTGATATAGAGGAGATTCTACGCACATCGGGCGTGGGAATGCCGCCCTACACGAAATGGGGAAGAACTAGATCAGGCTGCTATTTTTGTTTTTATCAGCAAAAGATAGAATGGGTTAGGCTCAAAGAAACCTATCCAGATTTATATGAAAAAGCTAAAGAATATGAACGTCCATATGAGAAAACAGGCAATTTTTTCACATGGAGCCAAGGTGAAAGCCTAGCAGAGCTAGAGCAGCCGAAACGCGTGGAACAAATCAAGCGCGAACACGTGATTCGCATCGAACGTCTAAAATCTCGAAAAGAAAATGCCACTTTACTGGAAATTTTTGCAGATGCAGACACTGCCGAGGAACGCGATGAAGACGATGATCAAGGCTGCTTGGTTTGCCAGCTTTAGGAGGCGTGATTGGGACTAACATTTAAAGCGCGAGTGCTTCTTGAGCTCGGTGCGGAGCTCATTAGTTCCGACGGAATGGCGCTATACGAACTAATCAAGAATGGATTGGATGCTGGCTCAGAAGAGATTGGCATCGAGATTCAAATTGTCATGCAAACCTCAATGAAGCGGGCACTTCTGCGCAAATGGAAAGACACTAGTCTTGCATGGAATGCAGAGCAGTTCCTAGCTGAAGTCGAAGCGGGTATTGATAGTAGCGCCCCAGACGATGCAGTCGAAGATTTTATCGGCGCTCTTCAAACTAACTCGCGGACAAATGCACTGGCGACACTCGAGGACACTTGCGCAGAGCTAAATTTCATCAAAGTCATCGATTCCGGCACTGGAATGAACGATACTGCGCTGAATTTGTGCTATCTAACCGTAGGAACTACAAATCGACTTGAAGAAAAAAATTTTCTCCTCGAAGATAACGAAGACGAAGATAGTCACAACGAACGCATTCCATTGGGAGAGAAAGGAATTGGCCGCCTCGCAGCGATGCGCCTTGGCCATTTCGTACAGGTAGTGTCTGCAGTAGAATCGGAGCCCCGAGAATTTGTGCTCGACTTGGATTGGCGACCAATTTATGCCAATCCAATGCTCGACCTAGATCACTGGTCGCTTCAGTTCGAGCCAGTTATTGGGCCCTTCAAATCAAAGCCCAAAGGAACGACTATTGTCATCAAGGATCTACAGTCTGATTGGGATCTGGACAAGCTGAAAGAATTATCACGATTTGACCTAGGTAAGTTGGCTGACCCCTTCAAATCATCAGTAGCCAACCAATTTTTGAGTGTTCAATTCCAAGGTAAAGAGACAAACCTAATTCCCGTATTTGAGTCTGCACGCCTGAAATCAGCGGATGCAGTTTGTACTATTACATTCCGTGCGGGAGCTATAGCTGCTGAATCTACAGACGAAAGTTGTGCAGAACTCACTATTAAGACGGTATATAGCCATTATAGGCGAGAAGAGGAGTTGACCCATGCAGGCCCTCACTTGGCAACTGTCGTAAGCTATGAACCTAAGCGAAAGAAAAATGCAGAAAAGCTAGCGCGTTCCGATGAAGTCGTTGAAGCCCTGAAAACTCTTGGAGACTTTGAAGCAAAGTTTTACTGGTTCAACCGTGGGAGATTCTTGCGAGAAGAGAAAGTGCTGTGGGCAGGTGGACTTGGTGATTTTGTTCGCCATTGGAGCGGTGGGCTTCTAGTCTTTCGCGACGGCTTTCGCGTGTATCCATATGGCTCCGCCCAAGATGATTGGTTGGATTTGGACAGAAAAGCTCTTGCCAGCTCGGCATACAAGTTGAATCGCGCCCAAATTGTAGGCTACTTACGAATTAGCTCGAAGGGAAATCCAAAGCTTGTCGATCAAACCAATCGAGAAGGATTCAGAGACTCTCCTGAGCGAGAAGCTCTTCGGCGCCTACTTCGCCAAGCAATTATTGCTGACTGTAAGTCATTTCTAGAAAAGGTTGATAAGGAAAATAAAGTCGCCGACGAAGAGACCTTACAGGACATCGATGCCCGCATCGTAGATTCAAGCCAAAGTGCAGCCCAAAATCTAAAACGCTTAAAGGCGCGTGTTCCAGCAGAAACTGCAACTATTCAAAGCGTATTGCAAGAATTAGGCGAAGTGCAGGATGCATGGAATCGTGCCAAGCAAACACTCAAATCAAAAAATGAAGAAGTTGAAACCTACACGCATCTTGCTGGCGTCGGATTGATGGTAGAACTCCTCGCTCACGAATTAGCGAGAACAACTCAGGATGCGCTCGATCTCTTGGCCGATAAAAAAACGGCGAATGACCCCAAAAAGCTCCAAGCACTTGCATCTGTACTGAAGACATTGAATAAGAGAATTCGTGTAATCGATGTACTTAGCATTCCCGGTCGACAACGGAGAGAAACACTTGAAATTCCAGAGCTAATAGCAGAAATGAAAGATTTCTATGAAACGAAATTTGCTCGGCATAACGTTGAGTTCAACATGGCTGTTTCTGGAGGACGAGCCTTCACACGTAAAGTCGAGCGAGGACAAATCATTCAGATATTTGACAACATTTTCAATAACTCTGTCTTTTGGTTGGCGCGACGCATAAATCGCAATGAACGCGCGAAAATCAATGTTGATATTGATACTGTCCGCAAGTTGGTCACCATCTCCGACAATGGGCCTGGGATTTCTGAAGATATTGGAAGTCGTGTCTTTGATGCCTTTTACACCTCAAAAGGGGCAAATGGCCGAGGCCTTGGATTATATATTTCTAAAAAACTCGCGACTGAAAATGATGCAGAGTTGGGGTTACTTCCAGCGAAGGAAGGCACCCATCAAGGCTTCATATTGAAATTCTAAGGGGGGGTAAAATGAGCCTTTTAAAGGCCTTTAAGGCGGGAGTGGGGAGCGTTGTTATCATTGATGATTTGTATCTAGCACCAAACCCAGAGACTATCAATGGCGACGCTTTGGCTATATTCTATAAGGAGCTTAAAGCATCGCCAGACAACTGTGCCGCTCTTAGCGCCCTTTTGGAAATTCAGAGCACCAACCCCGAGGTACTGCTGAATGCAACAAACGAGAGTCTGTCGAAGATATATAACGCACATCTTGCCGGTCAACATCACTTTCTTCAAAGCCTCTTTGTTGATTTAGACGAGCAGCACACTGCAGAACTGCGTCGGCTACGAAATTTGGAGCAAGTTGTTACTGAATACTTTGGCGTTACTCCCAAAACCTTTGGGAGTTTAGAAGACGCGCGTGCAGATTTGAATGCATGCTCTGTTGTGTTCATTGACTTCTTTCTAGAAGGGGTTAGCAATCATGAAGAAGCACGATTGCATCACAAGGCAATAAGTGATGAACTTGCAACCAAAATCGTTATTGACGAGGAGTCGTTCCCAAAAGTAATCGTTCTCATGTCTACCTCATTGCCGGCACCAAACGAGCTTGCTCTTTTTAGAAAGGATACTGGTGTACGAGGTGCTTTCTTTCATACCATGGACAAGGCTGACTTTTCACCTGCTGAGATAGAGTCTCATTTAAAAGAATTTGTTGAGTCTTACGAATCGGCCAAACAGCTAAGTGGGTATCTTGACACGATTGAACATGAGATTTCTGCAGCTGCAACGAGCCTAAAAATTGAGTTAAGAAGCAGACTCGATGTTCATGACTTAACAATTCTAAAGACTCTGCGACTGGACGGAGAAAGTGATACACCCCAATCTTATTTAACTCTACTGCTTTCTGAGGCTTTGGCTGCACGCGTTCGGATGGCAAAAGGGTTACAAGAGGAAGTTCTCCCAGAGGGGCATGCCTACGGAGATGCTCCTTTTGATGGGAAATTGCTGCCCTCAAGCGTGCTCTTCGAATTATTTGCTGATATAGCTGTTGCGCCTACTCCCACTTCAGACAACATTAAAATTGCTTTTGGCGATGTGCTTGAGTCTCTTGAGGAACATTCGAAAGGCAAATTATTTCTGGCAATATCCCCAGCATGTGACCTTCAGCGTTGCCAATTAGATTATGAGGTTTTATTCATTCCAGGAAACATAATCGAAAGCAATGCAGATTTATCCACACTAATTGACAGCTCTTACAAGTTTGGTCAAGGTGGCTTGGTTCTAAAATTACCATCAGCAGAGGATGGTTTTTCTTATAGCAAAATTAAATTTGAATACAAATTACTAAAAACATTGCCAGTTTCTGCTGCTCAGAATAATCAAAAATATAGGAGAGTTGCACGACTCACAGAGGTTTTTGCTCAAGAGTTAAAGACCCTTGCGTTAAATCATACTGCTCGCGTAGGTGTACCGATTGACCCATCCTTTTCAATCGGTTTGAAGGTAAAGGTACGATATCATTTCACTGCAGACAAACAAGGTGAGCCAGTGGTCACAGGAGAGTTTGACGCCGACGGATCAGAGTTTTTACCAGCGGTACTCGCCATGGGACGCCAATTGGGCGACAGTGACCTAAATCCTACGGTGATGTTTTCTCGGCAATTCAAAGCGAAACTACAAAAAGCACTCGCCGAAAAGCATGATCAGCAAAATAACAAAAAACTAAAGGTAATCGAGAATCATTTTGCCAATCCAGAGAGTTACAAAGTCGCGTTAGACCGTAACAGCAGAGGCAAGACGCTTCTCAATGGACAAATCGTCATAAAATACTCCGCCAAGCTCCCTCAACTAGGACAACCAAAGAATTTTGAAATCCACTTGTATTCAGAAGTCGAGGGGGATCAACCCGCGGAGGAAGGGGAGCTGTAAAATACACTGGACCGCCCAAGTGTAGTGGCACACTGAATTTGGCCACCTGATTAGAGGTGTTATGCTGCACCTCATACACAATTAGGTGACTCAATG
>NZ_JTLG01000014.1:0-186776 GCF_000799095.1 Chitinibacter sp. ZOR0017 | reverse complement strand
CTTCTAAAGCTTCTGCTGCTCAAAAAGCTCAAGCTAAAAAAGCTTCAGCTGCTTCTGTAGCTTCTAAAGCTTCTGCTGCTCAAAAAGCCCAAGCTAAAAAAGCTTCAGCGGCTTCTGTAGCGTCTAAAGCTTCTGCTGCTCAAAAAGCACAAGCTAAGAAAGCTTCTGCTGCTTCTGTAGCTTCTAAAGCTTCTGCCGCTGCTGCAAAATAATCAGCTTCTTGCCTGATTAAAGAAAAAAGGACGGCTTGCCGTCCTTTTTTCGTTTCTCCACGAGGTTGTGCCGTGAAGTTGATTTGCACTAGTTTTGCTTTGCTCTGTGCGGCAGGGGTCGCGCTGGCAAATCCGTCTGCGCTCAGCAAAGAGCAGCAGGCGCTTTTTTTTGGTCACGATGATCGTACGATGATCAGTGCGCCTTATGCCGCACCTTACAATGCGATAGGCCGGCTGGAGGTAAAATCGGGTGGCACATGTACGGCCACGCTGATTGCCCCTGATGTCGCGATCACTGCGGCGCATTGCTTCTTGATGCAGCCGCGGCAGATTGATGCCGGGCGTTGGTTTATGGCGGGCTTTCACAATGGCCAGTATCAGGCACGCTATCAAGTCGTGGGCCAGCTATTTCATCCGCGTTTCCGCCAGGGGCTGACCTATAAAGGCGATGATGTGTATATCGCCCCTAGCGCCGCACCGTATGATATTGCGCTGATTAAGCTCAAGCTCAAAGACGGAACGCCACCCAGCCCGATGCAGCTGTTTCAGGGTAAACGCCAGCAGTTAATGCGCAGCATTTTGCAGCAAAACCAGCAGGTGAATCAGGGTGGCTTTGCCGAAGACCATGATACCCAGTTGTCGGTGCATCATGGCTGCCAGCTCACCCAGCTGCGCAGTAATGGCACGATCTTCCATCGCTGCGATACCTTGTCGGGTGATTCGGGTTCGCCAATCTGGCTGGATTTGCCGACCGGCCCTACGTTGATTGCCGTGCAAAGTTCGGCCCCGGATTGGTTTAACCGGGCGCTGGCCGATAATGTGGGCGTTACGGTCTTGCAATTGCCGGCCAAGGCGCAGCGCTGGCTGGCGCACTAGCCGTATCGCCGCCGCCTAGTAAGCGATACAATAGGCTGATTCGATTAAAAAAACAGTCACGGATTCATGACGATGGATATTCAAGCTTACATGCAGAATGTAGGCCGTCAGGCGCGGGCCGCTAGCCGCGCGATGGCCAAAGCCTCGACCGGCGCGAAAAACGCCGCGCTGAACGCGATTGCGGATGCAATTGAGCGCGATGCAGCGCTGTTGCTGGCCGCCAATCAGCAAGATATGGCGCAAGCTCGCGCAGATGGCCTGGAACCGGCGCTGCTGGATCGCCTGCAACTAACTGAAAAAACCATCGCCACCATGGCGCAAGGGCTGCGCGAAATGGTCGCGCTGCCCGATCCGATCGGCAATATGGGCGACTTTAAATACCGCCCTAGTGGCATTCAAGTCGGCAAAATGCGCGTGCCATTGGGCGTGATCGGCATTATTTATGAAGCCCGCCCGAACGTCACCGCCGACGCGGCCGGCCTGTGCATTAAATCGGGCAATGCCACCATTTTGCGCGGTGGTCGCGAGGCGTTTCATTGCAATCAGGCCATCGCCGCTTGCGTGAAAGAAGGCCTCGCCAGCGCCGGCCTGCCAGAAACAGCGGTGCAAATCATCGAAACCCCAGATCGCGCCGCGGTGGGCGAGCTGATTACGATGAGCGAATTCGTGGATGTGATCGTACCGCGCGGCGGCAAGGGGCTGATCGAGCGCATTAGCCGCGATGCACGCGTGCCGGTGATCAAGCATCTGGATGGCATCTGCCATGTGTATGTGGATGATGAAGCCGAGCTGGGCAAAGCCGTGCGTATTGCCGACAACGCCAAAACGCAACGCTACGCGCCCTGCAATACGATGGAAACCCTGCTGGTCCACCGCGTGGTGGCGGCACAGTTTTTACCGCAAATCGCCGCGATTTATCAGGCTAAAGGCGTTGAAATGCGCGGTTGTGCGGCGACGCAGGCGATTTTGCCAGCGGCCATTGCTGCCACTGAAGAAGATTGGCGTACCGAATATCTGGCACCGATTATTGCGATTCGCGTGGTGGATGATCTGCAAGCCGCGATTGATCACATCAATACCTATGGCAGCCACCATACCGACGCGATCATCACCGAAAACTACACCAAAGCGCGGCAATTCTTGCGCGAGGTGGATAGTGCCAGCGTGATGGTGAATGCCTCGACCCGGTTTGCCGATGGCTTTGAATATGGTCTGGGCGCCGAAATCGGCATCTCGACCGACAAAATCCACGCCCGCGGCCCGGTGGGGCTGGAAGGCCTGACCAGCGAAAAATGGATTGTGCTCGGGGATGGCGAGGTGCGCAGCTAATGAGCGTGCCGGCTGAATTGCTCGCGCTGCGCGCGCAAATTGACGAGCTGGATCAGCAGCTTTTTACTGTGCTGGCCGCGCGTTTTGCGGTTACCGCGCAGGTAGGGCAACTGAAAAAGCAGCACCAATTGCCGGCGCAAGATGCTGATCGAGAAGCGCAGCAGCTGGCCAAAACGGCGGCGCTGGCAGCCGCCACGGGTTTGGACCCGGCTTTTGCCCAGCGGCTGCAGCGCTTGATACTCGATGAGGTGGTCGCCCAGCATCAGCAGTGCTGAGCGTCTCGGTGATGCGCACTATCGGCGTTTTTGGCGGCACTTTCGACCCGATTCATTACGGACATCTGGCCTTGGCGCGGTGTTTACGCACTTCGCTGGCGCTGGATCAAGTGCGGCTGATCCCAACGGGTTTGCCGCCGCACCGGCCGGCACCACCGGTCAGCCCGCAGCAAAGGCTGGCGTGGGTACAGGCGGCGATTGCCGGTGAAAGCGGCCTGCTGGTGGATGATCGAGAAGTAAATCGCGAGGGGTATTGCTACACAATCGATACCCTGCTTGAGTTGCAGCAAGATACCCCTGACGCCTTGTTGGTGTGGCTGATCGGGGCCGATTCGTGGCGGCAACTGACGCGCTGGCACCGCTGGCGTGATTTATTAGAGGTCGGGCATTTAGTGATTGCGGCCCGGCCCGAGTATGCATTTAATGATTTAAGCCCTGATTTGGCAGCAGAATTTGCCGCTCGGCATGTAAATGCCACCCCGGCGCAGCTGTCTCGGGGTAAAATCAGTCAATTAGCCAGCCCGCTGCTGCCGGTATCGTCGACACTGATCCGCGACAAATTGTCGCGGGGGGAAGATGTCTCCGCACTGACCCCCGTGTCGGCCCTGCTGGTGGCCAGTGGGCTGTATTGTTTTAAGGAATAACTATGAATGAAATGGTAAGCGCCATGCGCGACGTGGCCGTGGCGGCCTTGGAAGACATCAAGGGCAAGGAAATCCAAGTCCTGGATACTACCCAACTGACCGATCTGTTTGAATGCATGATCGTAGCGACCGGCGATTCAAATCGTCAGGTGCGTGCCTTGGCCAACAATGTGTCAGTTGAGCTCAAAGCCAAAGGCTACGAAATCGTCAGTACCGAAGGTGAAGAGAGCGGCGAGTGGGTGCTGGTGGATGCCGGCAGCCTCGTGGTGCACGTGATGTTGCCACCGGTGCGCGATTATTACGATCTGGAACAACTGTGGGGCGGGCAAAAACCGACCTTCAATCCGCTGGGCCGGGCTTGGTCGGCGGTAGGCTCGGCAGAGTAATCTGCTGCAGGCAGGCAATGGCGGCGACAGGCCGCCATTGCTATTTGAAGCCTCACCCCGGCTTCCTTTGGCCGCCAGCTGAAAATGCAGCAGTACCATGCGCAGCGCCTAGAGCAATTAGATCTAACGATATAGCCAAAACGTCTTTTTGGTTTGGGAATTTCTCCGTAAATTCCATCTCCATTCTCTATCGATTTTGAAATCCTGAAGTTCACGCCATGAATACTTTGTCTGAAGCGCGGCTGACGCACTTAAAGCAGCTGGAAGCCGAATCCATCCACATTATCCGTGAAGTGGCCGCCGAATTTGAAAACCCGGTCATGCTGTACTCGATTGGTAAAGACTCAGCGGTGATGCTGCATCTGGCCAAAAAAGCCTTTGCGCCAGGCAAGCCACCGTTTCCGCTGATGCACGTGGATACCACCTGGAAATTCCAGGATATGTACAAGCTGCGTGAAAAACAGAAAGCCGAAGGCTGGAATCTGATCACGCATGTGAACGAAGAAGGCGTGAAAGCCGGCATCAACCCGTTCACCGCCGGCTCAGCCAAGCACACCGACGTGATGAAAACCGAAGGCTTGAAACAAGCTTTGAACAAATACGGTTTTGATGCGGCCTTTGGTGGCGCGCGCCGCGACGAAGAAAAATCCCGCGCGAAAGAACGCGTGTATTCATTCCGCGATAAAAACCACCGTTGGGATCCGAAAAACCAGCGCCCAGAATTGTGGAACATCTACAACTCGAAAGTCGATAAAGGCGAATCGATTCGCGTATTCCCAATTTCGAACTGGACTGAGCTCGATATCTGGCAGTACATCTTCCTCGAAAACATCGAAATCGTACCGCTGTACTACTCGGCTGAGCGCGAAGTAGTCGATTACAACGGCACGCTGGTGATGATCGATGACGAGCGCATCTTGCAATACCTGACGCCAGAGCAAAAAGCCTCCATCCAGAAAAAATGGGTACGTTTCCGTACACTGGGCTGTTACCCGCTGACCGGTGCCGTTGAGTCCAAAGCGCAAACGCTGCCTGAGATTATTCAGGAAATGCTGCTGGCGACGACTTCCGAGCGCCAAGGCCGTGCGATTGACCATGATTCAGCTGGGTCGATGGAGAAGAAAAAAATGGAAGGCTACTTCTAAACACGTCGATTCGCTGGCTGCGCGACTGCATGTCCGCGTTGTGCGCGCCTCGCAATCCGCATGGACTTGATGTCCATTTACGTTTGCTGCGGTGCTGACGCCTTGACCTGAAGCCGCTCGCGGCGCGACTGAACGTGTTTGCGGTAAGTGGCTCGCTACGGCCTTGAATTGAGTGACTCATTCAAGGTGAGCAATAAATAATTGAGATTGGAAGAACACCATGTCACATCAATCTGACTTGATCGCCAATGACATTCTGGCGTACCTGAAACAGCATGAAAACAAAGACATGCTGCGCTTTATTACTTGCGGCAATGTGGATGACGGTAAATCAACGCTGATCGGCCGTTTGCTGCACGACTCAAAACTGATTTTTGACGATCACCTCGCGGCGATTCAGAAAGACAGTAAAAAATTCAACACCACCGACCAAGAAATCGACTTGGCGCTGCTGGTGGATGGCTTGCAAGCCGAGCGTGAGCAGGGCATTACCATTGACGTGGCCTACCGCTACTTCAGCACTGAAAAACGCAAATTCATCATCGCCGACTGCCCGGGGCACGAGCAATACACGCGCAATATGGCCACCGGCGCGTCGACGTCGGATTTGGCGATTATCTTGATCGACGCACGTTACGGCGTGCAAACGCAAACCCGCCGCCACAGCTTTATCGTGTCACTGCTGGGTATCAAGCACGTGATCGTGGCCGTGAACAAAATGGATTTGGTGGATTTTAGCGAGGCGCGCTTCAACGAAATCCGCGCGCAGTATCTGGAATTTGCCAAAGAGCTGAACATCAGCGACATCCGCTTTGTACCGCTGTCGGCGCTGCGTGGCGACAACGTCGTGAATGAATCCGACAAAACGCCATGGTACGAAGGCGAAACACTGATGGGCTTGCTGGAAAGCGTGCAAATCAATAAAGACGCCAAGCTGGATGCATTCCGCCTGCCAGTGCAATACGTCAACCGCCCGAATCTGGATTTCCGCGGTTTCTGCGGCACGATTGCCGCGGGGCATGTCTTGCCGGGCGACGAAATCATCGCGCTGCCATCGGGCAAAAAATCGAAAGTTAAAGCGATTGTGACTTTCGAGGGCGAGCAAGCGGTGGCGTTCTCTGGCCAGGCGATTACGCTGACGCTGGAAGACGAAATCGATATTTCACGCGGCGATATGATCGTGCGCGCGCAAGAAGCGCAGCCGCACGTGGGCAGCGCGTTTGACGCCCACGTGGTGTGGATGAACGAAGCGCCGCTGAGCGTAGGCAAGGAGTATGTGGTTAAACTCGGCGGCAAACAATGCTTCGGGCGCGTTACCTCTATCCAGTATCGTATCGACGTGAACAGCCTTGAGCATATCGACGCCAGCGAGCTGAAACTGAACGAAATTGCCTTGGCGCGTTTCGAGCTGACTGCGCCGATTGCTTTCGACAAATACACCGAATGCCGCGGTACTGGTAGCCTGATCGTGATTGATCGCCTCAGCAACGCCACCGTGGGCGCCGGCATGATTGTGGCCCAGGCCGAAGCCGGTGGCGCCAGCGCCAGCGAGCTGGACGAGCTGAGCCGTCTGCGCGAATTTGAAGTCGAGCTCAATGCACTGGTGCGTAAATACTTCCCGCACTGGGAAGCCAAAGACGTGCGCGAGCTGCTGAAATAAACGCAGTAAGTCGCTAGATGACAACGGCAGCCCGCGGGCTGCCGTTTTTATTGGTTTTTTGTCATCGTTTCTTTATTGTTTCATCATTTTGCCGGCACAATAGCTGGTTTGTGATTCCATCCGCGTGGCCATGCCGGCCGCGCCAGAAGTGAGAAGTCGATGACCCAGTTTCATCGGGTAGTAATCCGCCTGCGCACCGTGCCGCTGGCGGTGGCCGATTGGTTGGCCTTTGATGCCGCCGGCCAGCTTTTGCAGCAGGGGCAAGGCACGCAATGGCCTGCGGCCGAGCAGCTTGATCTGGCCCTGCCGGCCGCCTGGCTGACCCAGCACCGTTTACGCCTGCCCGCCAGCAAAGACAAACAACGCCAGCAGCTGATTGCCCAAGCACTAGAAGACCGCGTGCTGGGGCCTTTGGCCGATTATCGCTGGCAAAGCCAGCGGCTGGGCGATGACACCTGCGTGTGGGTATGGCCAGCCGCCGAGCAACAGCGCTTAAGCGAATGGCTCGCTAGCCAAAGCTGGGCGCCACAGCGCTGGATTGCCGAATTTGCCCTGCTGCCGGTGCAAGATGATGTGCTGCTGCCGGCCGGAGAAGGCTGGCTGCTGCGTAGCGCCGGCCAATGCCTGTGGCTGGCCGATGCCAGCGAAGCCGAGCTGCTGTGCCCCACTGGCGCACCCGCCGCGCAAAGCCGGGCGGCGCTGGCCGCCCCAAGCAAAGACGCCGCAGTATTACTGCGCGGCAAGCTATCTGGGGTATCGCTCCGGGTGGAT
Source organism: Chitinibacter sp. ZOR0017 (assembly GCF_000799095.1). Taxonomy (NCBI): domain Bacteria; kingdom Pseudomonadati; phylum Pseudomonadota; class Betaproteobacteria; order Neisseriales; family Chitinibacteraceae; genus Chitinibacter; species Chitinibacter sp. ZOR0017. The sequence continues at coordinate 179,478 of NZ_JTLG01000014.1, read as the reverse complement.
TGGCAACAATGGCGTTGGCCGCTATACCTGCTAGGTGTATTGCTGGTGTTGCTGTTGCTCGGGCAAATCATTCAGTGGCGCCAGCTGGCGAGCCGTGAGGCGAGCCTGCGCCAAGAGCTGCGCCAAACCTTTGCCAGCCTATATCCGGGCGTGCCGGTAGTTGATCCGGTGTTGCAATGGCAAAGCCTGCAGCAAAATCCGGCCAGCCAAGGGCAGGCCGATGCGCTGGCGCTGGCGCAAAAAATCGCCAGCCAGCTCGATGGCAATTTGGGCGTGGAATCGCTCGCCGCCAAAGAGGGCAACGTGAGTCTGATTTTGCCGGCCAGCCAGGCTGCGGCGATTCCGGCTCGCTTGCAGGCGCAGGGGCTGAAAGTCACTAGCCAAACCTTGCCCGATGGGCGTAGCCAACTGGAGATCACACCATGAGCGCCGCACTGCAACGCGCCCGCGCCTATTGGGCTAGCCGCTCGCCGCGCGAGCAGCGCTTTTTGCAAGGCTGGGCAGTGGCCATGCTGGGCTTAGGGCTGTATTTTGGCCTGCTTTCGCCGCTGTGGCAGCAGATTAGCCGCCTTCAGGTGCAGGTGCCGCGGCTGGAAGCCCAGCTGATGGCCATGCGAGCCACCCAGCCGGCGCTGGCCGCACCCGGCAAGGCGGCCACGGCCGATCTGCGTAGCGCCGCATTTAGTGCCATGTCGGCGCGCCAGCTCAGTGCCGATATCCGGCCGCTGGCGGCTGGGCAGGTGGAAATCAGCCTGACGCAACCCAATGCCACTGCCGCGGTGCTGCTGGCCAGCGCCTTGCGCAGCGAGCTGGCGGCTCAGGTAGTTAGTCTGCAATTAAAACAACAGGGCAGTGAGATTGGCTTAGTGCTGGTCTTGGCCCGCGCCGGCCGGAGCGAATAATGGCCCAGATTCCGTTTTACCGTCGCCGCTGGGTGCTGGGCAGCCTGCTGAGTTTAGCTTTTGTCTTGCTGCTGTTGGCACGCGCCCCGGTGGCCGCACTGGGCTGGGTATTGCCCGCCAATCTGACGTTGAGCCAAGCCAGCGGCACCCTCTGGCAAGGGCAAATGAGCGCGCTGGGGCTGGAAGGCGTGGCGCTGCAGCAAAACCTCAGCTGGCAATTCGAGCCCCGCGCTTTGCTGGCCGGGCAGCTGGCCTGGCAAATTCGCGGCCAAGCCGCCGCGAGCACCAATCCGGCCGCGAGTCAGGCTCGACTAGTGTTCGGCGCTGGCGGGGTGGCGCTGGAAAATGTCGACATCACTCTACCGCTGGAAGGTGCACTGCGCGCCGTGCCAAAAATCGCCGGCTGGGGGCTGGGCGGCACCGCGCAGCTGCGCAGCGCCCGGCTATCCAAGCAAGCCGGCGACAGCGCCGAGCTTACCCTCGATCCGCTATTTAGCCAGCTGGTGCCCGCACTGAGCCCGCTCACCACATTGCGTGCCAATCTGGTGATGAACGAAGGTGGCGCGAAATGGACGATCAGCCCACTGGGCAGCAGCGCCATCGCCGTACAAGGGCAGGGCGCCTTGCAATGGCTGGCGGGCGGCCGTGTCAGTAGCCAGGGCGAAATCAATCTGCAGCCGGATGAAAAAGTAAAACAACAGCTCGCGCCGCTCTTGCTGCAAATTCCGGCTACGGCGAATGGATATCAGATTAAGTTCTGATGTTGAAGGTGTGATGTTAGGGTGGTGATTTTAAGCTCAAGTTTGTGTTTAAGTTTTGAAATTCCACCTAGTTCTTTGCATTTGTGAGCTTGATAGCTTCTAACTTAACAGAATAAGTTTCAGAGCATAGTTTGGCTTCGTATATCTTGGGGCGATGTATCCGTCGCTCTGCCGCTTGAAGAACTCGTTCACGTACACTGTCTTTGATTCTTGCTCCCAAAATTATGCCATGCAGGCATGCAGATTCTAATCTGTATTGGCCTACAGATCGGTTGGGTAAGAAAACCCGCCACTCTTCCTCATATTTCCATACTTCGCTTTTGGTCAGGTAGGTCTTTTTAACCTCTTTCCACTCATCGGCCGCATCAAAAAGATAAATTTCTGGGCGCTCTGGTTTGTACTCAATTTTGAGTGCTTGATCGAAGAAACCGATATTTCTGTACTCAAGACATATCCCCTCGTGATTTGAAGCGTAGTGTGACCACATCAGGATGCTTGTAGGGCATGTGCTCACACAATATATTCGGGTTTTTTCTGCAAAGCCTAAATGCTTTTTAACTGCTTCCTGAAAGTCGGGATGACTAAGCTGGCGATAATATTTTTTACTACCTTCGTTTGCATACTGCTTCTTCTGATTGTTGCCAATCTCAGGGAAGAATGAATCATGTTTCTCAAGTATGAGGCTTCTAAATTTTTTGCGTGTAATTTCGGGGGGAGGAATGCGAATTTTGGGCGCACACTCGAAAGGGTCATTAAACTCGGCAGCAGTTGGTAAATAAATGCTGTCATCAACTATCTGGTCGATTAAATAGTCTAGCTGTGATTTTCCATCGCTATTACTCGTGGTGCTGACCCCACGGTACTTATAGAAAAAATCTGGTATTGATTCAGTCGTGAAGGGCATGGTTTGAAGCAGTTAATTTTTGAGCTGATTGATTTATTTTGGCGAACTAAGGCAATGACGCTGAGGCTCGAGGTTGAGTTTTTCCTGCAGCTGCTGCAATGGCGCATATGTGATGGACTTAATGCCACGCGCCTTAATGGCTTTGTGCAATGCCGGCTCTTGCCATGCCGCGTAGTCGCTTAGGCGCAAGGTTAGGTCGGGGATGGCGGCCTGTGCCGAAGGGCTGTCTTCGGCCGGATGAATGCCAATGGTGTGGACACCGCGCGGCAGCTGCTTGATCAGCTCTAGATAGCCCCGATAAGCGACGCCACGTTGGCGCATGCTCGGATTGTATTGCATTAAAAATGTATCGGGCGTGGCGATGGCGTTTTCAGACTGTATCTGCCGATGCACTTGATATTGCTCTGCAAGCGAGCCATGAAAGGATTGAATCACAACCGGGATGCCCGTTTCTTTGGGCAAGCTGGTGTAGATTTTGAGTAACTCGGGGGTGGCAGGCCAGAACACCATATGGGCATCCAGATGGGTGATTTTCAGTCCGGCGGCTTGCACCTTGGCAATTTGGGCGAGGAGCTCTTTTTTTACTTCGTCCGGTTTGGCGTGTGCGGCCAGCTCGGCTACCGTGGCCCATAAATTGCCTTGCGGATTGTAGAGCGAAGGCACTTCATCGCGTGATAACACGGCGCCCCACGGCTGCTTTTCCTGCCATTCATTAGTGAGCGTCAGGTGGACGCCCACCGCTAATTGACGCGCTTTGGCCCATTGCGCCGCTTGCGCAAAATTGGGTGTTGGCGGCATTAACGATAGATCCTGAATCTGGCCGGCATCAATGAGCTTGAATGCAGCTTTATCCAGATCAGGATGCATGCCCACGTCGTCGGCGTTCACAATCAGCGCGATGTCTTGATTGCTCAAGCCAATGCATTTGGCTAAGGGCGTGGCAAATCCGGGCTTGGCAATCAAGCCCGCGGCAATGAACAAACAAGTGAGTATTGCGCGTAGCGATGCCATGATTTGCCTCGACGAGAGTGATTAGTTACTGCGGGTAATCCTCAGCATTTCCTCCACGCTCGTGACCCCTTCCACTACCCGCTGGGCGGCGTCTTGGCGCAGGCTGTGCATGCCGCGGCTTTCGGCATAGTGGCGGATATCTTGTTCGTTGGCGGCGTTGTGGATATGGCTGCGCAGGTTTTCGTCCACCAGCAGCAATTCGTGAATGCCGGTACGGCCACGGTAGCCGGTGTGGGCGCAGGCGGGGCAGCCGACGGGGCGATATAGGGTAATACCTGCCTGGGTATCTATCCCTAGCTCTTTTAATTCATCACTGCTGGCGATATACCCCTGCTTGCAGCTGGTGCACAGCGTACGCACCAGGCGCTGCGCGAGCACGCCGATGGTGGATGAGGCAAGCAGGAATGGCTCGATGCCCATGTCCACCAAGCGGGTCATTGCGCTGGGGGCATCGTTGGTGTGCAGCGTGGCGAGTACCAAATGGCCGGTGAGCGAGGCTTGCACGGCGATTTGCGCGGTTTCCAGGTCGCGAATCTCACCGATCATGATCACATCGGGGTCTTGGCGCAGAATGGCGCGCAGGGCGCGGGCGAAGCTCATTTCGATGCGCGGGTTGACCTGCGTTTGGCCGATGCCATCCAGATCGTATTCGATCGGGTCTTCCACCGTCATGATATTGCTGTTTTTGGCATCCATGCTGCCCAGCGCGGCGTATAACGTGGTGGTTTTACCCGAGCCGGTGGGGCCGGTCACCAGCACAATGCCATGCGGCGCGGCGAGCAGGGTGGTGAGCTCGTTGAGCGTTTTTTCGCCCATGCCCAGCTTGGCTAGCTCCAAGCGGCCTGCCGATTTATCCAGTAAACGCAGCACGGCGCGCTCGCCGTGACCCGTTGGCAGGGTCGAAACCCGTACGTCGACCGGGCGGCCGGCAATGCGCAGATTGATACGGCCATCTTGCGGCAGGCGTTTTTCAGCAATATCAAGGCCGGCCATGACTTTAATGCGCGACACCAGCGCAGCATGCAGCGCGCGATTGGGCTCGATGACATCGCGCAGCGCGCCATCGACACGGTAACGCACCACCGAGCGGGTTTCGAATGGCTCGATATGAATGTCGGACGCGTTTTCGCGCAGTGCTTCGGTGAAAATGGCGTTGATCAGCTTGATGACCGGCGATGATTCTTCGGCCTCCATCAAATCAGACACTTCGGGCATATCTTGCACCAGCCGCGCCAGATCGGCCGATTCTTCAATGTCATCGACCAGATTTACTGCGCTGCTGCTGCCATGATCACCAAAATGCCGGTTGAGCTGCGCTTCAAATTCGGCGGCGGCCAGCGGCACCAGCCGGTGTGGGCCAAGCTGGCGGCGTAATTCGGCCAGCGCGGCCAGCTCGCCGCCCTGACGCCAGTACAGTGGGGTGAGGCCGTCTTCGGCTTGGCCATCCAATACGCCAAATTCGCGGGCGTAGCTGTAGCTTACGCGCCGGCTCATGGCTGTTTGGCCGCCGGTTGGCTAGCGGGCTGCGCCGCCGGTTTCACCGCGGGCGAATACACCGATACGCCATTGCTATCGGGCAGCTTGGCCGGCAATTGCACGCCCGGCATATCCTGCAAGAACCAATGCTCGCCCACTTTATAATCACCCTGCTGGTTGCGCAGATATTGATAGCGATCGTTGCTCAGCACCGCGCTGGCCCCGTTATCTTTGATCAGCACCGGGCGCAGGAAGATCATCAGGTTTACTTTTTGCCAGCTGCGGTTTTCGTATTTGAATAGCTCGCCCAGCAGCGGAATATCGCCCAGGCCCGGCACCTGATTGCCGCTATTATTCAGGCGATCTTCGATCAGGCCGCCCAGCACCACGATCTGGCCATCATCCACCAGCACCTTGGTTTCGATCGTGCGCACCTTGGTGGCCAAGCCGGCGCCGCCGGTATTCACCGAGTTATCAATGCTGGATACTTCCTGGAACACATTCAGCGTAATGATGCCGCCTTCAGACACCTGCGGGCGTACACGCAGCTTAATCCCGATGTCTTTGCGCTCCACGGTGACATACGGATTGGGGTTGCCGCCCACCGGCTGCTGCGAGCCGGTAATGATCGGGATATTCTGGCCGACGGTGATTTTGGCTTCTTCGTTATCCAGCATCAGCAGATTGGGCGTCGACAGCACATTGCCGTTGCCGCTGCTTTGCAGGGCCGAGGCAATCACGCCCAGTGAGGCGGTGCCTTTGGTCGGGTCGCCATTAAAGAGCCCAAAAGTGGCGCCCAGCGGAATGGCGGCCGGGTTTTTATTGATAACCGCGGTGGCGATATTACCCAGCGTATTGCTGCCGGTGGCGAGGTTAGACACCATGCCGCCGCCGATTTTGTCGTTACCGCCGCCCACCATCCACTGAAAGCCAAATTCCGATAATTTGGATAGATTCACTTCGGCAATCATGGCCTCGACGTAAATCTGGCTGCGCCGCACATCCAGCTTGTCGATCACCGCGCGCAGATTGTTATAGATATTCTGCGGCGCGGTAATGATCAGCGAGTTGGTCACGCTATCGGCCTGCACGCGCACGGTGGCGCCGGCCACTTGCACGGTGGTGCTGGTATTGGTGGGCGCGGGGCTGCTCGTGCTGGTGCTTGGGCTGCTATTGCCCGCGGTATTGCTGCTCATTGCGGTGCTGGTGGGGGCGCTGCTGCTGGCCGCGCTGTCGTCTTGGCCGGTGAGCAGGCCTTTGAGCGTGCCGGCCAGTTTGGCCGCTTCGGCATTGCGCAGGTACACCACATTGATGGCGCTGTCGTTGGTGGCGGCTTCATCCAGCTGGCTAATCAGGCTGCGCAGCTGCGAGGTTTGCGCGGCATTAATCGCGCGCACCATCAGCCGGTTGCCACGCGGATCGGGCACCACAATCGAGCGGCGCACGCCATCGTTTTGCGGAATGGCGCTGGCGACATTCTGCACGCTCACTTCCGGCATCAGGCGGGCGATGTTTTGCGCTGCATCCAGCGCCGAGGCGTGGTTGAGCTTGATGGTGAAGATTTCGCTGTTTTTCGGCTGATCGATATTATCGATAATCCGCGCCAGGCGGCGCACATTGTCGGCGTAATCCGTGACCACCACGGTATTGCTGGTGCCCGATTGGTAGGCGCTGATCAGGCTATTGGGCGTGGCCAGCGGGCGCAGCATGGTGGCCATCTGGTTGGCGCTTTCGTTATTCAGATTAAAAATCTGCGTGACGATCTGCTCGCCATTGGCGGCTTCGCCGCGCACCAGAGTTTTGTTGCTAAGTGATTTGCTGTCTGCCTCGGGCTGAATCTTGATTGCCCCGCGCGTTTCCACGGTGGCAAAGCCCGCCTGCCGCAGTGCCGATTGCAAAATCGGATACACCAGCTCTTTGCTCACCGGCTGGGTCGAAACGATATTGATCGTGCCCTTGACCCGTGGATCCAGAATAAAGTTTTTCCCCGAAATCAGGCTAATGGCTTTGACCGTCGTTTCGATGTCCGAATTGACGAAATTGAGCATGACCTTCTCGTCATTGGCCAGCGCCGGGGTCAGAAGCAGGGCACTTAGCAGGGTGCCGATCAGGGTGTGCTTGATGGTTTTCATGGATTTACGGTGTAGCTCAGGGTTTGCGCCTCGCCGGCGCGGACAATTTGTACGCTCACTGCGCTTTGCTGGCTAAACGCCGCATACAGCAGGGAGAGGTCTTCCAGTTTGGCCAAATTGCGGCCGTTCACGCTTTTGATAATGTCCCCATCGCGCAGCTGCAAGACGCTGGCCAGCGCTTGCTGGCTAGCCGCCTCGACGGCAATACCGCCGCTGGCATGGGTGGCCAGGCCCTTACTCCAGTTGGCCAGATTGCCGCCTTGCAAAATGCCGGTGAGCTGACCACGAGTGAGCGTGGTGGCCGGTGCGGCGCTGGCGGTAGTGGTACTCTGGGTGGGTATGGTGCTGTTGGTATTTCCGGTGTTGGCTTGTGGGGCAATACTCTGCTGCTCTAGAAATACTTTGCGGCGCTGGCCATTGAGCTCAAGCACGATATGATCGCGCTCGGCCGCCACCAGCTTGCCGTGGCTGCCGGCCTCTTGGCCAAGCTTCACTGCCACCGCACTGGCTTCCAGCCCTTCGATAATCGCCACGCCATTGGCGCCCGATACCAGTGCTTTTAGTTTCAGATTGCTGCTGGCTTCGCTTGCCACGCTGCTGGCCGGGCCACTAAACAGCCGGGCGATCAGATTGGGGTCTTGCTGCTGGGCGGCAGGCGCGGCGGCGGGGAGGCGCAGGCTGCGGCCAGCCTGGCTGGGCGTGAGCCCCAGCCACAATAAGCCCGCCAGTTGCCACAGCACCATACTGGCCAGCACGGCGCTGGCCAAGAGTGCCAATTGGCGGGAAGAGAGTCGGAAATTCAGTGCCATGGGTAAACTGCCGGGGCCAAAGTGGGGTGAAAGACCACCAGATCGCCCGCAAAGGTCATCAGTGATGTCAACTTGTCATGATTCTGCCATAGAATGTGCGCATTAAAGCACGGCAACATGACGTTCTGATGAGAATGACCGTGCCAAATGTCAATTGCATGACAAAATCGTCGCGCACCCGCGGGTGGGCGACAAACCACTGAACCCGAAAGACCTATTCATCGTGCCTGCCTATCGTTATCAGGCGCTGGCTGCCAGTGGCGGCCCGGCGCAAACCGGACAGATTGATGCCGAATCGCCCCGTCACGCCCGCAGCCTGCTGCGTGAGCAAGGCTGGCATGTACTGAGCCTGGAGCTGGCGGCGGCGCAAGGCGCCAGTGCCCAGCGGCTCAAGCTTGGTGGTGCCGAGCTCTCGACCCTCACGCGGCAGTTTTCGGCCTTGCTGGATGCGGGCCTCACCATTGATGAGTTGCTGGTGGTGCTGGCCGAACAGGCCGAGCAGGGCAAAACCCGGCAGATTCTGGCCGGCCTGCGCCACGATGTGCTAGCCGGTTTGCCGCTCTCCAGCGCCATGGATCAGTTCCCGCGCGTGTTTCCGCTTTTGTATCGCACCTTGGTGAAAGCCGGCGAAGAATCAGGCCGCCTGGGCGCGGTGATGGCGCGGCTGGCGGATTATCTGGAAGCGCGGGGTGAGCTCAATAGCAAAATCACCATGGCGTTTATTTATCCGGCCGTGGTGATCGGGGTGTCGCTGCTGGTGATTCTGGGCATGCTCACCTGGGTGGTGCCGCAGATGGTGCAGGTGTTCGAGTCGGCCAAGCAAACCTTGCCGCTACTCACCCGACTGTTGCTGTGGAGCAGCGCAGCGGTCAAAACCATTGGCCCGTATCTGGCGCTGGGCTTGCTGTTGGCCGGGGTGGCGGCGCATCGCGCGCTGCAAGATCCGGCCCTGCAATTGCGCTTTCATCGCTGGCGCTTAAGCTGGCCGGTGCTGGGTTATCTGGATCGGCTGGCCAATACCGCCCGTTTTGCCAGCACGCTCTCGATTTTGGTCGGCAGCGGCGTGCCTTTATTAAAAGCGCTGACCGCCGCCGAAGGGGTGATGAGTAATCGCCAGCTGCAATTGGCCGTGGGCGAAGTGGCCGGCCAAGTGCGCGAAGGGGTGAGCCTGGCGCGGGCGATGAAGGCCGCCAATGAATTTCCACCGTTGCTATTGCACTTGGTGGCCAGCGGTGAAGCCACTGGGCGGCTGGCGGCGATGCTGGAGCGCGCGGCCAGCGAGCAAAGTAAAGAACTCGATCGCAAAGTCACCACCTTCACCAGCCTGCTCGGCCCGCTGATGGTGCTGGTGATGGGCGCGATTGTGATGCTGATTGTGTTGGCGATTCTATTGCCGGTGTTTGAAATGAACCAATTAGTCAAATAAGGGAATGCCATGACAGCCGTTCAGATTCGCCATAGCACCACAGCGGATATCGAGGCGATTACGCGGATTTATGCCGGTAAAAAAGCCTATACCGGCACCTTGGGCCTACCTTATCCGTCGCCAGAAGTCTGGCAAAAGAAACTGGGTACGCTGCCTCAAGGCGCGTATAGCCTGGTCGCCGATTTAAATGGCGAAGTGGTGGGCAATTTATTTCTGGGTGTCGAGCAAAATCCGCGCCGCAAGCATGTAGCGATGTTCGGGATTTGGGTGCGCGATGATCTGCAGGGCCAGCAGATTGGCACCCAGCTGATGACGGCCGCGATTGATCTGGCTGACAATTGGCTCAATCTGCACCGGCTTGAAATCACCGTTTACACCGATAATGACGCGGCAATTGCCTTGTACCGTAAATTTGGCTTTGAGATCGAAGGTGAAGGCAAAGATTTTGCTTTTCGCGATGGGCGCTATGCCAATGTGTTTTATATGGGGCGAATTCGCCCCGTGGCATGATGTATTTGCTTGCAGGTTAAATAGATTGTTGTTGATGGGCTTATACCCCTATGGAGTATCTAATGAAAAAGAACCGTGGTTTTACGCTGATTGAGATTTTGGTGGTGGTATCGATTCTGGCGATTTTGGGCGCGCTGATTGTGCCCAAAATCATGGAGCGCCCCAACGAAGCTCGGATTGTGGCGGCCAAGCAGGATGTGTCGGCCATTATGGCTGCGCTGAAACTCTATAAGCTTGATAACGGCCGTTACCCAACGGCGCAGCAAGGCCTGAAAGCGCTGGTGGAAAAGCCTAGCACCGAGCCGGTACCGCAAAACTGGAAATCCTATCTGGATAAACTGCCGAAAGATCCATGGGGCCAGGATTATGTTTACCTGAACCCGAGCGCCCACGGCGCGGAAATCGATGTGCTGAGCTATGGCCCGGAAGGCCAGGCCGGCGCGGATAAGCCGGAAAACCTGATTGGTTCATGGCAGTAAGCGGCATTTGATGCACACGCCAAGCGCTTTTCGTGGCCAGCAGGGCTTTACCTTGCTGGAAATTCTGGTGGTGACGGCGATTATCCTGATCGCCACCAGCATGACGGTTTTTCAGTTTCAGCGTGGCTCGGGCTTGGCCGAGGCCGCGGATAAGCTGGTGCTGCAACTGGATACCGCGCGCGATGAAGCAATGGCCAAAGGCCGGCTAATCGGCTTTTCGAGCGATGGCGCGGCCTATCAATTCTGGTGGCAGAACGAGCGCCAGGAATGGGAGCCGCTCAGTAGCGAAGGCCTGCGCAATACTCGCCTGCCCGAAGGCGTGAAGATCGCCGCTTATCGGGTGAATCAGCAAAATCGCCCGCTGGGCGAGCGGGTGCTGCTGCCTAGCGATGGCGTGATCGAGCCCTTCGAGATCGAGCTACGCGCGGGCAGCGATAGCCTGCGCATTAGCGGTGATGTGATGGGGCGCATTGGGGTGGCCAGCGCCGCCGCGGCGGCAGAGCCATGAAAGCGCGCGGTTTTACCCTGATTGAAGTGCTGGTGGCGCTGGCGGTGCTGGGCATTACGCTGGCGGCCGCGGCCAAGCTCGTGATCGGCAGCACCGATTTGCTGATTGATTACCGCACCCGCACGCTGGCCAGCTGGGTGGCCAGTAATCTGATTAACGAACAACTGGCCCAGCGCGCCTACCCGGAAACCGGCGCGACCGAAGGCCGCGTGCAGCAAGGCGGAGAAACCTTTATCTACCGCATGAATGTCAGCCCCACACCGAATTACAGCTTCCGGCGGGTGGAGTTACAAATCCTGGCCGCCGCTGCGCCCACGCATGTGCTTTCCACGCAGGTGTACTATGCCACGCGCACCCAGTAATGCCGCCGGGGCCTTATCCAGCAAGCCTTGCACGGCCATACGCCGGCAGGGTATGTGCGGCTTTACGCTGCTGGAAGTGCTGGTGGCGCTGACGATTTTCGCCATTCTGAGCTTAATCACCTATCGCGGCGTGAATATGCTGGTGGATACCCGCACCGCCGTGATTGATGAAACGCGCTATTGGCGCGAGCTGACGCTGGCCTTCGAGCGCATCGAAGCCGATCTGGCGCAACTGGCGCCACGCCCATGGCGCGATGCGGCGGCAAGCTGGCAGCTGCCCTTGCAATCGGTGGAGGCGGTCGCCAATACGCCGGGCGTGGGGCTGGAATTTGTGCGTTTTGATGCGCAGCGCGCGCCCTTGCATGGGGTGTATCAGTGTCAGGGCGATCGCCTGCTGCTCTGGCTGTACCCGCGGCCCGATGTGGTGCGCGAGGATGTGCCGCGCCGCTACACCATGCTCAGCAATCTTACCCGCTGTGAATGGGCGTATCTCGATGCGCAAAATCAGTGGCAAAGCAGCTGGCGCAGTACTAGCAAACCGCGTGCGATTCGCGTGCGGCTGGGGCTAGCCCAGCGGGCGGGCGATTACGAACGGATTTTTCTGGTGCCATGATGCGGCTGCGTGGGGTGATGTCTCGGCAAACTGGGGTGGCGATTATCGCCGCGCTGATGGTGGCGGCGCTGGTGGCCTCGGTGGCCGGGCTATTGATGTTGCGCCAGCAGCGGGCCTTGCAGCAGCTGGAAATCCGCAAAGACACAGCCGAAGCGCGCGCGGCCACGTGGTCGGTCTTGCAGCTGGTGCGCCTGACTTTGCGCGATGATGCGCGGCTGGGCCAGCCCGATCATCTGCGTAAACCGTGGGCGGTGCCGATTCCGGAAATCAAAATCGAAAACGGTGGCCTGAGCGGCCGGCTGACCGAACTGAATGGCCGCTTTAATCTGAATAATCTGCGCAGCAGCAATGGCGAATTCGACCCCGCCGCGCTGGCAGCATATCGGGCGCTACTGGCCAATCTGGGCCTGCCGGCTAATCTGGCCGATAGCCTGCAAACGGCCTGGCAAGAGCGCCGGCGCCCACGGGCGGCTGGCGCAGCCAATCCATCCAGTGCGTCGCAGCCGGCCTCAGCCCCCGCCAGCGCGGCCGGCGCCGGCGAGCTGGTGCCGTGGCTGGAGCTTAACGATTTGCAAAGCGTGCCCGGCTATAGCGAGGCGATCGTGCGCCAGCTCGCGCCCTATGTGGTGACCCTGCCCGGCAATAGCGCGCTGAATGTAAATTTCGCCAGCGCCGAAGTGCTGGCCGCGTGGCTACCAAAACTGGGGGTATCGGGCGCTGAGCAAGTGCTGGCAAAGCGTCGCAGCCAATACTTCAATAGTGTGGATGAATTTGTCGCCGCCTTGCCGGCCAATCAGCAAGCCGATGTGCCGCGCGAACGGCTGGCGGTGAAAAGCGATTATTTCTGGGCTGATCTGGGTGCCCGCTTTGGCGTGGTGTTTTTGCAGCACCGTGCCTTGCTCGATCGCAGCCAGAATGAGATGCCCACCGTGCATTGGTTGCGCCGCGAATACGGGCCCTTGTGAGTCGCCTAGCGCAGCCACCGCGCTAGTCCAACCCAGCTTGACTCGCCACTGACACGCCAACGGGTTAAACTGCGCGCAACGATTAATCTGGAGGCATTGATATGTTCAAAACCGCTTTGCGCGCCTTGGCCCTGACGCTGGCTGCGACCGGCGCCGCGCACGCCGCCGATGGCAGCACCCTGACTTACAGCCTGACCCCGGTGCTGATTGGCGATTTCAATCTGGATTCGGGCGGTAAAGCCAGCGGCACCTGGATGACGGCTGATTTTGCCTACACCAAGGCACTGGATGCGCAGCGCCAGGTGGGCCTGAGCTTTGGTGCTGGCCGGCAGAATTGGTCGTTTGATCACCCCACCGCGTGGGGCGGCAAAACGCCATTTGAAACCCTGCATCGCTTTAATCTGGCGCTGAACTATCAATATGCCAGTGCGGATGGCTGGATTTACAATGTCGCCCCCGGCGTGAGCTACGCCGGCGAATCACAAGCCAAAACCAGCGATAGCCTCAGCTACGGCGCCACCGCTTTTGCAGCCAAAATGCTGCAGCCTGGCCTGTTGCTCGGCGTGGGGGTGAGCGCCTGGACTGGCCTGGATGACGCGAGCGTTTTCCCGTTTGTGGTGGTGAATTGGCAAATCAATGAAAACTGGCATCTGGGCAACCCCTTGGCCAGTGGCCCGGCCGGCCCGGCCGGGCTGGAGCTGAGCTACAAAGTAAATCCGAAATTTGAACTGGGCGTGGGCGGCACTTGGCGTAGTTTCGAGCATCGGCTGGCACAGAAAAACGCCGTGGCCGCCGGTGGCCGGGTGGAGCAAAACAGCGTGCCGGTGTTTGTGCGCGCGGGTTATCAATTTAGCCGCGAATTTGCGCTGGATCTGCACGTGGGTGCCGCCATGGCCGGTGAGATCATCATCGACAACGCCCAAGGGCAGGAAATCAGCAAGGAAAAGCACGACGCGATGCCGTTTGCCGCGATTTCAGTGTCTGGCCGCTTCTAAACCCGCGCTCCCATCCTCTCCCTGAGGGGAGCCTCGCTGCGCGAGTGTGGGTACCAATCTAAACCCGCTCCGGCGGGTTTTTTTACGCCGATTGCTGTGCTTACGCAAAAAACAACAGCCATCTATCGCTCAATAGGGCGTGAACACGAACTATGCTGAAATGCAGTCACGGCCAAACCGGCCGTATTGGCTTGCAAACGAGGTTGAGGCATGAAAACGGTACTGATTCTTTCGGCGCTGGGGCAGGATAAACCCGGCTTGGTCGAGCAACTGGCGGCGCTGATTTCGGCGCAGGGCGGCAATTGGCTGGAGTCTTCATTTGCCCGGCTGGCCGGCCAGTTTGCCGGCATCGTCAAAGTCGCGGTGGAGGGCGATGGCGCCACGCTGCTGGCGGCCGTGCAGGCCTTGCCCGATCTGGCGGTAAGTGCGGTGCTGGATCAGGAAGCCGACGCCGCGCCGGTGCAGCAATTTGGGCTGCATCTGGTGGGGCATGACCGGATTGGCATCGTCAAAGAAGTCGCTAGCATCCTGGCCCGCCAGCAGGTGAATGTGGAAAAACTCACTACCTGGCTGGAAAGCGCGCCAATGAGTGGCGATGTGATGTTTCATGCCCGCGCTGAGCTATCGGCACCGGTGCAGGTCGAGCTGGCCACTGTGCGCCTGGCGCTGGAAGCGATTGCCGACGATCTGATGGTGGAGTGGGTGGCATGAACTGGCGGGGTTGGCTCGCCGCTGCTTGCTGCCTGAGTGCGCTGCTGCCGGTTCAGGCCCAGCCACTGGTCACCGTGGTGGAGAGCTATCACCCCGAAAACAGCTGGGATCACGACTATCTACAGGGCATTAAAAGCAAACTGGATGGCGTGGCCGAGCTGGAGTTTCTATTTCTCGATACCAAACGTCTACCGACGGATGAACACCTCGAGCAAGCCCAGCGGGCGCTGGCCAGCATCCAAATCCAGCGCCCCAAGGTGGTGATTTTGGGCGACGATGCGGCGCTGGCGCTGATGGGCCCCAAGCTGGGGGTGATGAAAGTGCCGACGATTTTCCTGGGCATTAACGCCGACCCCACCAGTTATTTCAGCAAAAACCAATTACCCCCTACGATCAGCGGGGTGTTGGAGCGCCCGCAATACCGGGCCAACTTCACGCTGCTGCGTGAGCTGCTGCCGCACGGCAAGCGCTGGCTGGTGCTGCTCGATTCCGATCGCTCGGCCGAGATCTTGCGCAATGATCTGCTGGCGCTGAATGAAAAAGGCGTTGAAGTGCAGCTATGCCGTACCTTCGAGCAATGGAAAAGCGCCATCAAAGCCGCCGAAGGTGTTTACGATGCGGTGCTGATCGGCACGTATCAGGCGCTGATCGATCAAGACATGGCGCATGTGGATGCACGGCAGGTGATGCAATGGACGGCCAGCAATAGCAAATTACCGCTGTTTGGATTTTGGGATTTTCAAATTGGCCGCGATGCCGCTGCCGGTGGGGTGGTGATTACCGGCTTTGAACAAGGCGCGATCGCCGGCAGCATGGCGCGGGCGTGGTTGCTGGTGCCCAATCAAGTGCAAGCCATTCGCCCGAGTGCCGCCGGGCGCGTGATGCTCAGCCGTGCGCAGGCTGAGCGCTGGAAACTGCGGGTGAGCGCCGCCTTGCGCCAGCGCGTTAGCTGGCTGCCCTGAAATCGCTTATAGCTCGCCGGAGCGATCTTGCTGGCGAAAACCCGGTGCGGTGGGGCCGCTCAGGCCGCGCGAAAACGCAATCGCTTTGAATAATTCGCCCATTTCCGCATGCCCCAGCAGCTTTTGCAGCGCGGCGGCGGTGCGCAGGTATTCCACCGATTTACTATCGAGCTGGCGGGCCTGCTCGAGAATGCCGCAATCAATCAGATAGCTAGCCTGGGAGGTATAGCCGTCTAGCGCAAGCCCTGCTTGGTCTGCAGCGGTATACATCGCCGAAAAATCCACATGGCAGGTCAGATCGGTCAGCCCGGGGTGAAAGAAAGGGTCATGCACGGTGTGATGGCGATAGTGGCCAATTAATGTGCCCATGCGCCGCTCGGGGTGATAAAACTCGCCAGCCGGAAAACCGTAATCCAGCATCAGAATCAGCCCGCGCTGCAGGCTTTGCCCCAGCGCGCGGATAAAGCCCTGCGCTTCGAGCTGGATTTCGCTGCAATAGCCGTCGATTTGCGGCCAGCGGGCGCAGTGCGCCAGCAAGACCGGATCTTGGCACGGCCGGTTGGCCCAGCTCAGCTGGCCGTCAGTCAGGCACACCCCGCGCTGCTGCCAAACACCATCTACTAGCTGCATGACTTCGCAGGGCATGGCATCGAGCACTTCATTGCCCACCATCACGCCGGTGAATTCGGCCGGCAGACGCTCCAGCCACACCACTCGCTCGGCCAGATGCGGCACTAGCGTGCGCAAGGTAGCGAGCTGGCGCTCTTGCAGCTCGGCCGAGAGCTCCAGAATGGCGTATTGCGCCGGCAGTTGTTCCAGCCGTTCCAGCTCGGCCAGAATTTGCGCCGCCAGCTGCCCGGTGCCCGCGCCGATTTCCAGCACGGTGCCGCCGGCCTCGGCCAGTACATGGCCGATGGTGTGGGCGAGCGCCCCGCCGAATAGCGGCGAGAGCCCCGGGGCAGTAATAAAATCGCCTGCCGTGCCAAATTTGGCCGCGCCACCGGTGTAGTAGCCGAGCCCCGGGCTGTACAGCGCCAGCCGCATATAGTCGGCAAAGGAAATCCAGCCGCCGGCGGCGGTGATCTGGGTGGCGATATGGGACAGTAGCTGCTGGCTGCTGGCCAGTGCTTCGGCAGAAGGGGCGGGGAGCTGGGCTTCCTGTTGGCGCATGATCAAAGCGGGTCGAGGCAAAAACGTGGATTTTAGCATGCTCGCCCACTGCGCCGCTGGCCGCCAGCCGGCCGCTGCGGCACAATACTGATCAGTAGCGGTGGCTGAGGCGCCGCGTTGTGCAGACATTAAGGGATGGGTTTTGGCCATGGTGCAGGTGGAAGTGCTGATTGTCGGTGGCGGGATTGCCGGCCTCACGCTCGCGCAATGGCTTAGCGGGCTAGAGCGGCGCTGGCTGCTGCTGGAGCGCGGTGAGCTGGGCGGGTGCCTGCGCGAGAGCGACTATCCGCTCAAATGGGTGCCCGGCTTTGCCGACATTAGCGGGCGCGATTATGTTGCTCGCCTGCTGGCGCAAGTGCCCACCGAACACTGCCGCTCACACACCACGCTGGCCAGCATAGCCCCCAGCCCGGCTGGCGGCTGGCAGGGCAGGCTGAGTACCGGCGAAAGCTGGGCCGCGCAGCGGGTGGTGCTGGCCTGCGGGGTGGCGCCCTATGCGCCATTTGCGCCGCACCCGCGGCTGATTGTGGGGCCGGGCCTGAAGCAGCTGGCGCATTTGCAGGCTGGTGATGCAGTGGCGATCTTGGGTGGCGGCGATAATGCACTGGAGCATGCTTTGCTGCTGCATGCGCGAGGCTGCGTGGTAACCGTGTATACCCGCGGGGCGTTTCGCGCCTCGAAAGCGATGTATCAGGCTGCAAGCCATGCGGGTATTAGCTTGCAGCCCTATACCCCGGTAGATGAATTGGCTGAGGCGCCGGCTGGGCTGTGCCTGCCGCAGCTGGCTGGCCAGCCGGTGTATGCGGCGGTGGCCGTGTATTACGGCTATCGGCCACCGGCGATTTTGGCCGAGTTCCCCGCCCTGCGCGGTGCGTCGGGGGCGGGCTTGGCGGCGGGGGTAGCTATGATTGGCGATATGCGCGAAGACCCCGACCCCAACCTCTTGCTGGCGCAGGGGCAGGCGGCGCAGCTGGCGAAACAGCTGGATCGTCAGCTAGCCTAGCCTAGGTCTTTTCAGGTAAAATCCGAAACAATTCAATCATCTATCGCGGGGCTGGCAGATTGCGTGCAATCGGCGGCCCCGCGCGCTTTTGTCATGACCGAAAACACTGTCACGGCGGCGCTCGACGAGGCCGCTGAAGCTGCAAAAAAACAGCAATATAACTTCAACAAACTCGCCAAACGCTTGCGCCACCATGTGGGCGATGCAATCAACGATTTCAATATGATCGAGGATGGCGACCGGGTGATGGTTTGCCTCTCGGGCGGCAAAGACAGCTACACCATGCTGGATATTTTGCTCGGCCTGCAAAAATCGGCGCCGATCAATTTTTCGATTGTGGCGGTGAATCTGGATCAGAAACAGCCCGGCTTTCCCGAGCATGTGCTGCCTGAATATCTGAGCCAGCTGGGCGTGGAATACAAAATCGTTGAGGAAGACACCTATTCGATTGTGAAGCGGGTGATCGAGCCGGGTAAAACCACCTGTAGCCTGTGTTCACGCCTGCGCCGTGGTATTTTGTACCGCGTGGCCGATGAGCTGGGTGCGACCAAAATTGCGCTCGGCCATCATCGCGATGACATCTTGGCCACGCTGTTTCTGAATATGTTTTACGGTGGCAAGCTCAAAGGCATGCCACCGAAACTGGTGTCGGACGACGGCAAGCATATGGTGATCCGCCCGCTGGCTTACTGCAAAGAAAAAGACATCGAAAAATACGCCATCGCCAAAGAATTCCCGATTATTCCGTGCAACCTGTGCGGTAGTCAGCCGAATCTGCAGCGCCAAGTGGTCGGCGATATGTTGCGCGACTGGGATAAACGTTTTCCGGGCCGGCTGGAAAATATGTTCGCGGCCACCTGCAATGTGGTGCCTTCGCATCTGAACGACCCGAAAATCTACGATTTTGTCCACGCCAAAGCCGATGGGGTGGCGCGGGCTGATGGCGACAAGGCCTTTGATAAAGAAGAATTTGCCGATCCCGCACGGATTTCGATTCTGGCCAGCAAACCTGCGGCCAGCGCATGCGGGAGTGACGACTGATGCTGTTTCGCTCCAAACGGTTTTCTAAAGCCAATGATGATGACATCGTGATTGATGTGTCTGAAGAAGGCGGCGTGCGCAAACTGCATTTCGGTCAGGATGACACCCAGAGCGCGATGAAAATCAGCGCGCCCAATGAGTTGCTGCTGGCGTATTCGCGCTGCGTGTTTGCTAGCCTGCTGTTTGTTGAGCCGCCCAAAGACATGTTGCTGATTGGCCTGGGTGGCGGTTCGATTGCCAAGTGGGTGCATGAATATCTGCCCAGCACGCATCTGACCTGCGTCGAGCTGCATCAGCAGGTGATCAATGTGGCGCGCAGCATGTTTTATCTACCGCCCGATGATGAGCGCCTGAGCGTGTTGGCCGCCGATGGTGCGGCCCATGTGTATGGCATGGCCGATGATTCGGTCGATTGCATTGTGATGGATGCGTATTCGTCAACTGGCATCGCCGCGCCGCTGGCCAATGCCGATTTTTTCCAGGCTTGCCGCGATAAGCTCACCGACAACGGCGTGCTGGCCGTGAATCTGTGGAGTATTGACCGCAAATTCGAGCAATATTGTGCCCAGATTGGCGAGCTCTTTGATGGCCGCCTGCTGTGCTTGCCTGCGCGACAAAAAGGCAATGTGATCGCGTTTGCCTTTAAGCGTGGTCAAAACAGCCCGCAGTGGGAGCGTTTGACCGAACGGGCGAAAAAGCTGGAAAGCCAGTATGGGCTCGAATTTGGTGAGTTCGTCAGCGATCTGGCACGGATGAATCCGCATAATGATCGCCGGCTGTTCATCTAGGCCGCTGCTTGCCCGCATGGCGAAAGGCGCAAACGCAGGAAATGGTTTGCAAGATGGCCGGGATGTGAAAAAATTAAGGTAATCAACGAAATTCTGAAATAGGTAGTTTTATGCTCGACCGTGATGGCTATCGGCCAAACGTCGGCATCATCATCCTCAATCGCCAGAACCAAGTGTTTTGGGGAAAACGGGTGCGCGAGCACTCCTGGCAGTTTCCGCAGGGCGGCATCAAGCAGGGGGAAACTCCTGAACAAGCCATGTATCGTGAACTGGCCGAAGAAGTTGGCCTGTTGCCCGAGCATGTCGAGATTGTCGGCCGCACACGGGATTGGGTGAAATATGATGTGCCGACCAACTGGGTGCGCCGTGAGTGGCGTGGTACCTACAAAGGTCAAAAGCAAATCTGGTTTCTGCTGCGCTTGGTGGGCAGAGATTCGGATGTCTGCCTGCGCAAGACCGCGCACCCTGAGTTTGACGCTTGGCGCTGGAATGAATACTGGTCACCGCTGGAGGCCGTGATTGATTTCAAGCGGGGGGTGTATGAAGCTGCGTTGGGAGAGCTGGCGCATTACATTGGCCAGACTCTGACGCCGCCCAATCTGGGTAGTCATATCAGCAATTAAACACAATAACGGGTGGCCACGGTCGCCCGTTTTTTCTGCCGGTCATTCATGGATTTAGTCGCTCGTCAGGTCAGCGAGGCTTTGTGGCGCTCGCTGGCCTTTTTCAATGTTTTCCGCTTGCTGACCATTATCGGCTTGTTGGCAGGGATGTTTTTCTTTGCCCGCTCGCCGGTCAATGAGCTGGCCAATCCCGTTGATGCCGCCATGCTCTTGGGCGGCTATACCATTTTCGCCTTGTTGTTTACCGCCGGGATTGCCAAGCGCTGGCCCAGCTTTGATCTGCAGCTCTCTTATCAGGTCACGGTCGATGTCCTGATTATTGTGAGCCTGATGCATCTGGGTGGCGGGGTAAAGAGCGGACTGGGGATTTTGCTGCTGCCTTATCTCGCTGCCGCCGGCCTGATTGCGCGTGGGCGAATGACGCTGTTTCATGCTTCGGTCGCCAGTATTGCGCTGCTGCTCCAGATGTTGTGGGCCAATCTGACCCAAAGCGGTGAAGACTGGGCCTCTATGCCGACTGCACTCTTGTGTGTGGCCTCCTTTGCTGTGGCGTGGCTTGCGTTTCGCTTATCGCGCTACGCCGAAGAAAACCGCGCCTTGGCTGAACAGCGCAGCGTGGATTTGGCCAATCTCGCTCAGGTGAATGAGCGGATTTTGCAGGATGTATCCGATGGCGTGTTTGTGGTGGATGAGCATGAAACCATTCGCCAATATAACGAACAGGCCGTGCGGCTCACCGGCTTGCGGCCGGCGCTGGGCTCATCACTGGCGGCGGATGTGCCGGAGCTCGCCGGCCCCTTGCTGCGTTGGCGTGCCCAGCCCGGGGTGTCGGCCGAGCTGGTACAAACGGCTGATGGCCGCAATACCTTGCGGGCGCGCTTTGTACCGCTGAACGAGGGCGGTAACGGCAGTGTGCTGATTTATCTGGAAGATATGGCCCGGCTGCGCCGTGAAGCCCAGCAGCTCAAACTCGCTGCCCTAGGGCGGCTCACCGCGAATTTGGCTCATGAAATCCGCAATCCGCTGGGCGCGATTACCCATGCCGCGCAGCTGATGCAGGAAGAGGCGGATAATCCCCTGTTGCAAAAACTAACCCGCATTATCAATGACAACAGCCAGCGGCTAGAGCGGATGGTGAAAGATGTGCTGGAGCTCAACCGCCGTGATCGGGTCAAGCGGCAAGATATCAAGCTCGCCGAATGGCTAGCTACCTTCAACGAAGAGTTTATCTTGCAAGAAGCCGGCGTGCAGGCTTTGCAGATTGAGTGCGAGCCGCAAGTGCTGGTGCGCTTTGATTCTGGGCACTTGCAGCAAGTGCTGTGGAATCTGGCCCGCAATGGTTGGCGTTACTGTACGCAGCAGCCGGGTAGTCTAAAGTTGCTGGTAACTCGGCAGCATGAATTCTGGGTACTGGATGTGCTCAATGATGGCCCACCGGTGCCACCAGATGCCCAGTCGCAATTATTTGAGCCTTTCTTTACCACCGAAAGTAAAGGCACGGGCTTGGGGCTGTATATTGCGCGCGAAATTTGCGCTGCTAATGGTGCCTTGCTTGAATATCTGTCGCCTCCGCAGGGTGGGGCGTGTTTCCGCATTGTCTTTGGATATACCGATGGCCAGAAAATCTAAAAGCTTGCCCCGTGTCTTGGTGGTGGATGATGAAGTTGATCTGGCAGATCTACTGGAACTCACGCTGCTGAAAATGGGGCTTGATGTCGTCAAAGCCAATGGCGTGCAGGTGGCTAAAGGGCTATTGGATAGCCAGCGCTTTGATCTGTGTCTTTCGGATATGCGCATGCAGGATGGCGAAGGGTTGGAGCTGGTGCAGCATATTCAGGCGCGCAAGCTCGATGTCCCCATTGCCATTCTCACCGCCTATGGCAGTACCAATAATGCGATTGCCGCCTTGAAGGCGGGCGCTTTTGATTATCTGGCCAAGCCGGTGGCGCTGGAGCAGCTGCGCACCTTGGTAAAATCAGCCTTAAAGCTTGATGCGCCAGAGCCCGCAGTGAGCGTGCCCAGTGGCGATAATCCACTGCTTGGGCAATCGCCAGCGATGCTGCATGTGCAAGGGCTGATTGAAAAGCTCGCCCGCAATCAGGCGCCGGTGTACATCACCGGTGAATCAGGCTCGGGGAAAGAGCGGGCGGCGCGGTTGATTCATGCCAAATCCAGCCGCAGCGAGCAGCCCTTTGTGGCCGTGAACTGTGGCGCTATTCCAGAAACGCTGATGGAAAGCGAGTTTTTCGGCTACCGCAAAGGCGCGTTTACTGGCGCCAACGAAGACCGGGCAGGTTTTTTTCAGGCTGCCCATGGCGGGACTTTATTTCTGGATGAGGTGGCCGATCTGCCACTGGCCATGCAGGTAAAACTGTTACGCGCGATTCAGGAGCGCAAGGTGCGGCAGGTAGGCGGTGGGGCGGAAGTTGATGTCGATGTCCGGATTATCTCGGCTACCCACCAGAATTTAGCCAAATGCGTTGAGGCCGGTAAGTTTCGGCAGGATTTGTATTACCGCCTGAATGTGATTGAGCTCAAGATGCCGCCGCTGCGCGAAATGGGCGACGATATCTTGCTGATTGCGCGGGCGGTGCTGGCCAAACTGGCCCAGCGGCACAATATGGATGCGCCGCAATTGCAGCCCGATGCCCTACAAGCGCTGCGCCGCTATGATTTTCCCGGCAATGTGCGCGAGCTGGAAAACCTGCTGGAGCGCGCGCTGGCGCTCAGCGATGGCGAGCACATTACCGCCGAAGATCTGCATCTTTCTGATCCCGTTGCCACCGAGGCCGCCGCGCAGGCCGCCGATTTGGGGGAAACCTATCCGCTGCAGGATTATCTGGATCGGGTGGAAAGAGCGGCGCTGCTGGCGGCGCTGGCGAAAACCAATTTCAACCGCACCCAGGCTGCAAAATTATTGGGGATTACTTTTCGCAGCATGCGTTACCGGCTGGATCGGCTGGGCATTGCGCAGGAGTGCGATGAATAAGGCGATGCGTACCACTCGTCTACTGCGATCAACCGCTGGCGGTAGTTTGTAAGACTGGTTACTTAGCCTGCGCAATCAATGCGGTATGATCCGCGCCTTTTGTAAGCTTTTGCGCGGATTAGTCATGTTGAAGTCGGTACGGTGGTGGGTGTTGGGCGGGATGTTGTTGGTGTGGTTGAGCGGGGCATCGGCCGCGCCGACCCTGACCGTGGGCCTGATCGCCCATGGCGAGGCGGCCGAAGCGGTGGCTGCGTGGCAGCCAGTGCTGGATGATCTGGCCAAAGCCACCGGCCGGCCTGTGAAAGCTGTGGCCGCGAAAAACTACAGCGAAATTCTGGATGGCCTGAAGTCTGGCCAGATTCAAGTGGCGCGGCTCGGAAATAAAGTGGCGCTTGAAGCGGTAGAAACTGCGAATGTCGATGTATTTGGCCAACTGGTGCTGGCCGGTGGCATTGATAAATACTCCTCGGTGCTGATCACCCGTAAAGACAGCGGCATTAAGGATCTGCAGCAGGTCCTCTCGAGCAAAGGCCGCTATCGCTACGGCAGTGGCGATCGCAAATCGACCTCCGGTTTTCTATTGCCGCAGTACTATGCCTTTCTGAAAAACAATATCGTGGTGGAGCAGCACTTCAAAGCGGTGCGCTATGGTAATCATCAGGATAATTTCCTGGCTGTCGCGCGCGGTGAAGTCGATGTCGCCGCCAACAATACCGATGATCTGGTCAAATTTGCGCGCAAATTCCCGCAAGAGTCGGCCAAAATCAAAGTGATCTGGCAGTCGGATGCATTTAATTTCGATCCGCTGGTGATGCGCCGCACCTTACCGGCTGAGCTCAAACAAGCCATTAGCAGCTTCTTTTTGCAGTACGCCACCAATCCACAATACCCGAATGCCAAAGCCAATCTGGCCGCCGCCGATAGCCTGGCCGGCTTTAAGCCACTGGCCAACCGCGATTTGAAGCGCATTGCCGAAGTTGAGCTGTTTTACGCGCAATTTAGCACCACGCTGAATACCGCTTTGAGCCAAGCGCAAAAAGAAGTGCAGGAAAAAGCCTTTTACCGCCGGCATGAGCAATTGATCGCCCTCTTGGGGGGTGCGCGCTAAGCTCTGGCAGAGTAGGATGGCTGGCGAATCATTGTGTGGCCATCCTGTTATGCCGATTTCTTATCTGATCGATGCCCAAGGCTGGTGCGCTGGCGCGCGCCGGGTGTCTAGCCCGAATTGCGACGCGCGCAGCCAGCCGGTGGATATGATTGTGATCCACAATATCCACCTGCCACCGCAACCGCCGGGTACACGCGAATTTGCCGGTGATGATATCGAGCGCCTGTTTACCAATAGCCTCAATCCCTTAGCCCACCCTGCTTATCCCGAGCTGGCGCTGTTGCGGGTTTCGGCGCATTTTCTGATCCGCCGGAATGGCGAGCTAATCCAGTTTGTGTCTTGCGCTGAGCGCGCCTGGCACGCCGGCGTATCTAGCTGGGCAGGGCGGGAGCGCTGTAATGATTTTTCGGTGGGTATAGAGCTGGAAGGCTCGGATTATGTAGCTTTCGAGCCAATACAGTATGGGGTATTGCAGCAACTAGTCGATGCCTTGCAGCAACGTTATCCGATTGCGCATCTGGTGGGTCACCAAGACATCGCACCGGCGCGCAAGACCGACCCAGGCCCCTATTTTGACTGGCTACAATTGCAGGCTCAGCGGATGAAATTACGCCCGGCTGGCAACGAATGAAATAGCGCGCTGCTTTGGTGCATTGCCGCAACGAATGCCGCCAAATCATGCATTTAGCCGCCCACAGGCATATAATCCGCTTCCCGCTTTGGACGATTGAATCATCATGTCTCACCCAGATAGCCGTGATCCTAAAAAGCTAGCTGGCCTTGTGGTCGGCGCCATCGGTGTGGTGTATGGCGATATTGGCACTAGCCCGCTCTACACGCTAAAAGAATGCTTTAACGGCCACGTTCCTCTCGCGCTGAATGCGTTTAATGTACTGGGTATTTTGTCCCTGATTTTCTGGGGCCTGATGCTGGTCGTGACCTTGAAATACGTCAGCATCATTTTGCAGGCCGACAATCGCGGCGAAGGGGGGATTCTAGCGCTGATGGCCTTGGCCTTGCGTGCGGCGGGGGATCGCAAAACCACCGCATTCAGATTGGCCGTGCTCGGTATATTCGGCGCCGCCCTGTTTTCCGGCGAGAGCATTATTACACCCGCGATTTCGGTGCTGTCCGCCCTCGAGGGGATTAGCCTCGTTTCCCATACTCTAGAACCCTACATTCTACCGGTGGCGATTGCGATTATGATTGGGCTGTTCGCCATGCAGTCACGCGGCACGGCCCTGGTGGGTAAGCTATTCGGCCCGATTATGCTGACCTGGTTTGGCGTGCTGGCCCTGCTGGGGGTGATTAATATCGTGCAAGCACCGCAAGTGCTGGCCGCGGTGAATCCTTGGTATGCCGTACAGTTTTTTCTAGCCCATCCGTGGGTGGCCTTCGTGCTGCTGGGGGCCGTTGTCTTGTGTCTGACCGGGGTTGAAGCACTGTATGCCGATATGGGGCACTTTGGCCGGCCGGCGATCCGCTATGCCTGGTGTTTGCTGGTGCTGCCGGCCTTGGTGTTGAATTATTTTGGTCAGGGCGCTCTCCTGATCTCTAACCCCGAAGCAATCAAGAATCCGTTCTACCTGCTTGCACCAAGCTGGGCCCAATTGCCGCTGGTGGTCTTGGCGACCATGGCGACTGTCATTGCCTCACAAGCGGTGATTTCCGGGGCCTTCTCGGTGGCTAATCAGGCGGTACAACTGGGGTTCTGCCCGCGGATGGATATTCAGCATACTTCCGAGCGGGAAATGGGGCAGATCTATATCCCCGGGGTGAACTGGTTCTTGTTGGTGTCTGTCATTATTCTGATTTTGAGTTTCCGCACTTCTAGTAATCTCGCTGCCGCCTATGGTTTTGCGGTGACCTGCACCATGGTCATGACGACCTTGCTCGCGTTTTATGTGGCTGGGCATTATCTACAAGGGCAGAAAAAGTATCTGTACTGGGCTGTTTTATCTTTTTTGCTGCTTATTGATCTTGCGTTCTTCTCGGCCAATATCCTGAAGCTGCATGAGGGCGGCTGGTTCCCACTGATGCTGGGCTTGATCGCCTTTACGCTGATGATGACTTGGAAGCAGGGCCGCAAGATGCTGTCGGCCAAGCTGCGTGAGGGCGAAATGCCCTTGCCCGGTTTTGTAGAAAGCTTGGAAGCCTGCCCGCCGCAGCGTGTAGAAGGCTTGTCGATCTTTATGACTGCTAGCTCCGATTCGGTACCGCATGCCCTGCTGCATAATCTGAAGCACAATAAAGTGTTACATGAGCAAGTGGTATTTCTGACGATTCAGACCGACGATATTCCCTTTGTGCCCAGCCGTGAGCGGGTGGTGGTGCGCAAACTGGGGCAAACTTTCTATCAGGTCATTGCGACGTTTGGTTTTAAAGAAGAGCCAAATGTGCCGCTGGTATTGCAGCAGGTAACGCAGCTGCAGCCCGAGCTGGTCTTTGATGATATGAACACGTCGTTCTTCCTGTCGCGCGAGACGATTGTGGAGGCCAAATACCCATCAATGAGCTGGTGGCGCCGGCGGTTGTTTAGTTTGATGAGCCGCAACGCCACGCGGGTGACCAACTTCTTCAAAATCCCGCCCAATCGGGTGGTGGAGATGGGGATGCAGGTCGAGTTGTAATAAGTCGTTGAATTTGAATGGTGAAGAAGCAGTCGGCGTGGTGCCGACTGCTTTTTTTTCGGCCATCTGAGCCAG
Source organism: Chitinibacter sp. ZOR0017 (assembly GCF_000799095.1). Taxonomy (NCBI): domain Bacteria; kingdom Pseudomonadati; phylum Pseudomonadota; class Betaproteobacteria; order Neisseriales; family Chitinibacteraceae; genus Chitinibacter; species Chitinibacter sp. ZOR0017. Next base: position 152,525 of record NZ_JTLG01000014.1, on the reverse strand, counting down.
ATTTCAAGGCCAGCGGCATGGCAAAAATACACCAAATGGCTGTGATTTTGTGCCGCGAGCCAAGTTGAGCTGCCGCATACACTGCGAGGCATCTGTCCAGCATCGCTGGATTTTTCAAAGTGTAGTGGAGGCAATCAGCATGAAAATCAAAACAACTGCTCTCGTTATTTCCCTGGCGCTGGCTGCCGGTTTTGCGCAAGCCGACGTGACTATCTCTGGTGACATGACCGGTGGGGTCAAACTGGATGATCGTGGTAGCGATAATAAAGACGGCGTGTATCTGGATGGCACTCTGTCGTTTGACGGTACGCACAAAATTGATGCGATTCCATCATCGATCATCTGGCGTTTGTCGGCTGGCGTAAACAACAGCAGCGGCGGCAGCAAACTGGATGACTGGGTGAGCGTGAAAGATGCTTATGTCGGTCTGCAAGGTGATTTCGGTACTGCGCGTATGGGCCGCTTGATGACACCAAGCTATGATGCACAAGATGCGCTGTTTACTGATACCGGTCTGAGCTGGTTGGCAGGTGACTATGGCCTGGGCCAAGCTACGCGGATTAACAATATCGTGCGTTATGACACCCCTGAGCTGAAAGGCTTCTCGGCGGGTGCGGCGTTTGGCTTTAAAGACTACAACGACGACGGTAACGGCTCAGGTAAAACCTATGACGTGGCTGCCAAGTACAAACTGGCTGGCTTGCAATTGGACGGTACTTACCAGAAACGTGATGGTGTTACGGATGATCTGACCGTGGGTAGCGCTTCTGCGACCCAAACATTCGATACCGAAACTTACTACGCGGGTGCACGCTATGAGCTGCAAAACGGCCTGGGCTTCACCGCGGGTTACAAACACAATATGTTTGACCCAGGTAACGCCAAAATGGAACAAGGCCAATGGTTGGCACAAGCGAGCTACAAACAAGATAAACACGCGGTTTATCTGAGCTACGCCAAACTGGACGATGTATCACTGAATGGTGCTAAACAAGGCGATTCAGGTGCCCAGGCGTACGTAGCCCGTTACAACTACTCGCTGAACAAAAACAACCTCGCCTTTGTGGAAGGTCGTTATGTGGAAAATGAAGCGAACTCTGCCATTGGCGCGGCCGACAATGCCTTTGACTACAGCGGTAAAGCCGGTCAAAACACTTCACGCGTGATGGTGGGTCTGAAATCATTCTTCTAAGCTTGCCGGCTTAGACTGCAGACGCAAAAAAGGGGGCTTAGCCCCCTTTTTTTATCGCATCAACCGAGCGTTAAGTTGAGTCAGTTGATGTAGATGGCGAATCTGATGCTGCGCGGCGGGATGACGCTGTCGGCCAGGGCTCAGCCAGACCGTGTGCATACCCAAGCGACGAGCCATCTGCAGATTATCTATACTGTCTTCGACCATGATGCAATCGCGTAGAGCCACAGCAAAATGCCGACTCATCTGCAAAAACGCCAGGCGTTGAGGTTGGGGTCGTAAGCCTACCGTATCAATCCCGGCAATGCCGGAAAATAGATCGGCGATCCCCAATTGCCCGAGCATCCAGCGGCCATACTCGGCCGGACCATTGGTAAACAGGTATTTATCACCGGTTAGCTGTAATAGGGTAGAGCGTAGGCGGGGCATCGGGTGCAGCGCCATCCCTAACTCGGCAAAGGGATGACAGGCTCGCAGAAAAGTGTGCGGATTAAGCTCGGGATGGTGGCGACGCAAACCCAGTAAAGTCGCACCGTAACGTTGCCAATAGCTGACCCTGAGATGGTTCGCCGTGTGGTGGTCGACCGCCAATTGCTGTTGCAGCCACTGCGTCATCGCCCGGTCAATCACCGGGAAGGCATGGCGGCTGGCGATGTGGAGGGTATTGTCGAGATCAAAAATCCAGTGCAAAGGGCGCATTGAGCAGAAAAAAGGCTGGCACACGGCCAGCCATTGTACGCATTTGTGCGGCGCTTAGCCGTAGATGTAATGGGTCATCTGCCCAATCACGAATTCTTGATCGGCAATTTTCTCGCGCACTAGATCGCCAATCGACAAAATCCCCATCACCCGATCGCCATCCAGTACGGGCAAGTGACGGATGCGTTTTTCGGTCATCAGCCCCAGGCAGTCATCCACATTGGCATTCAGTGGTACGCACAATAGCTTGTGCGTCATGATTTCCGAGATCGGGGTGCCGGCGGAAGTTTTGCCCATCAGCACTACTTTGCGTGCATAGTCGCGTTCGGAAAAAATCCCGACCAGTTTTGCGCCATCCATCACCAAAATGGCGCCAATATTGTGTTCGGCCATCACCTGCAAGGCCTGATACACCGTGGCGTTGGGTGAGACAGAGATCAGCTGTTCACCGCTTTTTTGATCCAGTAATTGTCGTGCTGTTTTCATTGGTGGCTCCCGTGCGTTTGGGTATTACCAATGTAGTTGGCTGCCTTGAATAGGCAAGAAAAAAGGCCGGCACAGCGGGGCTGGCCGACCTTGTTGCAGTGCTGCGATTTGTTATTTCGCGCGGATCATCGTACCCACACCTTGCTCGGTTAATACTTCCAGCAGCAGGGCGTGTTTGACCCGGCCATCAATGATGTGGACCGAATTCACACCGCTCTTGGCGGCATCGAGCGCCGAGCCGATTTTCGGCAGCATGCCGCCTGAAATTGTGCCATCCGCAAACAGCTCATCAATGCGACGTGCTGTCAGCTTGGTGAGTAAGGTGCCTTCTTTATCCAGGACGCCCGGGGTATTGGTCATTAGGATGAGTTTTTCGGCTTTCAGTACTTCTGCCAGCTTGCCGGCCACCAGATCGGCATTGATATTCAGGCTTTCACCACTGCTATCGACGCCGATCGGGGCAATGACCGGAATAAAATCGGCGGCATCCAAATGCTGCACGATGGCTGGGTCGATTTTCTCAATTTCACCCACTTGGCCGATGTCGACGGTTTCTTCGCCGGCTTCGTTTTTCAGCATCATTTTGCGCGCGCGGATGAAGTGACTGTCTTGGCCGGTTAAGCCAATTGCCTTGCCGCCGTGTTTATTGATCAGCGAAACGATCTCTTTATTCACATGGCCGCCCAATACCATCTCGACCACATCCATGGTTTCCGCATCGGTGACGCGCATCCCTTGGATGAATTCGCCTTTTTTGCCAATCCGGTCGAGCAGGTCATTAATCTGCGGGCCGCCGCCATGCACCACCACCGGATTCATGCCCACCAGTTTGAGCAGTACAACATCCGAAGCAAAACCTTCTTTCAGCTCTTCGTCGATCATCGCGTTGCCACCGTATTTAATCACGATGGTTTTATCGAAAAAGCGCTGAATATACGGCAGGGCTTCAGAGAGAATTTCGGCTTTGGTTTGGGCGGTAATGTCGCTCATGGCTCGCTCCGGCGGCAGATGAAAGAGTGCGGCGATTGTACCGCAGAACACCGGGCGTATTAGCCGTTTTTGCGCAATTTGCAGTGCATTTTTATACGCTGATTGGCGTGCTGAGCATGCTTGACGTTGACATACTCGAAGCGCATAATAAATGAACGTTCATTTATTTATTTCCGGTTATGAACTGCCCGCTCAAACGCTGGACTCGTCGTAAAGAAGCCCGCCCGCAGGAAATCCTGGTGGCGGCTTTGTCTTTATTTGTCGAGAAAGGCTATGCCGCCACCAAAATCGAAGACATTGCCCGCGCCGCCGGCGTCACGCGGGGCACGCCCTATCTGTATTTCGCCAATAAAGAAGAAATTTTCAAATCGGTCATTCGCGAATTGCTGCTTCCGCAAATTTCGCAAGGCGATGAAATCGTCAATCGCTGGCAAGGCTCGATTCGCGATTTGTTTGTTGAGTTGATGCATTTCTGGTGGACGCAACTGGGCGCCGAGCAATTATCGGCCATGCCCAAGCTGATGTTGGCCGAAGGCGGTAATTTCCCCGATGTGCTGGCCCTGTACCGCGAAGGCTATGTGCAGCCGGGCAATGCGCTGATCCGCCGGGTGTTGCAGCTTGGGATCGAGCGGGGTGAGTTTGCCGCGGTTGATTTGGATTACGCGCCGCACATTATTAGTTCGCCGGTGATTATGGCGATGATCTCGCAGCATTCGCTGCACTGTTTACCTGAACAATTCGATCCGAAACGTTATTTGCAAACGATTCTGGATATTCTGTTAACTGGACTGCTGCAACGCAAAGGCTAACCATGAACCGCCCTCTACTCGCTGTGCTGTTTGGCGCTCTTACCCTAACGCTGGCTGGCTGCCAGAAGCCGGTGGAAACCAAGCCGGAAATTCGCCCCGTGCGCACGCTCACGGTTAGTGCCAAAGAGGCGCATTCGGTGGGGGAGGTGTATAGCGGTGAAGTCAAAGCCCGGCATACCGTACCAATGGGCTTTCGGATTGGCGGCAAGCTCAATAGCCGGCCGGTGAATGTCGGCGATAGCGTGAAAGCTGGCCAGGTGCTGGCCAGCCTCGATCCGGGCGATGTGCGGCTTTCGGCCGATGCGGCACGGGCGCAACTGGAATCGGCGAAGGCGCAGCTCGCGCAAGCCGAGCTCGATTACAGCCGGGCCAAAGATCTATTGGCGCAAAAATTCGTCAGCCAAGCCGAAGTGGATAAACGCCAAACCTTGCTGACCGCCGCGCGCCAGCAATTTGAGCAAGCCCGCTCGCAAGCGCAGTTGGCGCAAAACCAGAGCAGCTACGCGCAGCTATTGGCCGATGTTTCAGGCGTGGTGACCGCTACGCAGGCCGAGCCCGGCGCCGTGGTGGCCGCTGGCCAGCCGGTGGTGTTACTTGCCAAAGATGGCGAGCGCGAGGCGGTCATTGATGTGCCGGAAGGCAAGGTGAAAGCCTGGAAGGTTGGGCAAAGCGTGAATGTCAGCTTGTGGGCGAATGAGCAGCTTAATCTGACCGGCACGATCCGCGAAGTAGCGCCGGCGGCCGATGCCTTAACCCGCACCTATCGGGTGAAAGTGACTTTACCGGCGAACGAGCAAATCAAGCTGGGTATGACGCTGCAGGTCAATCAGCAAAATGCTTCCCAGCCTATACCTAGTATCTCGCTGCCGTTAACTGCCGTGTTTGGCCGTGAACAGCAGCAGCGCGTCTGGTTGGTGAGCGCGGCGAAAGAGGGTACGGCCACCGTGAAAAGCACCCCGGTCAAAGTGCTGGAAATGGCCGGTGAAAGTGCGCAGGTGAGCGGTATTCAGCCCGGTGCGGTGGTGGTGACGGCCGGCGCGCATCTGCTGCGCGAAGGGCAAGCCGTGCGTGTGCTCGCCACGCCAGCCAAGGAGGCGCGCCATGACTAAGCCGGAAGCCGCGCAAGGCTTTAATCTATCCGCCTGGGCCCTCAAGCATCAGTCGCTGGTGCTGTATCTGATGGCGGTGCTGTCGTTGGCCGGGGTTCTGGCCTACACCCAGCTGGGGCAAAAAGAAGACCCGGAATTCACCTTCAAGGCCATGGTGGTGCGCGCCTTCTGGCCGGGCGCCTCGGCCTCGGAGGTCGAGCGGCAGGTGACGGATCGGCTGGAAGAATCGTTACAGGGCATTGGCTACATCGATTACACCAAGAGCTATTCGCGCGCCGGCGAGGCATTGATCACCATCATGCTGTACGAGAAAGTGCGCGGCAAAGAGGTGAACGATGCCTGGTATCAGGTGCGCAAGCGCGTCAACGACATCAAGGGCAATTTACCGCAAGGGGTGGTGGGGCCGTTTTTTAATGATGAATTCGGTGAAACCTATGGCAGCTTGTATGCCTTTACCGCCGATGGGTTTACGCCGGCCGAGCTGAAAAAATACGTCGAAAAGGTGCGCACCGAAATCCTGCGCATTCATGATGTGAATAAGGTGGTGCTGATCGGTACGCAAGACGAAAAAATCTATGTGCAGTACAACAGCAGCAAACTTGCCACGCTGGGGGTAACGCCATTTCAGATTAATCAGGTCTTGGCGGCCACCAATACCGTGAGTGCCGCGGGCACGGTGGAAGGGCGCGAAGAGCGGGTGTTTGTGCGGGTGTCGGGCGGGTTTGATGCCGTAGACACCATCAAAAACACACCAATCACCCTGAACGAGCGCACCTTTAAAGTGGGCGATGTGGCGCAGGTCTTCCGCGCCAGTATCAATCCGGCCACCACCAAAATGCGCTTTGCCGGTCAGGATGCGATTGGGCTGGGTATTTCGATGAAAGCCGGCGGCAATGTGTTGGCGATGGGCGAGCAAATCGACGCAACGCTGGCCAAAGTGCGGCAGGATTTACCGGTCGGCATCGAGTTTCACGCGGTCTCGGATCAGCCGGCGGTAGTGAAGCACGCGGTGAAAATCTTTATGCATTCGCTGCTGGAAGCGGTGGTGATTGTACTGGCGGTGAGCTTTCTCTCGCTGGGCTGGCGCACCGGGATTGTGGTGGCGTTATCGATTCCGCTGGTGTTGGCGCTGACTTTCCTGTGCATGAAAGTCTTTAATCTCGAACTGCAGCGCATTTCGCTGGGCGCGCTGGTGATCGCACTGGGCTTATTGGTGGATGACGCGATTATTGCCGTGGAGATGATGGCGCTCAAGCTCGAAGAGGGCTGGGATAAATTCCGCGCCGCCACATTTGCCTATACCTCCACCGCCTTCCCGATGCTGACCGGCACGCTGATTACTGCGGCGGGGTTTCTGCCGGTAGGCCTTGCTAAATCTAACGCGGGTGAATATACCTTCTCGATTTTTGCCGTGGTGGGGCTGGCGCTGATTATTTCCTGGGTGGTGGCGGTGCTGTTTACGCCGTATCTGGGTTATCACCTCTTGCCGGAGCATCCGCATGGGCAGCACGAAGCCGGCGCGCCGAATCCGCACAATGGCAAGTTCTACCAGCGTTTTCGCGCCGCGGTGACTTGGTGCCTCACTTACCGCAAAACCACCTTGGCGCTCACCCTTGGGGCATTTGTGCTGTCGGTCGGGCTGTTTGCCGTGGCGGTGCCCAAGCAGTTTTTCCCGGCCTCCAGCCGGCCGGAACTGATGGTCGATTTATGGCTGCCCTATACGGCGTCATTTGCCGCGACCGAGCATGAAGTGAAAAAAATCGAGGCGGTATTGCTGAAAGACCCCGATGTCGCTTCGGTCACCAGCTATGTGGGAGTGGGCTCGCCGCGCTATTACATGCCGCTGGATGAGCAAATGCCGAATATTAATTTTGGCCAGCTCACGGTCATGACCAAAGACGAGCATGTGCGCGAAAACGTACTGAAACGGATTAACACCCTATTTGCCAATGATTACCCGAATGTCCGTGGCCGCGTCACGCGACTGGAAAATGGCCCGCCAGTGGGGTATCCGGTGCAGTTTCGGATTATTGGTGCGGATGAAGCGCTGCTCAAACGCACCGCCGAAGAAGTCGCCGCGGTGATGCGCGCGCACCCTAATCTGCGGCAGGTGCATACCGACTGGGGCGAGCAGGTGAAAGTGGTTCGGCTCAATATCGACCAAGACAAGTTGCGCCAGTTGGGCCTCACCAGCCAGCAATTAGCGCAAACGCTACAAATGGCCATCTCCGGCGTGACTGCGACGCAATTGCGCGAAGACAACCTGCTGATCGATGTAGTGAGCCGGCTGGAAGACGCCGAGCGCACCCAGCTCGATTTCCTGCAAAACCTGCCGATTGCCTTGCCAAGCGGCCGTAGCGTGCCTTTGTCGCAACTGGCCAAACTGTCGCTGGAAAACGAAGAGAGCATTATCTGGCGGCGCAATCGCGTACCGGCGCTCACGGTGCGGGCGGATGTGATGGGCGCGCAGGCGCCAGATATTTCGATGGCCTTGTTGCCCAAAATGCAGGCGATTGAAGCGAAATTACCGGTGGGTTACCACATCGAAGCGGGCGGCACGCTGGAGGCCTCGAAAATCTCGCAAGATTCGATCGCGGCGGTGATGCCACTGATGCTGATCGTGGTGATGACACTGCTGATGCTGCAGCTGCAGAGTATTCAGCGCATGGTCATGGTCTTACTCACCGCGCCCTTGGGCATGATCGGCGTTACGTTGGCTTTGCTGATCTTCCGCGCGCCATTTGGCTTTGTGGCTACGTTGGGGGTGATTGCGCTGTCGGGGATGATTATGCGCAATTCGGTGATTCTGATGGATCAGATCGAGCAGGATATTGCCGCCGGCTCTACGCCTTGGGATGCGGTGATTGATTCGGCCGTGCGCCGCTTCCGCCCGATTATGCTGACCGCTTTGGCCGCGATTTTGGCCATGATCCCGCTCACTCGCGACACTTTCTGGGGGCCGATGGCGATTGCCATTATGGGCGGGCTGTTTGTCGCCACCGTCCTGACTTTGCTGGTGCTGCCGGCCTTGTATGCCGCCTGGTTCCGTTTACAACCGCCATCGGCGTCAACCTGAATCGCCGCCGCTGCGTTAAGTGCCATCTGATAAGGAAGACTTGCAATGATGAAATTCAAACCCCTGCTCCTCGCCATGGGGCTGCTTTCGCTCCATACCAGCGCGTGGTCGACTGATTTGCTGCAGGCTTGGCAATCAGCGGCGCAATTTGATGCGCGTATTTCGGCCGCCCGCAATGCGCAAATTGCCGGTCAGGAAAAAGCCAATCAAGGTCAGGCGCTGTTGTTGCCTAAGGTGACCCTGAGCGGTAATACCGCCTATGCGCGTAGCGAATATCAGCCGGGTCGCACTGTGCCCACTGCGCCGCATACCGAAAATGATGGCCAGACTTATGGCTATAGCATTAGTGCCGCCCAGCCGATTTATCGTGCCGATGCCTTTGCTTCGGCCGAACAATTAAAAAAACAAACCGCACTGGCCGATGTGCAATACCGCGCCGCCGAGCAGGATTTGATTTTGCGGGTCTCGAAAGCATATTTCGAATTATTGGCCGCACAAGAAAAAGTAACCCTCGCGCAGGCGCAAAAACAGGCGGTCAGCGAGCAATTGGCGCTGGCCAAAAAATCATTTGAAGTCGGTGTGGCCACCATTACCGATACCGATGAAGCGCAAGCGAGCTATGACAGCATTCTGGCCGCAGAAATTGCGGCTAAAAATGATCTGGATGTTAAAGCCAGCGCCTTTAGCCTGCTCACCGGTTTACCCGCAGATCAGCTGGCGCGGATTGGTGATCAGCATCAACCGGCGGCGCCTGAGCCAAATGATTTGAGTGTGTGGCTGAATAAAGCCAAAACCAACAGCCTCAATACGCAGGGCCAGCAAATTGCGCTGGAAATTGCCGAGCGGGAAATCGATAAATATAAAGCGCTCAGCGCACCAACCCTTGATCTGGTGGCCAGCTATGGCAATGATTGGACGGGGTCGGGTTTATCGCGCTCGGGTGCGACTGATCAAACCAGCAGCGGCGCGATTAAACTGCAATTATCGATTCCATTGTTCACCGGCGGTGACCGCTCATCTCGCTTGCGTGAAGCTGCCGCCAAGAAAGACGAACAAAAAGATAATTTGCTGGCCACTCAGCGTGATGCCGAACAAGCCACCAAACAATCCTTTTTGGGGGTTAATGCCGGGGCCGCGCAAATTCGCGCCTTGCAGCAGGTATTGAAATCCAGCGAAAGTTTGCTAGCTTCCAGTAAATTAGGCCGGGAAGTGGGCGTACGCACCACAATTGATGTGCTGAATGCCGAACAAAAATATTATGCCACCCGCTATGATCTGGTGGTGGCGCGTTACAGCTACCTTTATGCCAGATTACTACTGGCCGCGGCCGCTGGTGAATTAAGCGAAAAAGACCTGATCGGCGTGAATGAATGGCTGGTAAAAAATTAATATTTTAATTCGCTTAACTTGAATTATTGAAAACCGCACCGCATAATCTGAAAGGTCAGCTGTATAAAACTGTCTTTCTGGAGCAAAACATGGATTTGTCGAACCTCGATTATCAGCAATTGGTAGAACTGCGCGGTCAAGTTGAAGTTGAACTGGTACGTCGTAAAGAGCAAGAAAAAGCGCGCATTCTGAGCCAATTGCAAAGCGCTGCTGCGGCAAGTGGTTTCACCGTTGCCGAATTGATCGGTGAAGTCGCCGGCAAAAAAGGCGCCAAAAAAGCCGTTAAAGCGCAATACGCTAACCCAGCTGATCCAAGCCAAACTTGGACTGGCCGTGGCCGTAAACCACAGTGGGTACACGACCTGCTGGCCAACGGTGGCTCACTGGATAGCATCCGCATCTAATTGTCTGTTCGCAGGCAATGCTGAAAAGGGCAGCTTAGGCTGCCCTTTTTGTTCTGGCGCGTTAAGATAGGGCTGCCAGCCCTCTGTCTTTGGAATTGATCGAGTTTTATTCATGTCGCATCCCCTCACTGCCCAATTAAATCCCCAGCAAGCCGCCGCCGTGGCTTTGCCGGCTGAACACGCTCTGATTCTCGCCGGGGCCGGTAGTGGGAAAACCCGGGTGCTGACCACCCGCATTGCCTGGTTATTATCCACCGGACAAATCAGCCCATCCGGCTTATTGGCGGTGACCTTTACCAATAAATCGGCCAAGGAAATGCTGGCGCGGATTACCACTATGTTGCCACTCAATCCGCGTGGTTTATGGGTGGGGACATTTCACGGCCTGTGTAATCGCATGCTGCGTTTACATCATCGCGATGCCGGTTTACCGCAAGCCTTTGCGATTTTGGATACTCAGGAGCAATTGGCGGCGATTAAGCGGGTATTGAAGCTGTTTAATCTGGATGACGATAAATACCCGCCCAAAACCATCCAGCATTACATCAATGGCCATAAAGAAAATGGCCGCCGCGCTGCCGAGGTGGATGCCTGGGATGATTACTCGCGGCATTTGCGGCTGGTGTACGAAGAATACGAAAAGCAATGCAATCGCGAAGGCGTGGCCGATTTTGCCGAATTGCTGCTGCGCTGTTATGAATTGCTGAGCCACAATGCCGGCATTCGCGCGCATTATCAGCAGCGCTTTGCGCATATTCTGGTCGATGAGTTTCAAGATACCAATCGCTTGCAATACGCTTGGCTCAAATTGTTGGCTGGCGATACTGGGGCGATTTTTGCCGTGGGCGATGATGATCAATCAATCTATGCTTTCCGTGGGGCCAATGTCGGCAATATGCAGGATTTTCAGCGCGATTTTGCGGTGAAACATGTGATCCGGCTGGAACAAAATTACCGTAGTCACGGCAATATTCTGGACGCCGCCAATGCAGTCATTGCCAATAATCGACAGCGGCTGGGCAAACAGCTCTGGACCGATGCCAGCAGTGGCGAGCCGCTGCGGGTATTTGAAGGCGCCAGCGATTTTGAAGAAGCACAATTTATCGTTGAAGAAGCGCAAACGCTGATTCGCGAAGGCATGCCCGCCTCGGAAGTGGCGATTTTGTATCGCAGCAATGCCCAATCCCGCATTATCGAGCACGCGCTGTTTTCAGCCGGCGTGCCGTATCGGGTGTATGGCGGCTTGCGCTTTTTCGAGCGACAGGAAATCAAGCACGCGCTGGCTTATTTACGGCTGATTGCCAACCCATCGGATGATAATGCGCTCTTGCGGGTGATTAATTTCCCGGCGCGGGGCATTGGGGCCCGCACGGTCGAAAATATCCAGGAAAAAGCCCGGCTAGAAGGCTGCACGCTGGGGCAGGCCGCCTGCAATCTGGGTGGGCGTAGCGCGGCGGCGGTGGGTAAATTTATTCATCTGGTGGAAGCCATGCGCAATCAGATGGATGGCCTGCCGATGGCTGAGCTGGTGGATATGATGCTCGATCTATCGGGCTTGCTCAGCCATTACCGCAATGAAAAAGACGCCGAAGAGCGGGTGTCCAACTTGGAAGAGTTGATCAACGCTGCCGCCAGTTTCGAGCCGGAAGAAGAAAACGTGCTGATCGCCTTTCTGGCCCATGCCAGCCTTGAGGCGGGCGATCATCAGGCCAATGCCTATGAAGAAGCACTGCAGCTGATGACCGTGCATGCGGCCAAAGGGCTGGAATTTAAAGCGGTGTTCCTCTCTGGCTTGGAAGAAGGCCTGTTTCCGCACGATAACAGCGCCAATGATCCGCAGGGCCTCGAAGAAGAGCGGCGGCTGATGTATGTGGCGATTACCCGCGCGCGCGAGCGCCTTTACCTCACGTTGGCGCAAAGCCGCATGCTGCATGGGCAAACGCGCTACGGGGTGGCCAGCCGTTTTCTGGATGAAATACCGGGTGGCTTGCTCAAATATCTGAATCGCGGTTACGCGCCCAGTGGTTACAGCGCGCCGGCCAGCTATAGTGCACAGTATCCGGCCCCGAGTCACAAAGCCACGCCCGAGCATGGGCTGGCGATTGGCAAGCAGGTGGAGCATCCGAAATTTGGCCGCGGCGTGATCACCGATCACGAAGGCGGCGCCAACGGCAATGTGCAGGTCAATTTCGAGCAGCATGGCAGTAAATGGCTGGCCGTGGGCTATGCCAAGTTGAAACTACTGGATTGATCCCCCTTGGGGTATTAGTCGCTAGCTTAGATTTAATAAGGTATCGCAGGCGATACCGTTTGGGGTATGTATGCCAGCCAAGGTAAGGGCTTATTCCTTTGTCGATCGGGCGCCGATTGCCGCGGCCGATGAGCCGGTGAGCCTGGATGATCTTTCGGCCTTCCGGATTCTCGTCATCGACCACATCCCGGAAATGCGCGCCACGCTGAGCATGACGCTGAATCAGTTTGGCGCGCAAGCACTGGAATACGCCAGCCGCAGTGGCGAGGCGCTGGGCATGCTACGGCGCACGCCGTATGACATCATTCTCTGCGCCTACGATCTGGGCACGGGGTTTGATGGCTTGTATCTGTTTGAAGAAGCGCGCCGGCATGGGCTGCTCAAAGCCAGCTGCGTGTTTGTGATGCTCACTGGCGAGCGGCAGAGCAGCAAGGTGATCGGCGCTGCTGAGCTGGCGCCCGATGCGATTGTGCTCAAGCCTTTTACGGGCGACACCCTCTTTGCCCGCGTGCAGCGGGCCTTACGCAAAAAACAGCGCTTCAAACCGATTGACGCCGCTATCATTGCCCATGATTTTTTGCGCGCCATCAGCTTATGCGAGCGCGAGATCAGTGAAGGCGGTGATGACACGCTGGATTTCGTGCGCATGAAGGTGCATTTGCTGCTGCGCATTGCCGATTGGCACGCCACTCGCGATTTATGCCGCAGCCTGCTGGCGCGTAGCGATCTGGCCTGGGCCAAAATGGCGTTGGGCAAGGCGCTGTTTCAGCTGCGCGAATACGATGAGGCGCAGCAGATTTTCCGCCAGGTGATGAGCGAGCACGAGCTGGTGCTGGAAGCCTACGACTGGCTCGCGCGCGTGCAGCAGGCCCAGCATCAGGTGGCTGCAGCCAAACTCACCCTCTCGCAGGCGGTGCATAAATCACCGTATGTGGTGAACCGCATGCGCGAATTGGGCGAGGTGGCGCTGGCCGCTGGGGATGTGGCCCTCGCGGAGCAATCGCTGACCGAAACGGTGCGGCTGGCGCGGTTTTCTTTCTGGCCACAGGTCAGTGATTACAGTCAGTTGGCCGAATTGCAAATCGCCCGCGGCGATGTGGGCGCTGCGCGTAAAACCGCCGCCACCATCAAGCGCGATTTCCGGCAAGGCCCCGAGGCGGTGCTGGCCGAAGTGCTGGAAGCCGATGTGCTGTTAAAGCTTGGGGATCGCAGCAAGGCCGCGGTGCAGCTTGATCAGGCCTTGCACACTGCCAGCCTGCTGATCGAGCCGCCCACCGCGGCGGTGGCCTTGGGCTTAGCTAAAAGCTGTTTGGCGCAAAACCGGCATGAACAAGCCCGCCAGCTCACGCTGTCGGTGCTGAAAAACCGCCATGATGATCCGCAGCTGGCCGCCAAAGTGACGCGTATGTATCAGCAGCAGGGGCGGGAAGAAGAAGCACTGCAAATGATCGAAGAAACCGCCGCCAATATTGTCGAGATCAATAATGAGGCGGTCTTGCTGGCCAAACAGGGCAATCTGCAAGCGGCCGCCGAGCGCTTTCTGGCGGCCGTCAAAGACATGCCGGCCAATCTGCAGGTCTTGCTCAACACCATCAATGCGCTGCTCGCTTATGTAAACCAGCATGGCTGGCACGACAGCTATATGCAGCGGGCGAAAGAGCTGCTCACCCGCGTTAGCACGCTCGATCCGGCCAATGGCAAAGGCCTACAGATGGCCGAGATTTTCCGCAAAACCCAGCGCCGTTTTGGCATCAAAGGCTAAACCGGCGCGGGTGCTTTATGGCGCCGGGCTCGGGCTGGCTTGCAGCGCGCGCTGGATCAAGTCGGCGAGCTGCTGATAGCCAAACTCCTGCAGCGGTTGGCCGTTCACAAAATAGCTCGGGGTTTTGTTGATGCCCAGCGTGCGGGCATCGGCAATGTCTTGCGCCACGATGGCCTGTACACCCGGCGATTGCAGATCTTGCTGCAGCTGCGCCATATCCAGATTGAGCGTGGCCAGTTGCTGCAAGGCCAGTTGCAGATCCGCCTGATGATTGATTGCCCACTGCGCCTGCGTGGCCAGCAGTTTTTCCAGCGCGGGCCAGTATTGGCCCTGCTTGCGCGCTGCTTCCAGCGCTGCGACCACTTGCTCGGCGCCTGGGTGTAGGGGGGCATAACGCACCACAAGGCGAATTTGCTCAGGGTGTTTGGCCATCATCTCTTTCACAAAGGGATAAAACGCCGCACACGCTTCGCAGGCCGGGTCGAGAAACTCAACAAGCGTGACTTTGGCATTTTGCGCGCCGTAAATCGGCGAATGCATGCGTTGCAGTGCCTGAGGCTGGCTGGCGATCTGCGCCACCTGCTCGGCCTGGCGGTTTTGTTTCACGTACAAGGCCGCCACGATAAATAAAGCTAGCAGACCAAGAGCGGCACTAAGAAAAATCAGTTTGTGTTTCATGAGCGATGAGGGATCCGTACAGCGATTAACAACAGGCAGATCAGGGCAAAGCCCAATACCGACAGCAGCGGGATGGTGAGCCAGCCAAACCAGCTGATGCTCACTTCCGCGCAGCTACTGCCTTGGGCGCAAGGGCTGGCGCTGGGGCTAATCAGGCCCAGCTGCAGCAACCAGTGAAAAATCGCCGTGCCCAGGCCCACCACACTCAGCGGCAGGGCATAGCGCACCACACCCCGATCCAGCGGAAACAGCGCCGGCGCCAGAATCAACACCAGTGGAAACATCGCAATGCGCTGATACCAGCACAAGGTACACGGCGGCACCGCCAATACTTCGCTAAAAAACAGCGCCCCTAAGGTGCTGACTGCGGCCACCAGCCAAGCGGCAAAGAGCAGCCACCAATCAGTGTGGGCGGAACGGGCAAGAGGGTACATACAGCATCTGCCAGCTAAACAAGGGCAGACTAGGTTTGCTGACAAAAGTTTCGCCCAGCGCACTGGCAGGATTTACCTTGCCAGTGGCGCTGGGTTGCCGGAGGGCGGCTGGGGAAGTTCGGAAAGAGGCGTTGCTAGCCGCTGTGGGCGGGTATTAATCGGCGCGGGTGTCAATCAATGTGGGAGCCGATCAGTGAGGGCTTAGTCCATCCGCCAGCGAGAGCCGATAGGCGCGCCAAGCCGGAATCGCGCTGATGATCAGCCCCACGGCCAGTGTCAGCCCTAGCATCAGCCATTCCAGTAGGCTCGGGGCGGCAATGCCGATGTTAAGGCTATATACCTGCCGCAGTATTGGCCGGCAAGCAAATAACAGTGTGTAGAGCAGCCCCATACCCAGGGTGATGCCACTGATCAGCAGTAAAGCGGTTTCACCCATCACCAAGGCAAAAATCTGCCAGGTGCGTGCGCCCACCGAGCGCAAAATCGCCATTTCGCGCCGCCGCTCATTCAGGCCGGTAAGCAAGGCCGTGAGCATGCCCAACAGGCCAATCACCAGCACAAATGCCGCCACAAATTGCAGCGCTTGCTCAGCGATGCGCATCAGTTGCCAAAGCTCGGACAGCGCCACGCCGGGTAGGATGGCCATTAGTGTTTCATCCGGATATTGATTCACGCTGCGTTGATAGCCAAATAAACCGGTGCGTGATTTCAGGCCGACATAAAAGGCGGTAATCGAGCTGGGCGGCGGGATGGCGCGGCTTTCATCGGCCGCCAGCACACCGGAGCTGGCCAGCAGTGAGGCGCTGCCCGATTCCCAGCCCTCGTGAATGGCGGTCAGGCCATCCAGCGACACATGCACGGTGTCATCCACTGGTGTGCCAGTCGGGGCCAGAATGCCCACAATGGTAAAGGGCTGATCGCTATGCTCGGACAGCGCACCCTCGCCGCTGCCATGAGTGAGGACGATTTTTTGCCCTAGCTGATAACCCAGTTTGCGCGCCACCTGCGCGCCCAACACGGCATCATGCGTACGGCTAAACACTTGGCCACTGGCCAGTTGTAGCGGCCGGTTGTCGGCATAGCGCAGATGGCGGAAATAATCGGGTGTGGTGCCCAGCACGGCAAAGCCATGGTGGCTATCGCCCAGCGACACCGGCACCGTCCAGGCCACGCGGCGATCTTTGGCCAGCGCTTGGTAGCTGTCCCAGCCGATATTATTGGTAGCGCTGCCCACGCGAAACACGCTGTACAGCAGCAATTGCACCGAGCCGGTGCGGGCGCCGACGATCAGATCGGTGCCGCTCACGGTGTTGGCAAAGCTTTGCCGCGCTTCGGTCCGCAGCCGTTCCACCCCCACCAACAATAGCACCGACAGGGCAATGGTCAGCAGGGTGAGGCACACGGTGAGCCGGCGGTGCAGCAGCGAGCGCAGGGCGATTTTCAGCATACGGCCTCCGCTGCGGCTTGGTTGATGGCGGGCAGACTGAGCTGACGATCAAAATGATGCGCCAGCTGCGGATCATGGCTGACCAGCAAAATCGCGGTCTGTTGGGCATTGGCACAATCGAATAGCAGCTCGATAAAGGCATCGCGCCGCTCGGCATCCAGCGCCGAAGTGGGTTCGTCGGCAATCAACAGCTCAGGCGCACCAATCAGGGCGCGAGCCAAGGCCACGCGCTGTTGCTGGCCTACCGAGAGTGCTGCCACGGGGCGGGAGAGGTAAGCGGCTAAATCCAGCCGCGTCAGCAGCTCGCGCGCTTGCGCCTCGGGGCTACCCGCCAGCGTGGTGGCGCGCTGCCGCCGTAGGCGGGAAAACTGGCAACTCAGCAGTACATTATCCAGCACCGACAAATACGGTAGCAGATTAAATTGCTGAAACACATAGCCCAGATGATCCGCACGCAGATGATCGCGTTGGGGGCCGCTTAGCGCAGTGAGGTCGTGCCCCAGTAGGCGAACCTGCCCGCTTTGCGGGCGCTGAATACCAGTGAGCAAGGCCAATAGCGTGCTTTTGCCGCTGCCGCTGGGGCCACGCAGAAAGAGCCGCTCGCCGGCGGCCAGATTAAATTGTGCAAGCTGCAGCGTGGGTCGGGCTGCGCCCGGCCAGCTGAAGGTGACATCGGCCAGTTCAAGCAGCACGACCCTTTCCTTGTTCACAGCAGCGGCGGAGGGCGCCGCTTATTTCAATTTGATGCTGTCGCCTTTTTTCAGTGACAGCTGTTTTTGCCCCTGCGCGGTGGCCAGATTTACGGTCAGCTTTTTCAGGCCGGCGGCGTTTTTCCACAGTGGCAGGGCGATGTTGGTCGGGGCGCTGGTGCAATCAAAGCGGTATTCGGCTTCGATATCGCTGTGCGCGCCTTTGTTAAAAGTGGGCAGCGTCACTTGGGCCGGCGCGGCTTTACATTGTGCGGCGGCATCCGGCACAAACAACTCGGCGGGCTTATTCAGCAGGGTTTTTACCGCGGCGAATTTGGCTTTTTCGGCCTCGGTTTTCGGGGCGTGTTCAAACCCCAGCAAATTATCGGCCGGGCTTTCCAGCGTGATCAGCATTTGGCGCCCGTCAATCGCGACATCCAGCTCGGCCACACCGTGCACATGCGCGGCATGCTCATGAGCCGAGGCGAATAGGGGTATGGTCAGCAAAGCAATAGCAATACTTGATTTCATGGGTATACCTCAGTGGGGTGTTAAAGCGGATGGTGACTCGTGCGCCGCTTATTTGCTGGCTGCGGCGGGTTTGACATAGGGGCGCACTTCGGCGGCCGCCAGCTGGTAGCCCACGGGCACATCGGCTGCGCCATCGGCCAGCGCCAGATTGGCTTTGGCCGCTTTGATTTGCAGCTTGCCCGCCACCGTCACTGGCGCATACAGCTCGGTTTGCTCAAAGCCTTTCGGGTATTGCACCACGATCATCTGATTGGGCGGTGGCGCGGGTACGTGAATGCAGGCGCCAATCACCGGCACCAGCAAAAATTCGGTGATTTTTTTGCCGCTGAGTTTCAGGGGCAGCAAATAGCCATCGATCTGGATGTCCTGATTATTCAGGGTGGTGATCATTTCGCCGGTGCGTTTTTTCTCGAATTGCTCGATCTCGGCAATCAGTTTGTTCAGATCAGCGAAGTCTTCTTTGAGTAATTTGATGTCATTGGCGGTGAGATCGGCAGCTTTGAGCTTGCCTTTGTCGAGCATGCTTTTCACTTCGCGCTGCTGCACGGCGCGCATCAGGCGCATTTTTTGCGCTTGATCCATCTTGGCAATGCTGGCGCGCAGCGCCGGCGCATCGGGTTGGAGGTCAGCCCATTTCACAGGCTTGCTGTCGGCGAGGGAGAGTTGGCAGCACAGCGCAAACACAAGGCCGCAGGCCAAACGGAACAGGGAAGGCATGATGAATTACCGCAAAAAGGATGACTTATTGTAACTGAGTTGCATCTGAGTGGGGAGTATGCCGCACACAGATGAAAAATTGGTGACAAAAAATCCCTGCCTTACTGCACGGGTTTGAATTGCGGCTGCAAATTGCTGAGGATGGGGTCGAGCCGCTGGGCGGCTGCGGCATGCTCCGGCTGCAAGTACAAATACACAGCCAGCGGGGCAAATTGACTGATTTTCCAGCTGCGCTGCAGGCTGGAGAGCTCGCGCTGCAGCGGTACGGCGGAGCTGGTGACGCAGATCTGGCTGCGCGCCGCACGCACCATCGCCAGACAAGATTGCAGGCTATCCACCGGCCACAGCGTAGCCTGGCCGCGTAAGATTTGCTCCAGCTCACGTGAGCCACGCGGGTAGCTCACGCTGAGACCGTGTAAATCTTGCCAGCTATTGATGCGCTGTTGTTGGCTGAAGGCGTAGTAATGGCTGATGGCGAGCGGGGCTTGGAGGCGCAGCAGCTGAGGGTGGCGCAGGCCAAACGCTAGCGTGCGGGCCGGGTCGCCGGCAAATTGGCCGTTTTGCAATTCCAGCTCGGCGCGCTGGGCGGGGCGATAAGTCAGCGTGTAGCTCAGGCCCGCTTTGCCAAAGAGTAAATCCAGCCGCTGGCGTAAGATCCGCTCGGAGGGGCTGCCGGGCTCAATGCTGCTGACCAGTGGCAGCGGTTCGGCTGCCGCCACTGTAGAAAGCAAACCAAGGACTAAGCTAAGGAACACGCGCATGCCCCAGTATAGGCAGTGAAAGTGCGCGGTTCCGTGCATCTGCTTAGCCTGCCAGCTGCCGGCGGAACACCCAGCGCTCGGCCGTGCTGGCCTCGGGCGCAAGTGCATAGCCTTCCAGATCAAACTGACGCAGGGCGCTGGCCTCGGTGATGCCACGTTCGGCCGCGTAGCGCACCATCAGCCCGCGCGCGCGTTTGGCGTAAAAGCTGATGATTTTGTATTGCCCGCCTTTAAAGTCTTCAAACACCGGCGTAATCAGCTGCGCTTGCAGCTGCTTGGGCTTGATTGCCTTGAAATATTCATCGCTGGCCAGATTCACCACGGTGTCTTGCTCCAGCGCATTGACCGCTTCGGTGAGCTGCAGCCCCCAGAATTCATACAGATTTTTGCCGCCGGGGTTGGCAAGGCGCGTACCCATCTCAAGGCGATAGGGCTGCATTAAATCTAACGGGCGCAACAGGCCATACAGGCCCGATAAAATCCGCAGGTGCTGGCTGAGATAACCGAGCTGCGCCGCCGGCATGGCCTGAGCATTTAGCCCTTCGTACACATCGCCCAGAAAAGCCAGCACGGCCTGCTTGGCATTGGCGGGGGTGAAGTCGGGCTGCCAGCTTTGATAGCGGGTGTAATTTAGCTGGGCCAGTTCATCGGATAAATGCATCAGCTCGGCGATTTGCGCCGGGCTATAGTCGCGCAGCACGGCAATCAGCTGTGCAGCCTGCGCCAGATAGGCAGGCTGCGTGTATTCGCTGATCTGCGGCGGGGTGGTGTAATCCAGCGTTTTGGCTGGCGAAATCAACATCAGCATGGGGTTTGATGGGTATATGAATAAAGGCCAGATTTAGGCTGGCCTTGAGGTTGATACATGGGCTAGGTATGTGCAGGCTTAATTGACATCCACCCCGGCATCGCGCAGCTTGGCGGCCAGTTCCATCGCGGTTTTCACCTGCATTTTTTCCAAAATGCGCGCGCGATGTACCTCAACGGTTTTCATCGAAATCGACAAATCATCGGCGATTTGTTTGTTCAGGCGACCGGTGAGGATGAGCTTCATCACTTCGTTTTCGCGTGGGGTGAGGCAAGCCAGACGCTCGCCCACCGCGGTGCGGTTTTCCCATTCGCTGCGATGCAGCTGATCCATCGACAGGCAGCCTTCCACCAGATCGACAATATCATTATCCGAGAACGGCTTTTCGATGAAATCGGCCGCGCCCTGTTTCAGCGCGGCCACGGCCATCGGCACATCGCCATGGCCAGTCAGAAACACCACCGGCGGGCAGTAGGCAAATTCTTGCAGCTTGCCAAACAGCTCCATGCCGCCCATGCCGGGCATGCGCACATCCAGAATCAGGCAGCCGAATAAATCCGGGTTGTAGCTGGTGAGTAATTCTTCGGCGCTGGCAAACAGTTGCACCGAATGATTGCGGGTGGAAAACAGCCAGGAGAGGGCGTCGCGGATCGCGTCGTCGTCATCAACAATGGCAATGTGGCGATTCTGGCTCATGGCGCAAACTCCAGTTTTTGGCGTCGCCGGCACGGGCAGCCAGCCAGTGGGGACGCATAAATGACATATAGCCAGTATTGTGCATGATTCGCCTGCCTGTTGGGCAATTGGTGGTGAAAAATCGCTGCGGATTGCGACAAGGCAGGTTTGGGTGGCCTAAGGCTCGTAGGCTTCGTTTTCGAGCACCAGGGGCAGCGTAAAGCGGAAAATCGTGCCGCCGGCGGGGTTGGCCTCCACCCACAGCCGGCCCTGATGGTGCTCGATAATCGAGCGGCAGATATTCAGCCCCATGCCCATGCCACTGCCCTTGGTGGTGTAGAAGGGCTTGAAGAGCTGTTCCATCTGCTCATCGCTGATGCCGGTACCGCGATCAATAATGCTGACTGCCAGCATATCGTCCTGTTTGCGCAAGATGATCTTGAGCGCCCGATCTTTCACAGGCGTAGCGGCCATCGCTTCGATGGCGTTTTTGCTCAGATTAAACATGACTTGTTCCAGCATTACAGCATCGGCGTATATCGCTGGCAGCTCTGGGTCGCGCTCGACTTGCAGTTTGACTTGGGCTTTTTTGATTTCCGCGCCTAATAGGGTGAGCACAGTTTCCAAAAGCTCACTCACTTCACAGCGAGTGCGGTGCGGGGCGCGGCGCTGCACGAATTCGCGAATCCCGCGGATGATTTGCCCGGCGCGTTTGGCTTGCGCGGCCATTTTTTCAATTGCCTGATCCAGTTGCGCCACATTGGGCTCGGCTTGCGACAGCACATTGCGGCAGCCGGTGGCATAGCTGGCAATGGCGGCCAGCGGCTGGTTGAGCTCGTGCGCGAGGCTGGAGGCCATTTCTCCCATGCTGATCAGGCGGGTGGTTTGCTGGAGCTGCTCGTTTTGCTGGCGCTCTTGTTCTTGGGCTGTTTTAAGTACCGTGACATCGGTGGCGATTTCCAGCCACACTTCGGAGCCATCTACCCACACGCTGCTGCGGCTTTTTACCTGATACCAGCGCTGGTGAAAATCATCAAACCATTCGC
This sequence comes from Chitinibacter sp. ZOR0017, assembly GCF_000799095.1. NCBI lineage: Bacteria > Pseudomonadati > Pseudomonadota > Betaproteobacteria > Neisseriales > Chitinibacteraceae > Chitinibacter > Chitinibacter sp. ZOR0017. Next base: position 130,572 of record NZ_JTLG01000014.1, on the reverse strand, counting down.
CATCGACGGGCAGGCGTTTATGCCGGCTAACCACCGGAATATTGCAATAACGGCCGTGTTTTTCGGGGATATCAAAAGCGCGATCAAATTGCCGGTTGGACAGCAGCAGCTCGCCTGAATTGGCATCGGACACTGATACCGCGGCATCTAGGCCATTGAGCACCGCCACAAAGCGCTCATGCGACGCTTGCAGCGCCTCGCGCTCGCGTTGTAGCTCGGTAATGTCGTAAATTGCGCTAATCCAGCCAGTGTGCACACCTTCACCATCAATCAGCTTGGTGGCATATAGCCGCACATCAAAGCGCTCGCCATTGCTGCGCATAAAGCGCATCTGGTAGCCGGTGCTATCGGCACGGCCACTGAGAATCGCACGGTAAATGGCCATGCATTCTTCGATGTCTTCCGGCGGCCAGTAGGGCATGGGGTGCGAAGCGCCTAAGAGTTTTTCCTGCGAATAGCCCACCATCTCGCAAAACGCGCGGTTCACATAAAATAGCCGTCCTTCCAGATCCATGGCCCGAATGCCGGTGACCAGCGAGTTCTCCATCGATTCGCGCAGGGCTTGTTCCTGGCGCAACTGGGCTTCGGTGCGCTGGCGCTCTTTGATATGTCGGCGCAGCGCCCAGGTGGAGGCCAGCATCAGCAATGACAGCGCCCCCACCACCAGCGTGAGCGCAGTTTGCCAGTTATCACGTTTTTGCGCATACACATGCGCGGTGAGTTTGAGTTGATTGGGGCCCCAGGCCAGATCAATGCTGCTATTGAGGTGGCTGGCGTCGTGCGAGCGATCAAAGCGCCCAGCCAATAGTTTTTCTTGCTGCCATAGGCTGATTTGATAGCGCTGGGCAATCCACCATGGCACTTGTTGTTGCAACATGGTGCGTAAATTCAGCTGGGCAATCAGCACATGGCGGCCATTGAAATTGAGCGTAATCGGCACGGCGATGGCCAGTACCGGCATATCTTCGGCCACCATAATGATTTTGCTGTAGGCGCTGGGCGCGCCAGCCAGCACCGCATCGCGAATCGCGATCAGTTCCGGGTGGCGATAATCGGGCAGCTCGGCCACTTTGATTTCGGGCTCGCGCCAGCGCTGGCGGCCGGTTTCATCCACATATTCCAGTGCGATGATTTCAGGTGATTCTTGTAAGAGACTCAGCGTGCGGGCGGTGAATTCGGCCGAGGCCAGACCATCGGTGGCCATGCTGGCGGCCACGGTGCGCAGCTGGTGGGTGAAATTATCCACCCGGGTGGTGAGCGCCTGCTTTTGCCAGAGCAGATCCTGCGTCAGGCTGTTATTGCGTGCCGAGCGATCACTGTAGGCGGTAAAGATCAGGAAAATGGCCAGCGCAAGGCTGAAAAGCGCGGCGGCAAACGAGGGGAGTGTCAGCAGCCAGCGCGATTCAATGGTCTTGTGGGTGCCAAAGCGCGGGCTAGGCACTCGGCTTCACCTCATTGCGCAAAGGCTGGCCATTGGCTTGGTCGGTGATATTTTGCAACGTGGTTTCAGCGATGTTTTTCAGCGCCACATCGGTTAGATAGCCCTGATGTGAGGTGATAAGCACATTCGGAAAGGTGGTCAGCCGCGCCAGAATATCGTCTTTCAGCACGCTATCGGAGTGATCTTCAAAAAACACGCCTTCCTCATGCTCGTAGACATCCAGCCCCAAGCCGCCAATCTGGCCGCTTTTGAGCGCGGCGAGGGCGGCGCGGGTATCGATCAGGCCGCCGCGTGAGGTATTCAGAATAATCACGCCCGCTTTCATGTGCGATAGCGTCTCAGCATTGATTAAATGCTGCGTGCTGGCCATCAGCGGGGTGTGCAGCGACAAAATATCGCTGCCGGCCATGACTTCTTCGAGCGTCATAAAGGTGCAATCGACATCGCACGCTTTGGGCGGGTAGGGATCATAGGCCAATACCTTGCAGCCAAAGCCGCGGGCGATGCGGGCAGTGGCCAGGCCGATTTTGCCCGCACCCAAAATCCCGAAGGTTTTGCCGTGCAGATTAAAACCTTCCAGCCCTTCAAGCTGGAAATTACCTTCGCGCACCCGATTGTAGGCGCGGTGAATTTTGCGGCTGAGCGTTAGCAGCAGTGCAAAAACATGCTCGGCCACCGCCTCGGGCGAGTAGGCCGGCACACGCGTGACCGGAATGCCCAATTGCTGGGCCGCCACGAGGTCAACGCCGTTAAACCCGGCGCAGCGCAGCGCCACATGACGCACGCCGTATTTGGCGAGCTTGGCGAGTGTGGGGGCATCGAGGCGGTCATTCACAAACGGGCAGACCACCTCAAAACCATCCGCCAGCGGGGCCGTGTGGATGCCCAGCCGTTCCTCGAAAAACACCAGCTCATGCTGGTGGGCGGCATTGGCCGCTTCCAGGGTCTGGCGATCGAATCGTTTGCTGTCAAACACGGCGACCCGCATGGGGCTTACTCCTTAAAATTATGCGAAATGGTGGCGTCCAGATCGTGGCCCTGATAATGCAAGCCGCTGATCTTTTCGTCTAGTACCTTGCCCAGTGCGGTCGGGGCGTCTTCCGGATAGCGCACGCAGGCCAGCGCATTGCGCTCGCCGGCACCGGTTTCCAGGCGGATATCCAGCGGCGCAGGGGCGCCGAGTTGTTCGGTTAGCAGGCGGTGGACATCTTCTGCGGTGGTACTGACGGGCAGGTTACTGATTAACAACTGCATGGTGCTACCTCCGGTTAGTGAGAACGACGGGCCTGCCGACGCAATTCATCCAGCCGCCGGGCTGGGTTTTGGCCGGCAAGATATTCGGGGGCGATGGTTTCCAGCGCGCTGGGCTGCCAGCCCAAAATCGCCGCAAACCCTGCCGGATCAACATTATCCACTTGCAATGAATCTAAATTATCGTGGCTGACTGGGGGGTTGGGCAGCACACTCATCAAGGTGGCTTGCAGGCGCGCCGCCCAGTTTGGCAGCCCGATCACGCAGCGGGGGTGGCCGCTGAGGCGGCCGCTCAGCTGCACCAGCTCGCGCAGAGTATAGACTTTGGGCCCGACCAAATTCAGCGTTTGCCCAATCAGATCACGCCGGCTAACCGCCACGGCAAATGCTTCGGCCACATCGCCCACCCACACCGGCTGAAAGCGGGTGTCTGCGCCACCAATCGGCACCACTGGCGCAAACGCCTGCAGGCTGGCAAACAGATTCAAAAAGCTATCCTGCGCGCCAAACACCACCGAAGGGCGGAAGATCGTCCACGCCAGCTCGCTGGCGCGCACTTTGGCTTCGGCCTCGCCCTTGCTGCGCTGATAGTGTGAAGGGCCGTTCACGTCGGCACCCAGCGCGCTCATGTGCAAATAGCGCTGCACGCCGGCGCTTTTGCAGGCGGCGAGAATCTTTTCGGTAAGGAGTATATGGCTGCGAGCAAAGTCTGCTGCGCTTCCCTGCAATATACCCACCAGATTAATTACCACATCCTGCCCATGGCAGAGCTGAGCTAGCGTGGCCGGATCATGCACATTGGCATTCACCACTTCGCAGCCTGGCAACACCAGCAGATCGGCCTTGATGGCTTCGCGGTGGCGGGTCGGAACGGTGAGGCGATGGCCAGCCCGGGCGAGCTTGGCCGCAATCTGGCGACCGATAAACCCAGAGCCGCCAATCAATAGAATGGAAAGTGCCATTATTCAGAAACCTCCTGCGCGGAATTTTTGCCGGGAATCGCGGGCAGCCGTTTCAAGAGTTGGGTCGTGCTACCCGGGAAATAATGCGCATAATGCGTCGCATTGGTCAGCACCGCTTTGACATAATCGCGGGTTTCGTTAAACGGGATCGTCTCAATATAGATCGCCGCTTCCAATTCGCGCGCATCTCGCCATTTACCCGCATTGCCGGGGCCCGCATTGTAGCCGGCAGTGGCTAGCACCGGGTTGCCGCCAAACCGCTCGGTCCAGTAAGCCAGATAGTAGCTGCCCAATTGCGGATTGATCTCGGGGTCGCTCATATCGCTGAGTTTGAAATCGCTGAGATTCATTTTCTTGGCCACCCACTGCGCGGTGGCGGGCATCAGCTGCATTAGCCCGGTGGCGCCGGCGCTAGAGCGGATGTCGGCGATAAAGCGGCTTTCCTGGCGGATCAGCCCAAAGACCCATGCCGGATCAAGGCCATTGGCTTTGGCCGCACTCTCGACCGAAGCCCGATACGGCAGCGGGAAGCGCAAGCTGAAATCATTGAGCGTTTTCGGGCGCATGGCGGCGAAAATACTGCGGTCGTACATCTGATTGCGGCTGGCCAGCTCGGCGGCGGCGAGCAGTTGCTGATCGCTAAGCCCCCGCATGGCGGCGTTCCATTCGCGATTGGCCTCGATGCGCCAGCCCTGATCATTCAGCAGCAGCGCGCGGCGCACGCCGGGCACTTGATTAATCGCGGCCAGATCGTCTTTGCTGGCTTTGTAGCCCGGTACTGGCGCGCTTAAGATGCTGCCCAGCTCTTCGCGGGCTAGCAGGCCATAAAAGTCGATTTCCTGGCTTAATTCCGTCCACAGCGCATTGGCGGCGGCGGCTTTGTTTTGCGCCAGCAGCGCACGGGCTTTCCAATAGCGCCAGGCGCTGTCTTGTTGCTCATCGGCGGGTAGGGCGTTGATGCGTTGCTCAACCGTTTTCCAGTCGCCACTGCGCAGCGCGGCGCGGATGGTCCAGGCGCGATCATCGCTGCTTAAATCTTGTAAATGCCCGCGGGCGATCCATTGCGAGGCTTCGGGTAGATTGCGCCGGGCAGCGATTTGCCCCAGCTGCTGCCAGCCAAATTGCAGCTCGGCGGCTGGCAGACTGCTATCGCTCAGCAAACGGGCAGCTTGGGCCGGATTATTGCGAGCGATTTTCTCGACCGCAAACAGCCATAGCTCACGGCCAGCGCGGCTGCTGGTGTCGATTTCATCCACCCAGCGCTCGGGCGCGGTGTTGACGGTATTGAGATTGGCGGTGAGGACCGGCGTACTTTTTTTGCCTTTCTTCACCATCACCGGTGGGCGTGGCACCAGATACTCGGGGCTGCCCACGCGGGCCGCCAGCTGCCGGGCGAGGTCGAGCTGATTGTTGCTCAGCGCCTGCCGAATACGCCACCAGATGTCTTCTTCTTTGAGCAGACCTTGGCTAAATAGCGCTTCAAAGTAAGGGTTGCAGGCGCTAGCTTGGGGTTTGGCGCTAAACCACAGCTGGCGATGATTGGCCAGTGCGCTGAAATCATTGCGCTTGAGCATGGCTTGCTGTTTCAAGCAGATCTGCTCGGCGTTCCGGTTCTCAAGCCGGCTGTAATACACCTCGTATTGCGCCCAATCTTGGCGGCGGGCCAGCTCTTTAAGCCAGTCGGCCAGAAAGCGCTCGGCCAGAGGGCTGGGGGCGTAGCGGCTGAGAAACTGGCCGGCATCGCCATCGCTGGTTTGATTAATCTGGGTAGTGAGGTAGTAATAGCGCGGATACATTTCCAGCGGGTCGCCTACGCTTTGCTCGCTCAGCTGGGCGAGCGCAACCATATCGCGGGCGCGCGCGGCTTCGCGCAGCTCGTCAAGATTCATGCGGGCTTGGGCGCTGGCGGCCAGCAGGCAGCTCAGCATAATCAGGGTGGCTTTTTTTAACATGGACAGCAGCAATTTACAGTGGCGGGACGGCAGCGCTAAGGATAAACGAGGGCTGCAGGCTTGTCTTGCATCAATGGGGTGGTTTTGTTCAGTTTTGTGTAGGTAATTTGTGGCATCTGGCGCCGCCGAATGTTGCACTCAGCCCTGCTTGCCGCCGTGGCGTGGCACGGGGAGGGCAAAACCAAGTAGAATTAGCGAGTTTAGAAAATTGTAGCCGCGCATTTGGCGCCCAAAGAACACATGCTGACTTTTCAGGAAATCTTGTTAAAGCTCCAGAATTACTGGAGTGACCACGGTTGTGCCCTGCTGCAACCCTACGATATCGAAGTGGGGGCGGGCACCTTCCACACGGCGACTTTCCTGCGATCACTGGGCCCCGAGCCATGGAATGCCGCCTACGTTCAGCCTTGCCGCCGCCCGAAAGACGGCCGCTATGGCGAAAACCCCAACCGCTGCCAGCATTATTACCAATACCAAGTGGTGCTCAAGCCTTCGCCAGACAACATCCAAGAGCTGTATCTGGGCTCGCTGGAATACCTGGGTATTGATACCAAAGTCCATGATGTGCGCTTTGTGGAAGACGACTGGGAAAGCCCAACGCTGGGCGCCTGGGGGCTGGGCTGGGAAGTGTGGCTCAACGGGATGGAAGTGACGCAATTTACCTACTTCCAGCAAGTGGGCGGTCTGGATTGCAAGCCGGTATTGGGCGAGATTACCTACGGGGTTGAGCGTCTGGCGATGTATCTGCAAGGCGTGGATAACATCTACGACATCGTATGGACCGAATACCCGAACGGCCAGAAAGTCACCTACGGCGACATCTATCATCAGAACGAAGTCGAGCAATCGATTTACAACTTCGAGCAATCGAATGTGCCGTTCCTGTTTGATCAATTCAATCAGTTTGAAGCTGAAGCCAAGCGCCTGATCGAAGGTGGCCTTGCGCTGCCGGGCTTTGAAATGGTGATGAAATGCTCACACATGTTCAATCTGCTGGATGCGCGTGGCGCGATTTCGGTGACTGAGCGTGCAGCCTACATCGCCCGCGTGCGCAATCTGGCGCGGCTGGTGGCGCAGGCTTATTACGATTCGCGCGAAGCCTTGGGCTTCCCGATGTGCCAGCCGGTAGAGAAAGCCGCCAAATAAACGAAGGAGCCGCACATGCAACGTCTGTTATTGGGTTTACTGGTAGTGACTGTGGCAGCGTGCGGCAAATACGAGGACAAGGTGAGCGGCCCGGTGCCGGTGCCGGATCAAAAAGCCGACTGGCGCAGCTACGGCAAAATGCCGGACTTCGAAACCCTGGTGGATGTCAATTCGATCCAGCATGACGCCGGTTATGCCGACCAGAATTACACCTTTGTCTGGATGGTGCAGCGCTTTAACGAAGACCAGATTGATGGCACTTCCAAGGGCAAGTACCGCTACAAATACACCCGGCAGGCCATTGATTGCCCCTCTGGCAAGATGGCCGGCGTGGCGGTGTCGATGAATGATGCGGATGATCTGGAAGTCGCCCGCTACGATGTGCCGGGCTTTCAGTGGGAATTTGCGCCCCAGCAGCCGGGTACTTTCGGGGCGGATTTCGTGGCCCAAGTGTGCAAAATGATGGCCGAAAAAGATCAGGCCAAGCAAGCTGAAGAATAACTGAGGATGCTGCCAATGCAGCAAAAGCATATGAATCCAACCTTACTGATCGAACTGTTTACAGAAGAACTCCCTCCCAAGGCGCTGCCTAAGCTGGGCGCTACGTTTGCCGAAAGTATTGCGGCGGAGCTAGTGAAACTGGGCTTTGCCCCTGCCAGCAGCGAAGTGAACACTTTTGCCAGCCCACGCCGTTTGGCAGTCACTGTGGCCGATGTTGCGGCGGTGCAGCCTGAGCAGGCCATCGAAAAACGCGGCCCCGCAGTGAGCGCGGGTTTTAAAGATGGCCAGCCTAGCCCCGCCTTGCTGGGTTTTGCCCGCTCGTGCGGTCTGAGCGCCGAGCAGCTGGATCAGCTGGGCACCGTGCATGACGGCAAGCAGGATGTGTATGTGTTCCGTTCGGTGAAGGCGGGCGAGCCGCTGGCGACGGTGCTGGCCGACATCGTGGCGGCAGCGGTGAAAAAACTGCCGGCGCCCAAAATGATGCGCTGGGCCGATCGCGATGGCCAGTTTATCCGTCCGGTGCATGGCCTGATCATGTTGCACGGCGATGAAGTCGTGCCCGGTCAGGTGCTGCATTTAAGCTCAGGTCAAACCACACGCGGGCATCGTTTCCTGTCGCAGGGTGAGCTGACCATTGCCAATGCGGCCGGCTATGCGCGCCAAATGTATGAAGATGGCAAAGTGGTGGCCAGCTTCGCCGCCCGCAAAGCCCTGATCAGCGAAAAACTGCAGGAAGCCGCCGCTGCGCTCAATGCCCGCATCGCTGCCGATGAAGCGCTGTTTGACGAAGTCACCGCGCTGGTGGAATGGCCAGTGGTACTCAAAGGCGAGTTTGAAGCCGAATTCCTGCAAGTGCCGCAGGAATGTCTGATTCTTACCATGCAGCAAAATCAGAAATACTTCCCGCTGCTGGATGGCAACGGCAAGCTGATGAATCAGTTCTTGCTGGTGTCTAATCTGCAAACCAGCGACAGTAGCCACATCATTAACGGCAACGAGCGCGTGCTGCGCGCGCGTCTGTCGGATGCCAAATTCTTCTTCGAGCAAGATAAAAAAGCCCCGCTCGACAGCCGGGTGCCGAAGCTCGCTAATGTCGTTTACCACAACAAGATCGGCTCGCAGCTGGAGCGCGTACAGCGCCTGCAAGCGGTTGCCGGCGCCATTGCTGGTTTGCTTGGGGCCGATGTGGCCAAAGCCGAACGCGCGGCTTATCTGGCCAAGGCCGATTTGCTGACCGATATGGTGGGTGAATTCCCTGAGCTGCAAGGCATTATGGGTCAGTACTACGCCAAGCACGACGGTGAAGATACCGAGGTGGCGTATGCGGTTGAAGCCCATTACAAACCTAAGTTTGCGGGCGATACCCTGCCTGAAGGTGCGACTGCGCAAGCGGTTTCACTGGCGGATAAGCTCGAAACACTGGTCGGTATTTACGGGATTGGCCTGATTCCAACGGGCGACAAAGATCCATTCGGTCTGCGCCGTGCTGCGCTGGGCGTGTTGCGGATTGCACTGCAATCGCCGCTGGATCTGCGCGAATTGCTGCGCACTACGGCGGCGCAATTCCCGGCGGGCCTGATTGCCGAAGGCACCGTGGAAGGCCTGTATGGCTTTATGCTCGATCGCCTGAAAAACCTGCTGGCAGCCGATTATCCGGCGGCAGATATTGATGCCGTGCTGGCGCTGAAACCTAGCCGCATCGATGATTTGCTGGTACGTCTGGCGGCCGTGGCCGAATTTAAGGCCTTGCCCGAATCTGCCGCACTGGCGGCCGCGAATAAGCGGATTCGCAATATCCTGAAAAAAGTCGAAGGCGAAGTGCCAGCCCTGAACGCAGCCTTGCTGCAAGAAACGGCCGAGCAAGAGTTGTTTGCCGCGCTGCAAGCCTTGCAAGCGCCCGTGGCGGCAGCGCTGGCGGCCAATGACTTCACCAGCGCGCTCAAGCAACTGGCCGCGCTGAAAGCCCCCGTAGATGCCTTCTTTGATGGTGTGATGGTCATGGCCGACGATCTGGCGGTGCGTGGCAATCGTCTGGCGCTGTTGAGCGCGCTGGCCGAAGTAATGAATCGCGTGGCCGAGCTGTCGCTGCTGGCCGACTAAACCCCGGGCGGGCTTGCCCGCCCTTGCCGAGGAAGATGGATGCCTGCCATGAAGCCCGAAGCCAGCAAGCTGTTGATTCTTGATCGTGATGGGGTGATTAACGAAGACCGGCCGGACTTCATTAAATCGCCGGAAGAATGGCTGCCGATTCCGGGCAGCCTGGAAGCGATTGGCGAATTAACCCGCGCCGGCTGGACTATCGTGGTGGCCACCAACCAAAGCTGTATCGGCCGCGGCATTATCGATATTGATATGCTCAATCGCATTCACGCCAAAATGCACCGCGCGGTGGTGAATGCCGGCGGGCATATCGATGCGATCTTCTTTTGCCCGCATGCGCCCGACACTGGCTGTGAATGCCGCAAACCTGCGCCCGGCATGGTGCAGGATATCGCGCGGCGCTTTCGGGTGGATGTGGATGAATGTCTGATGGTGGGCGATTCGCTGCGCGATTTGCAGGCGGTAAGTCGTGCCGGCGGGCAGGCGCTGCTGGTGCGCACCGGCAATGGCCGAAAAACCGAAGCGGCTGGCGATTTGCCGGCCGGCACGCGTGTGTATGATGATCTGGCCGCCGTATGCGCCAGTTTGCTGGAAAACCCCAATTAACCACCTTGTTGCCCGTTCATGATCTGGTTTCGTTCTGCCCTGTATAGCCTTGGCCTGCTGGTATTAACCCCGCTGTTTACCTTGATTGCCATTCTGGTCTTGCCGCTGCCGGCGGTGACCCGCAATACCATTGTGGCCTGGTGGGCGCGGCTGATGTTTATCTGGCTGCGCATCACCTGCGGGCTGACCTTCAAGGTGGAAGGCGCCGAGAATATCCCGCATGGCCCGGCAATGATTATGTGCAAACACCAATCCGCTTGGGAAACCATGGCGCTGCAGCTGATTTTTCCGGCGCAGGTGTGGGTGCTAAAACGCGAATTGCTGCGCATTCCATTTTTTGGCTGGGGCCTGGCGGCCACTTCGCCCATCGCGATCGACCGTGGTCAGCGCGCCCAGGCGCAAAAACAGTTGATGGAGCAGGGGCGCGATCGGCTGAATAAAGGCCTGTGGATCGTGATCTTCCCCGAAGGCACGCGCATCAAGCCGGGTGAGCGTGGCCAATACAAGCAGGGCGGCGCCCGTTTGGCCAAAGATCTGGATGTGCCGATTGTGCCGGTGGCCATGAATTCGGGCGAATTCTGGCCGAAAAATTCGTTTTGCAAATGGCCGGGTGAAGTGACGGTGCGAATTGGTGCGCCGATTAGCCCTGAAGGCAAAAATTCGCTCACCTTGATTAATGAAGTGGAAAACTGGATCGAAGGTGAAATGGCGCAGATTACCGGCCGTGGGCCGTGTTATGTGGCGCCGAGCAAGGCCGAATAAGGGGTGTTGCCATGCAGGCAATATTTCGCCTGCCTCAGGGCGAAATACCCTATCAGGTATCGCGTAGCGCCCGCCGCCGCAGCATTGGTTTGAAAATCGATGCCGGCGGGCTGACCGTGATCTTGCCCGCCCGGGCGCCGCTGGCTGAGGCCGAGCGGGTGATTCAACTTAAACTCACCTGGATTCAAACCAAGCTGGCGCAGTGGACCGCGCAGCCACCTGCGCTGGGGCCGGCGCCGTGGCGTTGGGGTGATGAAGTGCGCTGGCTGGGCGCGCCGCGCCGCTTGCTGCCCGCCAGCCGCACACGGCTGACGGAGGCCGAGCTGCACTTGGCCGCCGCGCGCGAAGACTTGCTCACTCCTGCGCTCGTGCGCTTTTATCAGCGCAGTGCCCGCGCGTATTTTGCTGAACGCGTGCCATTCTGGGCTGCGCGGATGGGCTTGCAACCGCAGCGCATTTTGCTGACTTCGGCCCGCACTCGCTGGGGCAGCTGCACCAGCCAAGGCGCAATCCGCCTTAATTGGCGGCTGCTGCAGGCGCCGGCCGCGGTGATTGATTACGTGATAATTCATGAGCTGGCGCATCTGCGCGAAATGAATCATTCGGCGCAATTTTGGGCGCTGGTGGCGCAAGCCTGCCCCGATTGGCGGCAATATCGCGCCTGGCTGAAGACCCACGGTCAAGCCTTAATGGTACTGGATCAGCGCTAAATCCAGACCGGCTGTGCCACAGTTCACATCTACGGGTTAACCCTAATCTGGGCTTTGCTTGTCAGCTTTCATGCCAGCGTGGTAAATTGCTCTCGCGAAAATGTAGTCGAATTTTTCGCGCTAAAAATCAAGCAAAAGTATGAATAAAATCATTGGTTTGTGCGGGTTGTAAATCAGAAAATACTGATATGACTGCCAAGCCAGCTCACCAGAAACTGGAGAAGACAATGCAACAACAACGTAATGGGTTTGCTCTGCCCGTGCGTATTGCACTTGCCGTAGGTTGTTTGGGTGCCGCACAACTGGTATCAGGTCATGGCTCGATGGAAGTGCCAATCAGCCGTGTGCTCAGCTGCTTTAACGAAGGCCCGGAAAATCCAAAATCCGCCGCCTGCCAGGCCGCAGTAGCGGTATCGGGCCCACAATTTTTGTACGACTGGTCGGGTGTGAATCAAAACCCGAACGGCAACCATAAAGGCTTCGTGCCAGATGGCCAGCTGTGTGGTGGTGGTAAAGCCAACTACGCCGGCCTGAATCTGCCGCGTACCGATTGGCCAGTGACCAATATCGCGCCCGATGCCAATGGCAACTTCGAATTTATCTGGAATGCGCCAGCGCCACATACCACCAAAGACTGGGTGTTTTATGTGACCAAAGACAGCTGGAATCCAAACCAGGCGCTGTCTTGGGGCGATCTGGAACAATTCTGCCAGCTGGGCAATGTACCGGTAACTGCCGACAAGCGCTACAAAATGACCTGCCCGCTGCCAAAGAAAACCGGCAAGCACATCATTTATGTTACTTGGCAACGTAGCGATAGCCCAGAAGCGTTCTACTCGTGCTCGGATGTGAATTTCTCGGGTGCGGTGTCGACCTACAAAGAACTGGGGCAGATTCGCGCGCAGCAAAATCTGGCGCAAAGCACCAAAGTCACATTCCGTCTGTTTGATAACGCCGGTCGCGATCTGGAATCAGCGCAAATCATCGCCGATTACGATGCGCAAACCGGTGCCGACCTGACGCAAATGAACATCTGGCCGTATTTCCTGGCGCAGAAAGTGAATGGCAGCTCGAAATATGTGAGTGTGGGTGTATTGCAAGCCAATGGCTCGGTCGCGCCTGTGCAAACTGCGCAAGACAACCGCGTGTATAGCCGCTCAGGGGCCGATTACATCTTCCGCGTGGATATCGAAGCGCCGGCCGGTGTAACCCCTAAACCAAGCACGCCAACACCGGCTCCGGTGGTGACGCCAACACCAAAACCTGTGGTGACACCAACCCCAGCACCGGTGGTAACGCCAACGCCAGCGCCAGTGGTTACACCGACGCCTAAACCCGTGGTTACCCCAACTGCGGCTCCGGTGGTGACACCCACTCCGAAGCCAGTGGTAACGCCAACCCCTGCACCAGTGGTGACGCCAACGGCAAAACCGGTCGTGACCCCGACGCCGACACCAGCAACTGGCTCAACCTGCGTTGCAGCCTGGGAAGCGGGTAAAGTGTATGCCGCACCGGGCAACAAAGTGAGCTACGGTGGCCGCAACTTTGAAAACAAATGGTGGACCACGAACGAGAAACCTGATCCAAGCAGCCAGTGGGGTGTGTGGAAAGATCTGGGCGTTTGTAAATAAGTCCAAGTCCAGCTAGCCGCTAGGCCAAACCCGCGAGCAATCGCGGGTTTTTTATTGCCTATTTAATGCTCGGCGTGGGTGACAGCACTGGCGGGCTGCGTCGCGGCGGTTGAGGCCGCGCTAGCTTGGGCGGCGGCGTAGGCGAGCTCGCCGACGGCATAGGCGCCTTTGACGCCAGCTTTGCCGACGTCATAGCTCACCTCAACGGCCGTAGCAGCGACCGACACCGCTGCGCCGGCCACCATGGCGGTGGTGGTTACGACTGCGCATCCCGAAAGTAGCGTGGTGACGGCGAGGAAAAAGAGGCTTTTTTGCATCGGCTTGGCGAAGGTTCAAAGTGGGAACGGGATTGTGGGCTAGAATCGTCGATTCGTCGATCTGCCTGCTGAAAGTCTGTATGCCACGCCGCGTTTTAATCGCCAAGCTCACCTCGCTGGGCGATGTGCTGTTTACCCTGCCCATGGTCAGTGATATTCGCCGGCATCGTCCGGATCTGGAGATCGACTGGGTGATCGACGATACACTGGCCGACTTGCCCGCATTGCACCCCGGGGTGAGTCAGATTCATGCCATCCCTTTGCGCCGACTCAAGAAAATGCCCAAGCCCGAGCGCTGGCCGGCGCTGCGGCAGGCGGTGAAATCGCTACGCCAATCCCGCTATGAAGTGGTGCTCGATTGCCATGGCATGATTAAAAGTGCGGCGCTGAGCTGGCTGGCCAAGGCCGAACTCATCTACGGCCCGGCCGATGAGAGGCTGGGCGAGCGGGCGGCGCGCTGGGTATACGATCAGCGCATTGTGCCCGACCCCGCTTTGCCGGCGGTGCAGTGGTATCGGATGTTTGCGGGTCTCGCGCTGGGCTATCAGCCGCAGGGCTTGCCGGATTTTGGCTTGCAAGCTGCGCCTTTACGCGGGGAATGGTTGCCGGCAGGGCCGTATGTGCTAGGGTTTCACGCCGCCTCAAAAGCCGAAAAATGCTGGTCGGTGGAGTCATGGCAAGCCGTGGGGCAGCAGCTTGCTGCGCGTGGGGGGGCCTTGATTCTGCCGTGGGGCTCACCAGCAGAGCAAGGGGTGGCGCAAGCCATTGCAGCCGCCGTGCCCAAGGCAGTGGTGGCGCCGAAAATGACCGTGGCGGAGCTAGCGGGGGCCATGCTAGGGGCGCAGCAAGTAATCGGGGTGGATACCGGGATGACGCATCTGGCTGAAAGCCTGGGCGTGCCGACGATTGCCCTGTATACCGTGACTGATCCGGCGACTTACCACCCCTATTGGAATTTTGCCGCCCATGCCTTGGGTGGCAATGGCGAAGTGCCACAGGTGGATGAGGTATTAAAACTGCTAGCCTAGGGTATAGCTACCTGGGCCTTTAAGTATAAGGGCTTGCTGCATATACCCTGCTATCGGCCCATGCCACCCACTTGCTGTGCCAGATAGGTAGCGTAGTTGTCGGTCATGCCGCCGACAAAGTCCAGCACCCGGCGATAGGTTTCATACAGCGGCCAATCTTTACGCGGGGCATTGTATTCCATCAGATCAAGTACCCGTTTCATGCGGAATGGCATGTGAGTGCTCACTTTCAGCTCATACGAGGCTTTGCAAAAGGCATCGAGCAGGATGTCGAGACAGGTGAACGAGCCGACTTCGATTTCGATTTTGCGCCGCTCGTTAAAAATCCGATCACGGGCGAGCTGTTTGGCTTCATTAATCCCTTGGCGCATGGCGTAGGGGCAGTCATTGAGTAAATCGCCCTGATACGTGCCAGCCATTAGGCGCGGATAATTGGCCATGAAAGTCTCGGCTACTCCGCGGATGCAGCGATCAATTGCCTTGCCGCGCAGCAAGGAGATTTTGCGGCGGACCGAGGGGGCGGCCGCGACTTCCAGTTCCAGCAGACTACGCTCGCCACCGCAGATTTTCATCAGCAGTGGTTCTACGCTCTCGTAGGGCAACATGCCGATTTCGATGCCGTCTTCCAGATCGAGAATGGCGTAGCAAATATCGTCGGCGGCCTCCATCAGGTAGGATAAAGGATGGCGCGCCCACTTGCCGGGCGCTAATTCCGGCAGCCCAAGGCGTTGCGCTACTTCGGCCAGTAAATGCTGTTCACTCACATAACAGCTGAATTTGCCTTTGCCGCCGGCATGTTCGCTGGTCCACGGGTATTTGAGTGTGGTACCCAAAGTGGCGTAGGTGAGGCGCAAACCGCCTTCAAAACGATGGTTTTCCAGCTGGGTGATAATGCGAAAACCTTGCGCATTGCCTTCGTAGGTCATTAAATCGCGACGCTCTTCGGCGCTGAGGTTTTGCAGCAAATACGCGTGTTCTGGCCGGCGAAACCAGTCGCGGATCGCATATTCGCCGGCGTGACCAAAGGGCGGGTTACCAATATCGTGGGCAAGGCAGGCGGCCTGCACAATGCCGCCTAGGTCATATGGAGTGATATGGGCGGGTAGATCGTCTTTGAGGCGCTCGCCGATCAGTACCCCTAGGCTGCGCCCCACGCAGGCAACTTCAATACTGTGCGTGAGCCGGGTGTGAACGTGATCATTTTCGGTCATCGGGTGGACTTGCGTTTTGCGCCCCATCCGGCGAAACGGCGAGCAAAACACGATCCGGTCATGATCTTTATGAAAATTACTGCGGCCTGCTTCGTTATCCAGTGCTTCGCTGGCGTCGGTGCCCAATCGTGCGGCGGTGAGTAATTGCGCCCAATTCATGCTCATCGTGGTTTCGCCAGGAAAGTGAGTAAGTCCGCCAGTTTGAGTGGGCGGCTGTAGTAGTAGCCCTGAATTTGATCACAGCCATATTGCTGCAAAAGCGCAAGCTCCGCCGCTTGCTCCACGCCTTCGCCGGTCACCATTAATTGCAAACGGTGGGCCAGGGTAATGACGGTTTCGACAATCGCTCGGTCTTCCGCCGATTCGGCCAGCTGCATGACAAAGCTGCGGTCGATTTTTAGCTCATCAATGGGCAGGCGTTTTAAATACGCCAGCGATGAGTAGCCAGTGCCGAAATCATCCAGCGCCAGTTTGCAGCCCATCTGTTTAATTTGTTGCAGGTGTTTGAGCGAAAGCTCGAATTCTTCAATCACTGCCGATTCGGTAATCTCGAAAGTGACCAATTCGGCCGGAATACCCCACACGGCCATCGCATTGCCAATAAAGCCGGCCAGGTGTGGGTCGCGTAGATTGTTTGGCGCCAGATTGATGCTCAGTGTGCCTTGATAGCCCGCGAGGCGTAATTGCGAGAAATTGCGCAAACCGGTTTGAATCACCCAGTGGGTCAGCTGATCCATCAGCCCGAGATAATCGGCAACGCTGATAATTTCGTAAGGGGAGATACTGCCCAGGAGCTCGTCTTCCCAGCGCAGCAGGACTTCAACGCCGCTCACTGCGCCGCTGGCGGGGGTGATTTGCGGTTGAAAGGCTAAATGAAAGCGGTTGTCGTAGAGTGCATTGCGCAATGGTTGCTCGAGCCGTACCAATTGTTGGCCCAGCCAATCGCGATCAGGGTCGTAGACCCCAATATGCTCTTCGGCAAACTGATGGGCCGCAATCTTGGCTGCATCGATTAGCGCTTCGCCATCGCGGCCATGCTCCGGGGCCATGGCGATGCCGATTTGTGGGTAGAGCTTGAGCTCATCGCTGCCCACATCATGCAGCAAGGTTTTGGCCCGATGCGCAGCCAACAAGGCATGGCTGGTGCCATTTAGCTGGCCAAGCAGCAGCCCCACCGAGTGGGAATCGAGCTGAAAGATATGATCGGCCGGCCGCAATAAAGGCAGCAGGCGGCTAATCAGGCATTCAAGTAAATGATCGCGATAATGGCCGGGGTGCAGATGGCGTAATTCGAGGTAAATCAGCGCGCTTTGCTTGTCAGGCCCGCCGCGCTCTAGGGTTTGCCTGATGCATTCATCCAGTTGGCCCAGCGGGGTGAGTTTTTGCTTGATGGGATGCAAAGGGCGCGGATTGCTCATCGGCTACTCCAGGAAATACTCGCGCGGATCAATATTGTAAGCGCCCCGGCTCAATTCGCGCCGCAAAGAGATCGGCAAGCCATTCGGGGCCGTTGGATTGGTGATCAAATCTAGCGTGTGCGGTTTGGCGTAGGGCGTTTTATCCGGCGCCAGAATGACCATTAATTTGGGTTTTAGTCGGCGGACCCGGTTTTGGCCAATCACAATCCCGACTTCACCCGTTGAGAGCTCAACTAAGGTGCCGACGTGGAAAATGCCTATGCACTGCGCAAATTGCTCAACCAGCGCCGGGTGGAAATATTTTTCGCTCCACTTGTACAGCAGTTGCAGCGCTTCATGTGCGGGTTTGGCATCAGAGTAGGTGCGCTCGCTGGTGAGCGCGGTGAAACAGTCAACAATCCCCGCCATGCTGCCAAACATACCAATTTCTTCGGCTTTGAGCCCCTGTGGGTAGCCGCTGCCGTCATAGCGTTCATGATGGCGGGCCACCATATCCACCACATCCAGCGGTACGTTATCCATCTGCCCCAGAATATCGAGACTATGCTGCACATGGGTTTTCATCAGCATGAATTCGCCCGGCGTATAGCGCCCGGTGCGATTAAGCAGATCTTCGGGCAGGCGAATTTTGCCAATATCAAGCATCAGGCCAGCGAGGCCCAGCTTGCGTAGTTCCTCCACCGGGTAGCCCAAATGCCGGCCAAAGGCGAGCAAATACACGGCGGTATCGATCGAGTGTGAGTAGGTGTACTGATCGCGGTCTTTTAGCTGGGTGAGTAGCAGCAGGGCATTGGGGTTGCGTACGATCGAATCCACCAGATCGTTGACCACCGCATTGGCTTCTTCGATCTTGGGGTGTAGCTCTTTACGTACAGATTCCATAAAGCTGCGCATAAAGGTTTGCGAGCTTTTATGGACGGCCTGAGCTTTGGGAAGCTCGACTTCTACTTGCTCTTCGCGATCATACAGAATGACCTGCGTATTAAAGCTGCGGCGTGGCGTGGCGGTGTCGCGCTGAAACAAGCCAGCAAAGAGGCGGCGCAACTCCAGCAAGAGGCTGATCCGTTCGCGGCGCTCTTGTTCTTGCGGATTATGTTGCAGCAAAGCGCTGATGGGCGGGGCGCTAAACGCGGCTTTGTCGGATTTGGGTTTGATATCAAACAGCCCGGCCCAGCGATTGATGCCGCCATTCGAGCGGCTGAAATCGACCGTGACGTATTCGCAGTATTCGCGCAGCTGCTCCAGTTGCTGGTGCTGCTCGATCAGAAAGCCCTGTAGTAGAAATGGGGTATCCAGCCACGGCCGATCCAGCTCGGTGACATAGAGCCCAATTTGCAAGTCCAGAACGTGTACGCGGGTTTCCACAGGCAATTAGTTCTTACGAATGAGTCGCATTTCTATTGGTCTTGCCTGACTCAGAGTTGATCCAAAACGCTATTCTAGGGCAATCCATGGCCTTCGGGGCGAATGAAATGCGCTGTGCAGTTAGAGTAATCCCTACATTTTGCCGCCACACAGCCCTTTTTTCGCCGATTTCCCCCCCCATGGGAGCGAGTTTGCTAAAATGTCGCGGCTTTTTCGTGAGGATAATCATGGCGCTGCTCGAGATTCGTGATGTTGTAAAACAGTTTGGTGATTTTACAGCGGTCAACCACGTAAGCCTCTCAGTCGAGGCGGGCGAATTCTTTACGCTGTTGGGCCCATCGGGCTGCGGTAAAACCACGCTGTTGCGCATGCTGGCCGGCTTTGAGCAGCCTGATTCAGGTGAAATTCTGCTCGACGGCGTCAATATGGCCGGGGTGCCGCCCGAAAAACGCCCGGTGCATACCGTGTTCCAAAATTACGCGCTTTTCCCGCATATGACCGTGGCGCAGAACATTGCGTTCCCGCTGAAAATGGCCAAAGTCCCGGCCGAAGAAATCAAAACGCGAGTAGCCGAAGTGCTGGATGATGTGCGTCTCAGCCAGTTTGCCAGCCGCTACCCGCATGAAATGTCGGGTGGGCAACGCCAGCGGGTGGCAATTGGCCGCGCCTTGGTGAATCGCCCACGCTTGCTGCTTTTGGATGAGCCCCTCTCGGCGCTGGATGCCAAGCTACGCGAAGAAATGCAGATCGAGCTGATTAATCTGCAAAAAGAAATCGGCATTACCTTTGTGTATGTCACGCATGATCAGGGCGAGGCGCTGGCGCTGTCGCACCGTATTGCCGTGATGAATAAAGGCCAGGTGGCGCAGCTGGATGCGCCGGAAACCATCTACAGCTATCCGAAAAGCCGCTTTGTGGCCGATTTCATCGGTCAGTGCAATTTGCTGGATGCCACGATCAAATCAATTGGCGCCGACCGCATGCAGGTGGAAATCGCCGGGGTGGGTATTGCCGAAACGCTGCCGGTGGCGGGGGCGCAAGTGGGCCAAAGTGGTTGCCTGACCTTGCGGCCTGAAAAAATTAAGCTGGGCGCGACCTTGCCCACTGGCGACGCTGACGAAGTGCATTTCAAAGGCCGGGTGCATGATTGCCTGTACTTGGGCGATGTAACGATTTATATCGTTGAGCTGGAAAACGGCATGCTGGTTGAAACCATGCTACCTAACTCGGCACCAGGGCGGGCGAAGTTCTTTGATGATAATGATCAGGTGGAGCTGGCATGGCGCTATGACGCTGGCCACTTCATCTTGGCCTAAGGACGGGCGGTCATGGCGAAAAGCAATCGAATTAATAAATGGCTCATTTCCGGGCCACCGCTGCTGTATCTGATCATTTTCTTTGCAATTCCATCGTTGATCATGGCCTTTGCGGCCTTCCGTTATCCGGGTGATTACGGTGGCTTGCTGCCTTTGATTGGGCCAAACCCCGACACCGGCGCCAACGAATTGCTGGTGACGGCGGAAAACTGGCGCGACTATCTGACTTTCGATAATTTCGGCCTGTTTTTCTCAGACCCGATTTATATCGAGCTGTTTTTGAAGTCGTTCTGGTATGCCGGGATCACCACGCTGGTGTGTTTGCTGTTGGCCTATCCACTGGCTTGGCTGATCGCACGCAGCCCAAAGAAATACCGCGATCTGATGATCTTGCTGGTAATTCTGCCGTTCTGGAGCAACTTCCTGATCCGCGTGTATGCCTGGATGATTATTCTGGGGCCGCAGGGCTATTTCACCATGGCGCTCAATCAGGTCTTGGGTGTGGTGGGTTTAGGCCCGGTGCAGCTGATGTTTAGCCACTTTGCCGTGATTATCGTGCTGGTGTATGTGCACCTGCCCTTCATGGTGTTGCCGCTGTATGCCAATCTGGAAAAACACGATATGGCCTTGCTGGATGCTGCCCAAGATCTGGGGGCATCGGGCTGGCAGCGTTTCTGGAAGGTGACTTGGCCGCTATCCCTCCCGGGGGTATGGGCCGGCGCGGCGCTGGTATTTATTCCGGCGCTGGGGATGTTTGCAGTACCGGATCTCGTTGGTGGTACCGATGGCATCATGATCGGCAATCTGATCAAACAGCAATTCCTGGATAGCCGCGATTGGCCATTTGGCTCGGTGCTGTCGATTATGTTGACGCTGGCCGTATTGCTGCTGGCGGGGCTGGCGGCCATGGTTGGGCGCGGAGGTAAGCGCGATGCACTCTAAACAATCGAAATGGCTGTGGGCAGCGGCGCTGTTGGCCTATGCCTTTTTGTATGTGCCACTGATTATTGTGGTGGTGTATTCCTTTAACGATTCCAAACTCAATGCCGAGTGGGTGGGCTTTACCTTCAAATGGTATGAGCATCTGCTGCATAACGAGCAAATGCTGGTGGCCGCACGTAATTCGCTGTTGATCGCCATCGTGACCAGCTGCTGCGCCACGATACTGGGTACGCTGGCAGGCATTGCCATGCATCGCTACAAATTGCGCTTGCTGCCCTTGCTGGTACTCACGCCGATCGCCATTCCCGAAATCCTGATGGGCGTGTCGCTGCTGATCTTCTTTGTGATGCTGAATATGACGCTGGGGCTGGTATCGGTCACCTTGGCGCATATCGCGTTTTGTATCGGCTTTGTGGCGATTGTGGTGCGTTCGCGCTTGCAAGGGATGGATGATGCCTTGGTGGAGGCCGCGCGTGATTTGGGCGCGACGCCATTGCAGGCCTTCCGCCTGGTGACCATGCCGCTGATTATGCCCGGCATTATTGCGGGTGCACTGATGGCGTTTACCTTGTCGATTGATGATTTCGTGATCACCTTCTTTACCGCAGGGGCGGGTGCTTCAACGTTGCCGCTGCAGATTTATTCGATGATCCGGATTGCGGTTACACCGGAAGTGAATGCGATTTCAACGCTGTTGATGTTGCTCACGCTGGTGCTGATTGTGATTGCCAGCAAGGTGGCACCAAGCGCATTGCGGGCTGAATAAAGCCGCCTTATCGCGATTAAAAAGGCAGCGCAGCGCGCTGCCTTTTTTCTTGCCTGCGGGTAATCAAGGTCTTGTGCAAAAAACCGTCAACCGCATGCAGATTGCCGCGACAAGACAATAATTCGTGGCATAATCGCGCAACTTGGGGTGGCCAAGTTTTTCCACTTTTAATTCTTGATGGTGAACAAAATGAAAAAGTTCTTACTGGCCCTGCTGCTGGCCGCGGGCACCGCAAACGCTGAAGATGTATTGCATCTTTATAACTGGAATAACTACATCACCCCAGAAACCGTCAAGAATTTTGAAGCCAGCTGCAAATGCCGCGTGGTGCAAGATTACTACGGCGCGATGGAAGAAATGCTGGCTAAGCTCTCGGCTGGTGCGAAAGGCTACGACGTGGTCGTGCCAACCGGTTTTGCAGTGCAGCCCCTGGTGAAGCAGGGCTTGGTGCAACCGCTGGATAAATCCAAGCTGCCGAACATCAAAAATCTAAACCCATCGTTTATGAACAGCGCTTTCGACAAGGGCAATCAATACTCGGTGCCATACGCCTTCACTACCACGCTGGTGGGCTACAACGACAAAAAGATCAAAGAACTGGGCATCGATCCAAGCTCATGGGCGATAATTTTTGATCCAGCCGTATTGGCCAAAATCAAAGGCAAAGTGACGGTACTGGATGATAGCCGCGAAGTATTTGCCGCTGCGCTGATGTATAACGGCTTCTCGGCTAATTCGACCAAGCCAGAAGAGCTGAAAAAAGCCCAAGAGACTATCCTGAAAGCCAAGCCATTCTGGGCGGCGTTCAATGGGCAAAGCTATATCAAGGAGCTGACCCTGGGCAATATCTGGGTGGCGCACGGCTACTCGAACGATATGTTCCAAGCCAACACCGATGCCAAAGCGGCCAAGCGCCCATTCGGGATTGCCTACAGTCTGCAAAAAGAAGGTAACACCTTGTCGCTGGATAATATGATGGTGCTGAAATCAGCCCCACGCCCAGATCTGGCGGCCAAGTTCATCAACTTTATGCTCGATGGCAAAAATTCAGCCCAGCTGACCAATGCCATTGGTTCAGGCAACCCAAACGCGGCATCACAAGCGTTTGTGAAGCCTGAAGTGAAAGCCATTAGCGCGGTATTCCCAAGTGCCGACAATATGAAGAAACTGCAGCAGCTGAATGCGCTGGAAGGCAAAGCGCTGCGCGATCTGGGCCGGATGTGGACCCAAGTCAAAACTGCAAAATAAAATGAGCTGAACGACAAGCGGGGGCGTAAGCCCCCGTTTTTCTTCCTACGCTATGGCGCGATTTCCCCCTATCCGCTACCTCGCCCGCCAAGCCGAGCCGACTCGGGTGTCACCCTTCTTTGTGGCGGTGGCTTTGCTGCTGGTGCTGGTAGTGAGCCTGTTTCCCTTTAGCGATTGGCGCTTTACGGGCGAGCCGGTGTTTGCCTTTTACGCCTATCCGCTGCCGTACTACACCACCCTCTTTGATAACACGGTCAATGTGCTGGCGTATATTCCGCTCGGCTTAGGCTGGATGCTGCTGTTTCGGCGGCGCTGGTTTGCGGCGATTTTGGCGGTGTTGCTGTGCGCACTCACGTCCGCCAGTGTTGAATTTGTGCAGCAATTTTTGCCGGGGCGGGTGGCTTCGAATCTGGATATTCTAAGTAATACCGCCGGTGGCGTGATCGGAGTGGCCATTGGTTTGGTGCTGCGCAGTCGGCGCTGGATGCAGCGCTGGTTAATTTTCCGGCACGAAGTTTTAGCCCCTGGCCGGATGATGGAGTGGGGGGCGGTGTGGCTGGTGGTGTGGCTGGTGGCCCAACTTGACCCAAGCCAGCCTTTTTTGGGCGTGGTGGTCGAGCCACGTGGCTTGCCGCAGCCCTTTATTGCGCCGCTGGCGGATGCCGCACTATTTCTGCGCTTGCTGGAAGGCGGCGGCATGATGTTGAATCTGGTTGGGGTGGGCTTGTTTGTGTCGGTGCTGCTGGCATATCAGCGGGATTTCCCCCGTGCGATGTTTGCGCTCCTGGGTACTGCCTTGCTGCTGAAAATGGCTTTTGCCGGCATGTTGCTGCGGCCGGAGCAGTTTTTTGTCTGGCTGAATCTGAATATCGTACTGGGGGGCGTGGGCGGCGTGTTGCTTCTGGCTTTGTGTTGGCGCCTGCAGCGGCGCTATCGCGCCTTGCTGTCGGTGTTGTGTCTATCGCTGGCGACGGTGGTGAGCCTGGTGTGGCCGCTCACCCCGCAATTGTCGGCTACTTTGCCGCTATTTAAATGGCAGTATGGGCACTTGCTGCACTTTAGCGGGCTCTCACAAATCATGGGCGATCTATGGCCGTTTGTTGCCGTGTTGCTGATGCTGGTGTATCTACTCAGCCCACGCCGCAGTGATGAGTGGTACTAGGGTATATTGCTGTAGCCTTTATTGATTGTGCTTTATACGGCCATACCCCTTGGTTTGGCCTTAGGCGTCAACTTGCCGTGGCACGGCTGGATTATAAAACTGCTGCTGGCTGAGCAGTTTCTGGTACATATCGGGGTCTTTCCATTCGGCCTGGCATTGGGGCGAAAAGATGATGTCCTCAAGCCGAATGGTGCCCATGCGCGGGTTGTAGGCATCATCGCGGAAGGCTTGTGCGTAGCCGGTATCGGTTTCATGCGCAATGATCGAATGCAGGCGCACATCGGCTTCGCCATTGGCCATAATCGTTTGTGCCAGAATCTGGTCGATAATCACGAAAAACAGTCGCGCAAACTGTTCGGCCGAAGGGGAGACCGGCATCGCAATCCAGCGCGCCGAGAAGGTCTGGCACAGGCGGATGTACTCGGTATCGTCTTTATCCCAAAAGCACACTGCATGGTCGAACGCATCGATCACATCACGGATCGTGCCTTTCATTAAGCCAAAATCGTAAACCATCTGCCCGTGATCCAGCGCGCTGGCTTCCAGCAGCACTTCAACCTTATAGCTGTGGCCGTGAATGGAAGAGCGGCAACGCTCGGATGAGCAGTTGCGCACAATATGTGCATTTTCAAATTTAAATAGTTTACGAATCAACATTTTAACGCGCCCAAACGGTGAGGCATGGTTTTATCAGATGGCGCCCGAGGCCACAAGGGGCGATTTTACCAAGCCACCGCGTTTAATGCTTGTTTCCTTGCAGGGATAAGCCGCTGGGCGCCGTAGCCTAATACCAGTCCGTGGCGGGTACTTACAAAAAGACTTAGAAATCCAGTGGAAAGCAAAAAAGAAATCATAGTGTAAGTATTTGTGTGGACGAGGTGGAATTCACTTTTTTGAAACACTCAAGCAGGAAAAAAAGTGAAGGCATTTTGTCTGTGAAACTACTCACAGGCGCAATGAAAAGTTACATCAGCAAGCGCTAATGGTGTGGCGCGCTATTTTTATGTTGCAAAAAAAATCAATAAAAACAATAATATTTTGATTAAATTGTGCAGCGCACAACTCTATATTGCGGTTTTTATGTAGTTTTATGTAGTCCACAAAAAAAAGCTTCAGTGGCCTAACTCACAAGCCCAAATCGGGGTGTTGACAAGGTTTTTCTCGGCACGTTAAAACAGTCTCACTGGTTAGGCTCAGCCCTCAAAGCGAGCTGGCTAGCGGTAAAAATCACCAGATACTTACAATACGGTGACAAGCAGGCAGTTGGTGGGCAAGACCACTTATCCACTAGTGCCAATGCCATTTATAAAATCGGAGGAGACATTAATGTCCCGTTTTAATCGTCTTGCACTTGCTGCCCTGCCAGCTGCAATGTTCGTGGCCTACAGCTATGCCGCACCGTTGTGGCAAGAAGGCAATACGTACAATGCTGGCACAGTCGTTACTTATAAAGGCGTGGACTACTCTGCGCTGGTGACCCATACCGCTTATGTCGGTGCTGGCTGGACCCCTGATACCACCCCAACACTGTGGAAAGCAGTGGGTGCTTCAACTAACCCAACTGCTGCACCAACCACCGCACCAACCACCGCGCCGACTACAGCGCCTACTGCTGCTCCAACCGCAGTGCCTAGCGCTGCGCCAACCACCGCACCGACTGCTGCGCCAGCGGGTTGTGGCAATGTGGCGGCTTGGAATTCAGCGACTGCCTACACTGGCGGCGCTGTAGTTTCATATAACGGCCGTAAATTCTCGGCTAAATGGTGGACTCAAGGCCAAACGCCTTCTTCTACTGATCAGTGGGGTCCATGGAAAGATGAAGGTGCTTGTAGCGGCGCTACGGCTACCCCAGTGGTAACCGCATCACCAACGCCAGTTGTGACTGCGTCGCCAACGCCAGTCGTGACCGCAAGCCCAACGCCAGTAGTAACTGCATCGCCAACGCCGGTGGTTACCGCGTCTCCAACTCCGGTTGTGACTGCTCGCCCAACCCCAGTGGTAACGGCTTCACCAACACCTACGCCAGTGGTTACTGCAACCCCAACACCTGTGGGTTCGCCATCGCCAACGCCAGTGGTTACTCCAACCCCAACACCTTCAGTGACGCCACCCGCTGGCAGCCAAGACCAGTGTCGTCCAGTGGGTCTGGTTTCTGAAGTTGCAAACGTTCCATATTGTACTGTTTACGATACCAATGGCCGCGAGAAGCTCGCCAATGGTATGAAACGTCGCAGCATCGGTTACTTCACCAGCTGGCGTAATGGCGCAAACGGTCAGCCTGCTTACCTGGCTGCCGATGTGCCTTGGAACGACATCACGCACGTGAACTACGCGTTTGCGCACATCGACCAGAACTGGAAAGTTTCTGTCGGTACCGATGGCCCAACCAATGCCGCAACCGGCATGTCTTGGGATGATAAAGGTCCGAAATACGCGCTGGATCCATCACTGCCATTCAAAGGCCACTTCAACATGCTGAACAAGCATGCAGATGCCAAAGGCGTGAAACTGCTGCTGTCGGTTGGCGGCTGGGCTGAAACTGGCGGTTACTTCGATGATTCAGGCAAACGTATTGCTAGCGGTGGTTTCTATTCACTGACCGTGGATGAAGCAACTGGTGCGGTTCGCCAAGATCGTATCAATACCTTCGCTAAATCAGCGGCTGAATTCGTGACCAAATATGGTCTGGATGGTATCGATATCGACTACGAATACCCAACTTCAATGTCGGATGCGGGCAGCCCAGACGACTGGAAGATTGCCAATAAGCAGCGTGGCAAACTGTGGGACGGCTACATGGCGCTGATGAAAACGCTGCGTCTGGAGCTGGACAAAGCCGCTGCGGCCCAAGGCAAGTACTACATGCTGACAATTGCTTCACCATCTTCAGGCTACCTGCTGCGTGGCTTCGAAGGCTTCCAGGCACTGAAATACCTGGATTACGTGAACATCATGAGCTACGACTTGCACGGTGCTTGGAACCACTTCGTGGGTCACAACGCCGCGCTGTACGATACTGGTAAAGACAGCGAGATCGCTGATGCCAAGATCTACGACACTGCAGGCGATGGTAAGTACTACAACGCTCAGGGTTACCTGAACATTGACTGGTCATACAAATACTTCCGCACTGCATTGGCAGGTGGTCGTGTGAATATCGGTCTGCCTTACTACACACGTGGCTGGCAAAATGTAACTGGTGGCACCAACGGTCTGTGGGGTACTGCAGCGGTTGCTGATCAGAAGACTTGCTACAACGGTACTGGTGGCAACCTGGGTCCTGATGCGCTGAGCCCGAAAGCCGGTGCGCCATGCGGCTTCGGTGCACAAGGTATCGACAACCTGTGGTTTGACGTGGATGCCAACGGCAAAGAAATGTTTGCCGGTGCTAACCCACTGTGGCACGCCAATAACCTGCGTGATGGCTTGCCAACACCATACGTTGGTATCTATGGCCACGACCTGAGCAAACCAGAATCGAAAGTTCGCGGTACGTATATCGAGAACTACGATGACATCGCTCAGTCTTCATGGCTGTGGAACCCAACTACGAAAGTGTTCCTGTCGACCGAAAACGAAAAATCGTTCAAGGCTAAAGTACAGTACGCGATCGACCAAGGTGCCGGCGGTATCATGTTCTGGGAGCTGGCAGGCGACTACAGCAAACCATCAGAAAACGGTCTGGGTTACTACTACTTCGGTAGCACTCTAACTTCTCTGGCTGGCCAGATGCTGAAAAACGCTACACCGTACGGCGTACTGCCAGGCGATGAGAAGTTTGTTCAGCCAGCTGAGCAACTGGATGTTGATGTTGACCTCGTAGGCTTCCTGCCAAAAGGTGAAGACAACTACCCAATCCAGATTGGTCTGAAGCTGAAAAACAACTCGAATGTTGATCTGACTGGTGCGAAAGTGGCCTTTGATGTGGCGCCTTCGACTCCGCTGACTTCGTCAACGGTTGAGTTCCTGAAACCTTTCGCACCTCCAGCAGGTAAAGGGATCGAGAACCTGGTTGATATCTACAGCGGCGGTACTTGGTCAGCAACTGTAGCTTCAAACAAAGTAGGTAACGTAGGTGGTCTGCCAAATGCCTTCCATCGTCCAGCCTACCAACTGAAGCAAGGTACTGTGGGCACTACTTGGGGCGTGACTGACTTCGGCCCAGGTAAAACCATCACCATCGGTATGCGTATCTTCATGCCAATGCCAGTGCCAACCAACTTCACTCTGACGCTGCCTAACGGCAAAGTCTACGGTATCAAGCGCAAGTAATTCGCGCCCAATCCGCAAAACGCCACGGCTTGCCGTGGCGTTTTTTTATTTGGGCGGTGCAAATTGCGAGATAAATGAGCTGAGATTTTGGCCGACTGAGCAATACCAGTTGCTGACTTTGTGGCGGAGCGGCAGTTTTAAATCGGCTCATTCAGTAAGCTTTTTATTGTTGACGAATTTGTTCTTTATTTGTCAATATTGGGTAAGTATTGTGGGCGTGTGCTATGTCACAGTTGCAGCCAAAATAAGCCACTCCAAGAAAAAAATTAGGTAGTGAATGGACTTAAAACTACATCACGTTATTGAAAAAGCTACATCAACGAGCGCTAATGTTGCGGTGCACATCGCATTTTGCAGTGGTTTTACGCTATTTTTTCGTCTTTGGGTGAGGATTGTTGTGCGGCGCAATAATTCTTTTGTCATGTAGTTGGTAGTTTTTTTACAGAGTTTTTTTTGCTGTTGGAAAAAGACCACTTTTTAGATCACAGGGGGTGTTGACAAGGTTTTTGCTTTGGAGATTAATAGAGTCCAACACCGGTCAGCGAAGAATGCGCGGTGAAAAGAGCAGGTGCAGATCGATATATGCTTTCAATAATCTGACTGCACGGCGGATCTGGTTAGTACCAGTTGCATTGCGCGAGTAATGCCAAAAAACACACGAGGATGGAGACCCTTATGTCGCACTTTAATCGTTTTGCTGTAGCTGCTATTCCTGCTGCACTGATGGCCGTGGCCAGCTTCTCTTACGCTGCTGATGCGTGGAAAGAAGGTTCGACCTATAACGCAGGCACTGTTGTTTCATATGCCGGTAACGACTACCAAGCTCTGGTGACTCACACTGCCTACGTGGGCGCTAACTGGAACCCTGCTTCAACCCCAACACTGTGGAAACTGGTTGGTACTGGTTCTGCTACGCCAGCGCCAACCGCGACGCCAGTAACAACGGCTAAGCCAACCACGGCCCCAACAACTGCGCCAACCACCGCACCGACAACTGCTCCAACTACCGCGCCAACTACTGGCCCAGTAGCAGGTTGTGGCTCTGTAGCGGCTTGGAATTCAACTGCTGCGTATAGCGGCGGCGCAGTAGTTGCCTACAACGGCGGCAAATACTCAGCTAAATGGTGGACACAAGGTCAGGCGCCTTCTGCAACTGATCAGTGGGGCCCATGGAAATACGAAGGCGAGTGCGGCCCAGCTGTCACTGCGACGCCAACTGTAGCGCCAACACCAACCCCAGTTGGCATGACCCCAGCACCAACCGTAGCGCCAACTCCAACTGCAGTACCAACTGCAGCGCCAACTCCAGTAGCTACCTTGGCTCCAGGTCAAGAAGTGCCTCCACCTGCGCAAGCGCAAGTCGGCTCTTACTTCACTCAGTGGGGCGTGTATGGTCGTGACTACCAAGTTGCCGACATCATCTCTAGCGGTGCAGCTCAGCAACTGACCTTCATCAACTACGCCTTCGGTAACATCTACCAGAAAAATGGTGGTTACGAGTGCGGTATCGTGAACAAACTGGAACCAGGTGCAACTGATGCAAATGCACCAGGCGCTGGTACTGGTGGCGATGCTTGGGCCGACTTTGGTCTGACTGCGAAACGTCGTGTTGATCCAGCTGATCAAATCAAGTGGGACGACAAACTGGCCGGTAACTTCCGTGAGTTCCAGGCTTATAAGAAAAAATTCCCAGACACCAAACTGTTCATCTCTCTGGGTGGCTGGACTTGGTCGAAATGGTTCTCTGCTGCATCGAAAACCGACGCACTGCGTAAACAGCTGGTTAAATCGTGTATCGACATCTACATCAAAGGTAACTTGCCAGTGGTGGATGGCCGTGGTGGCGCAGGTTCAGCTGCGAACATCTTCGACGGTATCGATATCGACTGGGAATTCCCAGGTGTTCAAGGCGTGGGTTACAACACTGTAGCGCCTGAAGACAAACAAAACTTCACCCTGTTGCTGGCTGAATTCCGCAAACAACTGGATGAACTGGCTGCAGCTAACCAGAAGAAATACTACCTGACCGTTGCTATCGGTGTAGGTCGTGACAAGATCGAAATGACTGAGCCACGCGAGTACGCACGTTACCTCGACTGGATCAACATGATGACTTACGACTACAACGGCGGCTGGAACGCGCAAGGTCCGACTGACTTCCAGTCTCACCTGTACGCTGATCCAAGCAACCCACAGTACAAGTGCTCTGGCAAACCAGCCGACAAGTGCTACGGCGACCGCAGCCTGGTGTCTTACTACAACACCGATGACGCAGTGAACCTGCTGATCCAAGCCGGCGTGAATCCGAAGAAACTGGTGGTTGGTATTCCTAAGTACGGTCGTGGCTGGACTGGTGTGACCAACGTGAACAACGGTCTGTATCAAAAAGCGACTGATGCAGCACGCGGTACCTACGAGAAAGGCATCGAAGACTTCAAAGTACTGAAAAACGCTGCGGGTACTGTGTATGTACACCCAGTAACTAAACAGTCTTACAAGTTCGACGGTTCTACTTTCTGGTCGTACGATACACCTGAAGTGATCCAAACTAAGATCGACTACGCCAAAGCCAAAGGGCTGAACGGTGGTGTGTTCAGCTGGTCACTGGATGGTGACGACAGCGCAGCAACACTGTCGAAAGCCATGGGTAAAGCCCGTCAGTAATCTGGCACCAAGAACCCCCTCGCAAGAGGGGGTTTTTTTATATCTGCTCGTTAGAAGCAGAACTGAGCTAGCGAAGCCAAAGATGCGCGCAGCCGGGGATTTTCCCCACCAAAAACATATGGAGAAGATGAAATGTTGCACACAACCTCGCGCAAGTCGTTTGCGCTCAAGGCGCTGCCAGCAGCAATGCTGCTGGCAGCCGGCCTGGCTTCGGCCACCGATGTCGCCCCGTATTATGAAATGTGGTACGCGGGCAATAATCTCTCGCTAACACAAGCGCGCCAGCAGCTGGGGCTCAATTCCGTGACCTTGGCTTTTACCATTGCCAAGGGTAATAGCTGCGCAATCAGCAATGACGGGTCGGGTACAGACATACTCAACGGGGGTATGAAGACTGACATCGCCACCTTCCGCCAAGCGGGCGGGCGCGTGATAGCTTCGTTTGGTGGTGCTTCAGGCACGTATCTGGAAGCAGTTTGCTCGGTAGATGCCATGGTCAATTTGATCGACGGCATGATCACCACGCATGGCATTAAGGCGCTGGATTTTGATGTGGAAGGCGGCTCACTCAGCAACGCCACCTACAACAGCACTCGCTCGGCCGCAATCAAGCAGTTGCAAGCCAAATATCCCGATCTGTACGTGTCATTCACTTTGCCGGTGATGCCAACAGGCCTCACTACCGAAGGCGTGAACGCGGTGAAATCAGCCATTAACGCTGGCGTACGCGTGGATATGGTCAATGTGATGGCGATGGATTATGGTTCATCAGCCTCAGCCGGCAAGAAAATGGGTGATCTGGCCGTACAGGCCGCGCAAAGCACTTTTAACCAGATCAAGCCGCTGTTCCCCGGCCTCACTGACGCCCAAATCTGGGCCAAAGTGGGCGTGACGCCCATGCTGGGTGTGAATGATGTGCAATCGGAAGTCTTTGGGCTGGCCGATGCCCAGATCCTCACCGACTTTGCCAAACAAAAAGGTCTAGGACTGATCGCGTGGTGGTCATTCCACCGCGATAACAGCAGCAACGGTGCCAGCAAAGCCAATTTTGAATTCTGGAATATCTTCAAAAACGCACAAGGTGGCGTGGTTGCGCCTACGCCAACCCCGAGCGTAACCCCGACGGCAACGCCGGTGGTGACGCCTGTTGTGACCGCTACCCCCAAACCCGTCGTCACCCCAACGCCAACTCCAGGTGGGGTAGCCGCGTGGGATAAGAGCACGATTTATACCGGTGGCCAGCGTGTGGTCTACAACGGCGTGGTGTATGAAGCACAATGGTGGACGCAGGGCGAAGTGCCCGGTGCTGCGCAGTGGGGCCCGTGGAAAGTGGTGAGCGGTAGCACGCCGGTGCCAAGCAGCGCACCAACAACTGCACCGACGATTGCTCCAACCGCAGTGCCGACCACAACGCCAACGGCGCGTCCGAGCACGCCGACCCCAACCCCGGTCGTGACCGCGACCCCGGTGCCGGGCAATAGCTGCGCAGTTTGGGCTGAAGGTAGTACGTATAAGGCTGGAGACGTTGTCAGCTATAGCGGCCAGAGCTATACCGCCCTAGCTGCCCACACCGCTTATGTGGGCGCAGGCTGGACGCCATCGACAACGCCGACCTTGTGGAAAGTGGGGGGGGCGTGTGGTAATGCAACTCCCGCCCCGACCGCCACGCCAACGGCTACGCCAGTCGTAACTCCGGTCGTGACGCCGGCCGTCCCCACCGCAACCCCAGTCGTTACCCCGGGTGGCACAACGCCAACGCCGAGCGCCCCAGCCGTTACCAATACACCAGCGCCAACCGTACCGGGTGGCGCGGTTCCCGCGCCAAGTGAAAAGCAAGTTGGTTCTTACTTTGCCCAGTGGGGCGTGTATGGCCGTAGTTTTGAGGTGGTGGATTTTGTGAACAACGGCTCGGCCGCACAAATGACCTTCCTGAACTACGCTTTCGGCAATATCTATCAGAAAAACGGCGGCTACGAATGTGCAGCCGGGATCGATAAGCTGGAGCAAGGCGCGACCAACCCGAATGCACCCGATGCGGGTACGGGTGGCGATGCCTGGGCCGATTATGGCCGCCCACCGGCTCGGCAAGTAAACCCTGCCAATGCTATCACTTGGGAAACGCCGCTGGCTGGGAATTTCCACGAGCTCAAAGACCTGAAAGCGAAATTCCCGAACCTGAAAGTGTTTATCTCGCTCGGGGGCTGGACATGGTCAAAATGGTTCTCGGCGGCGGCGAAAACCGATGCACTACGTAAACAATTGGTCGCTTCGTGTCTGGATATCTATATCAAGGGCAATCTGCCGTCGTATAGCGGCCGCGGTGGGCCGGGCTCGTTAGCCGGCGTGTTTGACGGGATTGATGTGGATTGGGAATTCCCAGGCGTTGTCGGTCAGCCCTACAACACCGTTTCGGCGGAAGATAAGCAAAACTTCACCCTGCTGATGGCCGAGTTCCGCGCGCAACTGAATGCGCTGAGCGCCGCCAATGGCAACAAGAAGTACTATCTGACCGCGGCGATGTCGGCGGGGAAAGACAAGATCGAGATGACTGAGCCGGCTAAGTACAGCCAGTATCTGGATTGGATTAACCTGATGACCTACGACTTCCATGGCGGCTGGGAATACACCAGCACCACCTATGTGGATAGTGCGTATGAAAATCATGCCAATCCAAATGCCAAGACCGACTTCCACTCGAATCTGTACGCTGATCCGAAGAGCCCGAATTATCTCGATCCGGTAACCGGGCAACGGGGTGTGGCTTCGTATTACACCATCGATGACGCGGTGACCAATCTGACCGCGGCAGGCTTCCCGGCCAATAAAATTGTGCTCGGGGTGCCATTCTATGGCCGTGGCTGGACTGGGGTGCCGAACGTGAATAATGGTCTGTACCAAACCGCTACGCAACCGGCGCGCGGAACTTGGGAAGGCGGCATTGAAGACTTCAAAGTGCTGAAGAACGCCGCGGGTACGATTTATACCCACGATGTGACCAAGCAATCTTGGAAGTTTGATGGCTCAACCTTCTGGTCTTACGATACGCCGGAAGTGATCCAAACCAAGATCAACTACAGCAAGGCCAAAGGGCTGGCCGGGATGTTTAGCTGGTCGCTGGATGGCGATGACAGTAGCGCGACGCTGATGAAGGCGATGAGCAAAGTGAAGCAATAAGCGTCACCTTGTTCAGCCTTAAAGTGAAAGCCCGGCGCGAGCCGGGCTTTTTTGTGGCGCATGGGCCAGGCATTTTAAGGTGCCAATGGCCCGGGCACATCCAGACACCGATAGGCATGCAGCGTGGCGGCCGCGCCTTGCAGCGAAATCACATCGCGGCCCCAGGGCTTACGCTGCTTGGGTAGGTAGCGCAGCCAGGCCAAAGTGTTGGCGCTGCGGGTCACCAGCTGCTGCACGATGGGATCGTCTTGGCGCAAATAGCGCGCCAAGAGCTGCGCCTGTTCGGCCGGCCCCGCTCTGAGCAGATAACTGGTGGAATGCAGATAAAACAGCCAATCGCGGCTTTGCGCCTCAGCGAGGCTCAATACACTGAGCGGATCATCTTCAAAATCAATGAAATGCACCTGACCGGCGTGGAAAATAATATTCCGGGCAAAGGCCTGGCTTAAGGCTTGTCCGCAGCGGTGAGTGGCCAGAATCGCATTCAGGCCCGCCAGCCATACTTTGCGTTGATCGGCGGGCTGATGTGCGAGCAAGTGATCAATCGAGGTCTTGCCCACATTGCGCATCACCAGATAGCCGGGCTGTGCGGCCAGTAATTCGGGTACTAAGACACCGGCTGCATGCAAGGTTTGTAGTCGCCGCGCTTCAATCGCCTGGCCAGCGGCGCCACCCGGGGCGGGCACTGCGCACAGCAAGGGCTGGCGCAGACTGCGGGCGAGCAGATTGAGTAATGAATACGCCAGCGGGCGGTTGCGGCCTTCTTGGCGTTTCACAATCACGGCCTCGCCGGCCAGCTCTAGCGCTAGCACGCGACCATGCTGTTGCGCGATGGCGCGCTCGAGTTCGGTCTGTTGTTGCGGGCTAAGAAGGGTGAAATGCATGGCGGCCTCAAAGTGAAGCCGGCGATTGTACGCCGAAATGCCGCCGGCTGGCTGTAGCGGATTACCGCTGCAGCACCCACTGAATCAGTGGTCGCCATTCCTGGACGTCGCGCTGATTTTTGCTTGCGGGCAGATCAAACAAGGTCATGCCGCGCTGGATGGTTAGATTATAGAGCTGTGTATCGCGGATGGTGGCGATCAGCGGAATCTCGAATTGGCGCAAAAACTCGGCCAGCTGTTGCGTCGCATTGCTACGCGGGTTCACACGCATGGCGACGGCGGCCACTTGGACTTCTTCGCGGCGCACGGCCTTGGTTTCGGCCAGCTCCGCCAGAAAATCTTGGCAGGCCCATAAATCAAAGGCAGAAGGCAGAATCGGGATAATGACCCGGTCGACGACTTTCAGGGCTTTTTTGAGTTTGCTGCCGCCAAAGCAGGCGGGGCTATCCAGCACCGCCACTTGGCTGCCTTTGGGCGGGCGGGCGATTTGATCGCTGCCGATTTCCCAGCGCTCGATACGGGGTAGATTGCTCGGGCGGCGATCCAGCCAACGCTGGCTGGAGTGCTGGCGATCCAGATCGCCCAGCATCACCTTGGTTTCTTGCCACGAGAACCAGCTGGCCAGATGGGTGGAGAGGGTCGACTTGCCACTCCCGCCTTTGGGGTTGGCAATCAAGATCTTGCGCATATTCAATCACCAAGTAACAGGGGAAACATTATGGCAGGTAATGTCAGCTTTATTGTTACATATTTGTTAAATTATTACAAAATTAGGAAGCTTTAATGAAGATTGGGCTGGGTGTGGTGGAAAAGTTGCGTTTTATTTCGATGGGTATGTTGTTGTGTGGTTTGTTTGTCAATGGGTTGATTGATATACCCTGGTGGGGTAAAAAAACCCGCCTGCTGGCGGGTTTTTTGCTGAAAAACTAGACCGTTTATTTGGTCAGTTCCATCAGTTTGGCAAAGGCTTCGTCAAACTGTTTCAGGCCTTCAACCTGCAGCTGCTCGCCGGCCAGATTGTAGTTAATGCCCAGCTCGCGCACTTTCACCAGTGTTTGTACGGCAGCATCAATGCCGGTATCCAGCGTGTTTGCGGCTTCGCCGTGGTCACGGAACAGCGCCAGGGTGGCATCGGGTACGGTGTTCACTGTTTCTGGGCCGATCAGGTCTTCCACGTACATCACATCGCGGTAGGCTTTGTTTTTCGTGCCGGTAGAAGCCCACAGCAGGCGTTGTGGATTGGCGCCTTTGGCTTTCAGCGCGGCAAAACGGTTGCCGTGGAACAGCGCTTTGTAATGCTGGTAAGCCACTTTCACGAATGATTTAGCCACGGTGCCACGCAGAGCCAGCGCATCGGCCGTGCCAATGGCTTCCAGTTGTGGGTCGATCAGGCTATCCACGCGTGACAGGAATACTGAAGCCACGGCTTGCACTTTATCGATTGGCAGGCCGGCGGCCGCGCGCGCTTCCAGACCGCGGATGTAGGCGGTCAGCACGTTATCAACGTGTTTCAGGTTGAACATCAGGGTGATGTTCACGTTGATGCCAGAAGCGATCAGCTCTTCGAAGGCCACCACGCCAGCATCAGTGGCTGGTACTTTGATCATGGCGTTCGGGCGATTGATTTCCGCCCACAGACGTTTGGCGTTGTCGATGGTGCCTTGCGCGTCGTTCGCCAGTGTTGGAGATACTTCCAAGCTCACGTAGCCGTCTTGGCCATTGGTGGCGTCGTACATGGCGCGAGTCAGATCGCAAGTGGCTTGAATGTCCGGTACAACCAGCGCTTCGTAGCGTTGTTCGGCGGTCAGGTCCTGTTTTTTCAGTTCAGCCAGATCACCGGTATACAGCGGATCAGAAGAGATTGATTTGTAGAAAATCGCAGGGTTGGAGGTAACGCCGGCGATGTCGTCTTCGGCGATCAGCCGAGCCAGCTCGCCAGAGGCCAGAAGGCCGCGCGACAGGTTGTCCAGCCAGATGCGTTGGCCGAAAGGTTTGATTGCTGCGATTCTGCTCATGGTAAAAACCTCATTAGTATTGAACTGATGCAAACAGGGTGGAACGTCGTTGCAAAGGACATGGGGCATTATCACTGCAAAACAAGCCTGATGCCTTTGCGCAGGCGCAAAAAAACCGTGATTGCTGCAATGTACGGATAGTTGTCCGGCAGGGCAAGTGCTGGCCTTGGCTTGATCCACGTTGACGGCAACAAAAAGCCCGCACAAAGCGGGCTCGGTTTATTCGATGATGCGGGTGGCGGGAAACTTCACCGCAAATTCACTGCCTTTGCCTGGCTCGGAGGTGATGCACAGCTGCGCCTGATGGCGGTGCAGAATGTGCTTCACAATCGCCAGCCCCAGGCCGGTGCCGCCGGTATTGCGAGAGCGGCCGCGATCAACGCGATAAAAGCGCTCGGTCAGGCGGGGAATATGCTCGGGGGCGATGCCGATCCCGGTGTCGCGGCAGGTAAAGCACAGCATATCGTCGCGCCGCTCCCAGCCAATGGTGATCTTGCCGCCCGCCGGGGTGTAACGAATGGCGTTGGAAACCAGATTGCCCAGTGCCGAATGCAGCTCGTCGTTATTGCCGATCAGGCGGGCGCGTTCCAGCTTGCCGATTTCGACCGTATGCCGGCCTTGCGAGAGGCCCATGCCTTCGGTGCGCAGCAATTGCATTAGCTGCGGAATATCGACTTCCTCTTCGCGCACCTGCGCGCCGCTTTCCAGTTTGGAGAGCGTGAGCAAATCGTCCACCAGTCGCTGCATGCGCTGGGTTTGTTCGTACATCAGCTGCAAATGCGTTTCACGGGTTTGCGCATCTGACGCGGGCATATCGATCATGGTTTCGATAAAGCCACCCACCACCGTCAGCGGGGTGCGTAGTTCGTGCGAGACATTGGCCACGAAGTCGCGATGCACGGTTTGCACGCGCTCGAGCTGGGTAATATCGCGGCTGAGCAGCAGTTTGCGCGTTGAATCAAACGGCACCATCTGCGCCGAAAGCGTTTGCTCGGTGGGGCGGGTAGTGCGAATCACGATCGGGTGGCTAAAGTCTTCCTGCTTGAGGTATTCACGCAAGCTAGGGTGACGTAGCAAGTGTGTAATCGGTTGGC
Organism: Chitinibacter sp. ZOR0017; assembly: GCF_000799095.1. Taxonomy (NCBI): domain Bacteria; kingdom Pseudomonadati; phylum Pseudomonadota; class Betaproteobacteria; order Neisseriales; family Chitinibacteraceae; genus Chitinibacter; species Chitinibacter sp. ZOR0017. The sequence goes on along the minus strand of NZ_JTLG01000014.1, from coordinate 92,634 downwards.
CGGTATCGGTTTTACGATTCAGCGCCAAATGATCGCAGGAAGCCGGATTGCACCATTCGATGCGATCGTACTCGTCCAGAATTACCACGCCATCGGGCAGCGCCTCGGCGGCCGATAGAAAACGATCCAGCGTATTGGCTAGCCGCTCTTTGGCTTTTTTCTGCTTACGCACTTCGGTGTAAAACTGATCGAAGACTTCTTGCCAGAGCAAAAAGCTGCTGGGCACATTATCGACTTGCGGGTTTTGCAGCCAGTGATACAGACGGTGCAAATTAAAAATATGAAACAGGCAGGTGAGTGAGACGACCACCAGGGCAAAGGTCAGCCCCCACTCCCGTCCGGCAATCCCGCCGATAAACAGCGCGATCAGGGTCACGGACAAATAAAAAACGATGGAGCGGAGCCAGAGCATTCGGTGCCTTTGAGAGCGGGCGTCAGGTCAGGGTAATGCAGTGCATTACCCCGAGGAACTGCGGATTGTACTTAATTGACAGACAGGCGGTAGCCTGAACCACGAACGGTTTGAATCAGATGATCGTGACCAGTTCCCTCCAATGAGGAGCGCAGGCGACGAATGTGCACATCGACCGTGCGCTCTTCCACGAATACATGGTCGCCCCACACCTGGTCCAGCAGGTGTGCGCGGGTATGTACGCGCTCAGGGTGGGTCATAAAGAAGTGCAGCAGGCGAAATTCGGTAGGGCCCAGATCCAGCGCCTTGCCATTGCCCGATACACGGTGAGTGACCGGATCAAGGCGCAGGCCTTGGATTTCCACTGGATCATCAGTGGCCTGCGGCGCACGGCGGCGCAGCACGGCTTTGATGCGTGCTTGCAGTTCACGTGGACTGAAGGGTTTGGTGATGTAATCGTCGGCGCCGGTTTCCAGCCCCGCGATTTTGTCTTGCTCGTCCGAGCGGGCCGTCAGCATAATTAGCGGAATGCCACGGGTACGTTCATCGGCGCGTAGTTTACGTGCGAAGTCGATGCCGGACATGCCAGGCAACATCCAGTCGAGCAGAATCAGATCGGGCAGGGCATTGCGTACAATGCTCTGCGCGCTTTCGACCGAGTCGGCACGCATGATGTGGTGACCGGCTTGGGTCAAGTTAAAGGCAATCAACTCCTGGATTGCTGGTTCGTCCTCGACCAGCAGAATGTTTGCGGCCATGACAGCTCCTCGCGCGATAAGTTCAATTCAGATTGGTTGCGAGAATAAGGCTTTAGTGTGAACTTAATATTACAAGTCTGCAAACTTATGGCATAAATTTCATGGGGTGAAAGCAATGTCACTTCGCTGGCGGCTACAAGGGCGGCGCGGTATCATGGAGGCTATTCAAATCAACCCTTTTGAGCTGGATATGGCCGGTTTGCACGCCAACACCCCGCAGCCCACCGAACTGACGCTGCATCAAGCTTCCCGAGTCCTGGAAATCGCCTTCGATGATGGCGCACGGTTTAGACTGCCGTGCGAGTACCTGCGGGTATTTAGCCCCTCGGCCGAAGTACGCGGGCACGGGGTTGGCAATGAAGTGCTGCAAGTCGGCAAAAAGCACGTCAATATCCGCGCGATTGAACCGGTGGGCCATTACGCGGCCAAACTGGTGTTTGATGATGGCCATGATAGCGGCCTATTTAGCTGGCAATATTTATACGAACTAGGCGCCCAGCAGGACGCCAACTGGCAACAATACCTGAGCGATCTCGCCGCCGCCGGCGCATCGCGTGAACCGCTGTAAGCAGCAAGGGCAAAGCAATGAGCGACGCGAAAACCCACTTCGGTTTTTCTACAGTCAACGAATCGGAAAAAGCGCAAAAAGTCGCCGAAGTTTTCCATTCGGTGGCCCAAAAATACGATGTAATGAATGACCTGATGTCCGCAGGTCTGCACCGGGCCTGGAAGTTCTTCACCATTGAAACCAGTGGCGCCAAGGCGGGTGATCGGGTGCTGGATATTGCTGGCGGCACCGGCGATTTATCCAAGGCCTTTGCCAAAAAAGTGGGTAAATCGGGGCAGGTGTGGCTGACCGATATCAATAGCTCGATGCTGGGCGTAGGCCGTGATCGTCTGCTGGATTCCGGATACCCCCTCCCGGTAGCTCAATGTGATGCAGAAAAGCTGCCGTTTCCAGACGAATACTTCGATATTGTTTCGGTGGCGTTTGGTCTGCGTAATATGACGCACAAAGATGCCGCGCTGAAAGAAATGTGCCGCGTGCTCAAGCCCGGTGGCCGTTTGCTGGTACTGGAATTTTCCAAAGTATGGGCGCCACTCAAGCCGGCTTACGATCTGTATTCATTCAAACTGCTACCGCTGATGGGCAAACTGGTGGCCAATGATCCCGATTCTTACCAATATCTGGCCGAATCCATCCGCATGCATCCGGATCAGGAAACCCTGAAAACCATGATGCGCGATGCGGGCTTTGGCCGCGTGGATTACCACAATATGACCGGTGGCGTGGTGGCGCTGCATAAAGGGACCAAATTCTGATGCTGCTGGCGCGCTTGCTCAATCATTTGCTGGCGCAAGCGCCAGAGCAGTTGCAGGCCCTGCAGCCGCTGGCCGGGCGTAGCTTTGCGCTGCAGCTACCGCTGCTGACTGCCACCGTGGTGGTGATGCCCGATGGCCGCTTGGCTGATTCGCAAGCCGAGCCGGAAGCTACGCTGACGTTGCCAACGGCGTACTTTCTCACCCGACTCACCGATCCACAAGCCGCATCGCGACAAGTTGTGCTGGCGGGTGATCCGGATTTGGCCGCCCGCGCCGGCGCCGTGCTGGGCGCGCTCGCCTGGGATGCAGCTGAAGATCTGTCGCGCTGGACTGGTGATATTGTGGCGCATCGGGTCGTGCGCTCAGGGCAAGCGCTGGCGCAATGGCCCTTGGCAGCCGGTGAGCGGCTGGCCACGGCCGCGGCAGAGTACGCGCGCGATGAAGCGCGCTGGCTGGTGCGTAAAGAGCAGGTGGCCGACTACTGTAGCGCGGTGGATACCTTGCGGCACGATGTGGCGCGACTGGAAAAACGGCTGGCCCGCCTGCAGGCGCGGCTGGCGGACAAAGGCGAATAATGCTGCGTTTTTTTCGCATTCTGTATGTGATTGTCCATTTCGGGCTCGATGAATTTTTGCTGGGGCACGAGCGTGTGCGTGGCTTGCGGCAGCTGATCGGCGCGCTGTTTTTCTGGCGCAAATTACCCGATAGCCGCGGTGTGCGTTTGCGGCTGGCGCTGGAATCACTGGGGCCGGTGTTTGTTAAATTTGGTCAGGTGTTATCGACCCGCCGCGATTTATTGCCCCCCGATCTGGCCAATGAACTGGCCTTGCTGCAAGACCGAGTGAAGCCCTTTGCCTCGGAACTTGCCATTCGGCAAATCGAAACCAGCCTGAATCAGCCGTTGGCGGCGCTGTTTGCCGAGTTTGATGCCACACCGGTGGCTTCGGCCTCGGTCGCGCAGGTGCACCGCGCCCGGCTGCATGCCCCTGAGGGGGGGCAAGGGCGGGCGGTGGCAGTGAAAGTGTTGCGCCCGGGTATTTTGCCGGTGATCGAAAGCGATCTGGCTTTGCTGCGCATGCTGGCGCTGTGGGTGGAAAAGCTATTTGCCGATGGCAAACGCCTGAAGCCCCGTGAAGTGGTGGCCGAGTTTGATCGCTATCTGCACGACGAGCTGGATTTAATGCACGAAGCGGCCAATGCCAGCCAGCTGCGGCGCAATTTTAAAGATTCCGATCAGCTGATCGTGCCCGAAGTGTTTTACGACTATTGCGCGCGCGAAGTGCTGGTGCTGGAGTGGATGGACGGTATTCCCATCGGCCGCATTGACGAGCTAAAAGCCGCGGGCATGGATTTGAAAAAGCTCAGCCGTTACGGGGTGGAGATTTTCTTTAGCCAGGTATTCCGCCACGGTTTTTTCCATGCCGATATGCATCCGGGCAATATCTTTGTGGCGCCGGATAACAGGTATATTGCGCTAGACTTTGGTATTGTTGGCTCGCTGAGCGATACCGATAAGCAGTATCTGGCGATTAACTTTCTCGCCTTTTTTAATCGCGACTATCGGCGGGTGGCGACGGCACATATCGAGTCGGGCTGGGTGCCGAAAGAAACCCGTGTGGAAGAGCTGGAAGCCGCAGTGCGCACCGTGTGCGAGCCCTTCTTTAATAAGCCGCTGAGCCAGATCTCGTTTGGTTTTGTTTTGCTGCGGCTGTTTGAGACTTCACGCCGGTTTAATGTGGAAATCCAGCCGCAGCTGGTGTTGCTGCAAAAAACCTTGCTCAATATCGAAGGGCTGGGCCGCCAGCTCGATCCAGACTTGGATTTATGGCAAACCGCCAAGCCATTCTTGGAGCGCTGGATGAATGAGCAAATCGGCTGGCGCGGTCTGCTCACCACGATCAAACATGAGGCGCCGCAGTGGGCGACCCTGCTGCCGACGTTGCCGCGCAAGCTCAACGAAGTCCTGAACCAAAACCACACCGAGCTCTTGCTGGCGGGCTATAAAGGGCTGATGTGGGAGCAGAAAAAGCGCAATTATCTACTCGGGCTGATCGCCGCTCTGCTGGCTAGTCTGCTCGCGACAATTTGGTGGTACTAACTCGGGAATCAGATGGCATGCAGCGGCGCAGCTTGGCTCCATCGGTATTGCGCCACTGGCTGGCCCCCATCGCGCTCTCGCTCAGTGTGCATGGGCTGCTGCTGTGGGCTTTACGCCCGGATTCGGGGTGGAGCGCGCCGTGGCCGGCGGCTACTACGGGCGGGGTAGGGGCGCTGAGTGTGAGCTTGGCCGCGCCGCCCTCGGCTGAGCAGGCTGCCGCCGAATCAGCGGCAATCCCTTTGCCAAATTTGGCCGACCCAGCTGCATTCACAACCGCTGCCTTGCAGTCTTATCAGCCAGCCCTTGATCTACTCGCCAGTGCACAACTAGCGCCAAGCCCCGCGGCGCCGTCTGCTGCCAGCATGGGGGCGCTGCCTAGCCCTGCGCCAGAGCGGCAAGAGGCGCTGGCATTGAATGAGCCGCAATTTGTACCCAGTGACTTTGCCCGCAGCCCTGCCGAGCTAGTGCTGGAGCTGGAGATTGATGCCACCGGGCTGGTGCAACAGATTCACGTGCTTAGCGGCAATATTCCCCCCGAAGAGCGCCACCCCATTTTGCGTAAAGTGGGCGCCATGAAGTTTCGCCCAGCCATTGAAAATGGACTGGGCGTCGCTTCCAGCAAAACCTATCGCATTGAATTTACCCACTAAGCTTGCGCCGAGCGGGGCACGTGTTTACCAGTTGTCTTCACCGGTATCGGCGGTATCGCCATCGTTATTTTTATCCCAGGCTTTGCGACCGGTGTGCCGCAGCTCCAGAATGCCGTTGCCACTTTGCGCGCCTTTGGGGGTCGCGGTGAGTGTGAAGGTGGAGCCATCGGCACTGCAGTTGCTCATCGCGATGTCGTAATACTTGGTACTGCCATCAATCGGCGACTCGGTATACGGTGGCGTTGGGCAGGTGGATGACGCTGAGTAGCGGCTGTTTTCGGTAAAACGCCGCTCCAGAATTTGTGCGCTTTGCATTAGCACCCCTTGTGCATCTGCCCGCCGGGTTTTGCGCACATAATCCTGATAGTTCGGGATCGCGATCGCGGCCAAAATGCCGATCACCGCCACCGTAATCATCAGCTCGATCAGCGTAAAGCCGCGTTGTGCCGCCAATGTGCGTGTCATTATTTGATTACCTCGCTCCAGTTCACCGGTACAACCACCCGTGAGTCACACACATTGATCTGTGTGGCATTGCCTAGTGGATCAACGTCGATGGCTTTTTCACACGCGCTGGTGGATTTCTTACCGTTATAGTTGCGGCCAAAGCCCCGTTCATCATTGAGGCCTGAAGGAATCGAGCCTTTGATGGTGGTTGTCCCGTTCGGGGTCGAGGTAGTCGACAAAAAGCCGACATTATTAATGCTGACTTTGGTGCCGGTGCCACTATTGGTAATCACAAAACGCGGGCGAGATTGGCCGCCATCATCCAGATTCAGTGCCATCAGCCCCGATTTAGAGGTAAATGCGCAGCTGTTGCTCACGTCTTCGGCTGGCGTCATGGTGTTAAAAACTACTGTGCCGCCCGAAATCCGTGGCATTCCGACGTGACGCTCTTCCCCAAGTGGGAAATTGGCATACCAGCCATATTGAATGCCAGCTGTGTATTTATTGTCATCGGAGCAATTACTTTGGAAAGTGCCGTCCTCTTTTTTCGGCAGGATGCAGCGGTATTTCTCAATGTCGCTGAGCAGCAAGCCGGGGATATTGAATTTGGTCAAATCAGCGCTATTGAACTGGGCAATTCTTTGCTCGACTAGGTTGGTGAGCGCAGGTGGGGTGTAGCTATTGCCCACTGCGGCATTGGTCATTACCCCATCGCTGCCGATGCTCAGTTCTGGATCAACAATGCCATAGAAACTATTGGCATCTGCTTGTCCGGTACAACTGCTGTTATAACGGTCGCAGTCTTCATAAAACTTGCCGGTGCCGAAATACACCATCAGCCGTTTATTGGTGATACTGAGTGAGGATTCGGCCTTTTTCTCCATGGCGATCGCCGGTGGGCTCACAATCGATTGCGCCTTATCACTCCGCACGGCACGGAACATCGGTTTACCACCGAGGCCAACCCGCCATTGCGCGGAGTTGGTGCTGCTCACATCAAATTTCCACAGATTGCCAAACATATCCCCGGCATAGATGTAATCAGCGGTGCCATTGCTATCAATGTCGGCCGCAGTTGGCGCTGACAAACCATTGCTATTGCTGAAAAGACCATTATTGCCCGCGATGGTGGCATCGACCGTCAGTTTCACTACTTTACCGTTCCACCCACTGCTGCCCGGGCCAGTAACATCCAGCATAAACAGGGTGGCGCTACCCGTGGTGCTGTTTAAACCATTGCCGGTAATCACATACCATTTGCCATCATTCATCTTGGTAATGAGCGGGCTAAATGGTTGGTAACCCATATCCGGGCTGCCTTTGGCTGTGTCGTTGCTATTGAAAAACTCCCAGCGGGTGACGCTGGAAATTACCGACGAACCCACGCTCAGAGGATTACTAATATCCAAGGCAAACAGCCCTTTGCCGCCAAAACCGGTGGTAGCGGCCAGTAGGGTGCGCCAAGTGCCATCGTCGGTTTTAACATCTTGCACGGCGGTTTGGCCATTCAGGTAATACTCGTGGCTATATGATTGCTCTTCGAGCTTGCGCAGCTTGTCGAATACAAAAGAGGGAATATAGCCAAAGCGCTCACGGCCATTGTGTTCCTGATTGGTGACCACGTCGTCCATAAAGGCGTGATACACCCCGCCATTGGCGCCGGCATACACGAAATTAATCCGGCTGGCCTGTTGGTTGGCAAATGCTGCGTAGCCTGTATCGGCATAATAGTCGGCGCGTGGTACAGGCCCCACCGCATAGGGTTGAGCGTCCAGAATGTCAGCAATGTAGTTGGTTTCATTCCCGACTTGTTCGCGCACCCGATATTTACCGCTGGTGGTCCCTTCGTTGCTGTTGTCACCACGGATGTATTTGGCGCGCGCTTCCATGCGCGGGGTTACCACAAAGCCACCAGGGTCACCATCTGGGTAATTGAGCGCTGCTTTTTGCGCTGATGAGAGCTGCGCCATTTCGGCTGCCGCATCAAAGGCCCGGCCAGTGCGGGTGTCCGGGTTCCAGGACATCAACACCCGTTCGATCGGTGGAATGAGTTTGCCGGGGTCGTTGGCATCCCAGTACACCGTACCCAGTTGCAGGCTATCGGTATTCAGCGCGAGCGCCGACAGATTACCGCTCCATTGATTGGCTTTGTAGGCGGTACGGTAAATCCGGTACTCCGAACTTTGCGAACTACTGCCGGCGGTGCTACCTACTGGGGCACTGGAGCGGGTGGTAGAATCAATCCGCGAGAATGCCCGATCTAGCTGTTCTTTCAACTTCAATGGGTTGGTAACCAAGAAGTAGTTATCCGGTACTCCATCACCATCGGCATCCCATTCGGCAATGTTATCCAGAACATCTTTGTTGGTGCTCCCTTCTGCGTCATCATCAATGAAGCCACCGTATTTAGCGGCGTACCAAAGTGGTGACTTCAGGTCGGTGATGGTGCTCGCCGCACTATTGGGCGTGAAGGTACGGGTGTCGGTGAGCGCACTCATATTGCCGGTGGCGCCGAACGGTGTGCCCGATGGGTTGCCAGTAGTGGCCGGCAGCGCATCCATCCAGTATTTCACATCGCGGCCACCAATATCTTTTACCACCAGATACACGCCATCTTTAGTCGAGCCAGACACCACGTAGCCCATGTGCTGATCAATCCCGCCTGCGGCGTAGGTCGAGTTGACCTTTACTTCGATGGTGTTGTTGGCCAAGAGGCGAATTTCATATTCGGCGATGGCATCCATATCATGGTCGCCACCGTATTCCACATCTTCAAAGTTGATGCGGAATTTATAGTAAGGGCGGCCAGCATTGATCGACGTATCGGTGGCAAAGCCGGGTACATTGCGGATGGTGTCGATGTAAAAATCGACAATCTGATTGGTTGGCCGATAGTCGCCCTGATTACCTGTGCCACCGCCATTGGAAGGCGACTTGGCAAACGGCGTGAAGACTACTTTTTGGCCCGCTACCGGAATCTCGATTTTGGGCAGGGCTGAAGCCAGGGCAATCGAGAAGGTGCTAATGGTTTGCTTCGATGGCGCTGCATTGATGTCATTTTTGCGGGCAAAGTCTGCCACAGCTGCGCTATAGAAAGTCCCGGCTTTGCCTGGTTCTTCTGGCAAGCCTTTTAGGCCAAAAAAGCTGCTAGCGGCTTTGGTGGTAGGGGCCTGATCATTATTCGTGCCATTCTCACCAATGATGACATTCTTGCTGCCTGAGCCAAATTCGCTTTGCCACATGGTGTCCAGAGTGCTCTGAATATTGAGGCTATTGCCGTTCAGGCTGGAATTGCTCAAATTGCCGTCGAAATTGGGATAAATATCGGATAGCAGGGTGATCACGGGCTTGGCGCAGACGTGGTTGCGGCGTTGCGAACCATTCATGCCATAGGGGTCGGTCCAGGCGGCAACCGAAAGGCCAACGCCGTTGCCCTTGGCATCGCTGGTATAGCCGGCGCTTCCACCAGCATAGTATTTCACGGTTTCCCATAGCATTTCTGCGACTGGGTTGCCCCAGCTACTGCAACGGCCATTGTTCAGTTGCTTAGAAAACGCATTGCCATAGCTACAGTCATCATCATTGGTACTGACGCCATAGTATTCGCGACTATTAGAAAAACCCTCGATCCGCATATTGTCGATATTGCGGATAATGCCGACGGTGCTAGTGAAGGTGCCATTGCTAGCGTTGATTTCGTCGCTGATGCTACCGATATTTTTACGCAGCACCCCGCCTTGGGTGTTGTCTGAGTAGCTGCCGGTAAAGAGTCCAAAGCGCATGCCATCGGCATCGCCGTATTGCTGGATCAGGCCATAGGGCTTGTAGGAAGTGCCATAGCGCTTGCACTCGTCTTCGAGCAGACCGGTTTTGCAGACTTGTACGCGCACGACATAATCGGTGAGATCGCTGGTCGGGATGTTGACGCGGTTATTCGAGCCATCCGCATATTGGGCATCCGCCACTGGGCGCTCGATACTGAGCCATTCCCATACCCGGCGGTTGCTGTCTTTAATGGTGCGCAAAAGCGGTGGGTTGAGATAACTGGTCTGGCAGCCATTCGGGGTGCAGCGCGTAGTGTTGGCAAACAGGTGGCGCCGACCGGATGCAGGTAAAGCCATTGGGGTATAGTCCTGAATGTCATAGCCATCAACGGCTACGCTCATATACTCCTTACCCCAGCTGTGCGCATCCTGCGGGATGAATGTGCGCTCCAGTACGGTGTCGCTGGCGGTATCCGTACTGCGTTTGCCGCCATACAAGACCCGGCGAATGGCGTCAATCCGTGAGGTGGTGAGGTAATTGAGAAAGTCACCACTCCAGCGCGCGCTGCTGAAACTGCGGCATTTTTTATTGCTGGTGGTGTTAATGGGTTCAAAGCGCGAGTTACTGCTGTTGTAGCTGTAGCACTTATAGCTATCGAAATAGCCGTAGTAATCGATCTTGAAGTTGCCTTTACCTTCGCTATAGCCTGGTTTGACCCGCCAGCCTTGGTAACCCACATCGTAAACGCCATCCCCATCCAGATCGGATGCGTCGTTGTAGGCCTCGTAATACAGCCGATGATCTTTACCCAACACCAGCATATTCAGCGGTGGCTCATTGGAGGACTGATACAGCGGGGTGAATGGGTCGCGCCCGCCCTGGGTCAGGTTATTCAGTGCCACCGCCTGCGCGAATACGGGCAGAAATAGCAGGCTGAGCATGAGAGATAAAGTGGTGCGTTGCATGATCAGACTCCTTAGCTCTCGCAAGCTTTGACAATCGATTTCAGTAATACCGAGCTATTGGCGTCGGCGCCGGTGCCTTGCGCCCAGACTTCGTAATAGGTGCAGTCGCCCTGGACATTGTTATTCATGTCGCGAATCGCCCAGCGTGGCTGGGCGGCTACGCCTGCCACGGTCTGGGTGATGGCCGTGTTGCCACCTTTGATCTTGTTGCAGCTGGTGTTGTCGATGGCGCAGGTGCCCGTGCCACTACCCCAGTTGGTACTATTGAGCAGGTAGGTTTTGGTGGCGTCTTCTTTGTTGCAAAGGCCATTACTGCAGCCAGAGGCTGGAAAAATCACTTCTTCGGTTAACTGGGCTTGCGCACGGCGCATGGCCAGCTGGGCCATTTCAAATGCTTGTGCACGGGCGCGGTTATTCCCGGCCGAGTGCTCCCGTAAGGTCGCGCTGCGGACGGCGTAGACTACTGTGATGGTGATTGCCACCAGAAACACAATGCTGGTGATCAGCACAAAACCATGCTGGGTATGCGTTGAGCGCATGTGGCCTCCCTAATTGGTCTTGTTACGCAAATACAAAGTGGTCGAGAAGGTGCGGTAGAGGTGACCGTCACTATCGTCCACTGATTGCTGTGCGTGGTTAGGGAAATCGCAGTTCAGGTAGGTTTTGCCCGAGCTGCTCACGGTAATTTTGTCGTCACTGCTACGCACGACCATACAGGCGCGTACCGCATAGACATTGGCCCAGTTGGTGGGGCTGTCGGTGTAGCTATCGGCCAGCCGGTCGCCATCGCTGTCCACGCCATAGGTGAGCTTGAAGTCAATGATATTGTCCGCCAGCACCTGCGAGTCAGTCACTGTTGTGCCGGCGCTATTCAATGTGCCGCAGCTGAGCTGATTGTTTTGAAAGCTGAGCCGATAGGCATATTGCTGGTTGAGTTTTAGTGCCGGGTAATCGGCATTGCCGCTCGTGTCTTGCGCACAAGTCACCATATTGCCTTCGGTGTCACCCAGAAAGCGCAGGTCGACGCTGGTACTGGTGCCTTTGATAAAGGCGCCAGCCGTCATGCCATAGCCAGCCGGAAAAGCTGTGGCCGCCGCTGCGGTCATATTGGCGGTATTTTGAAAGCCCGCCTGATAAATCATGCGTTGCAAGGTCGCGAGCGCATATTTGCCATCTTCGGTCATCCGGGCCAGCGCAGTCTGGCTGCGAAAGGTTTGCCGGGTTTGCAGATAAATATTCGCGATCCCCAGTGTGAGCAACAAAGCCAGCGTTAAGCCGACCATCAGTTCAACGAGGGTAAAGCCGGATTGGCGAGGTTTAAACATGCTGCCCCCTAGGAAATCGTCAGCGAGAAGCGGGTTAGATCCGGGGTTGGATCCTCTTTGGTCGGCTTTTCGTCCTGCCACCAAATTTTGACGACAAAGGGTGCTGTCGCGTAGGCCGCATTAGTGCTGGGTAGGCAGCCGGTTTTGGCCGCGAAATCTTCGCTGGTGCTATCGCGCACGGGTTCAGTACCGTCGTCCGGCGTCGTATCACGGCAAATAACCGCTCCACCAGTACTACCAAGGGGTAACGATGCCGCCACGAGGTCAAGCCAGGCTGCGAGCTCCGCGCGGGCGAGAGTTGTACTATTGCTGCTGCTTTCTGGGGTGTACCCGGTGGCATTGGCACAGCCGAAACGGCTGGTGGTGGTATTGAAGGTGCAGGTAAAACGGGCGTAGTCGGGGGATTTGGGCAGCAGTGGTGCGCCAGTGCCGTAGTAGCGGGCATCTGCGCCCGCTTCGGTGGAGGCGATGGTTTTGGCCCGATTGGCCTGTACCTGCTCAGCTAGACTGCTGGCTAAGTCGCTGGCCACTGAGCGTAAATAGGAGCTTTGCGTCGCACGCAGCGAATACGCCTGCAACGAGGCTAGCCCCAAAATCCCTACCGCCAGTACCACTAACGATACCAGCACCTCGATCATGATCATGCCACCTTGTTTCATTGCGGGCTCCTAGCTGCAGGTTGTGCCCAGATCACGACGGATGCGGCCAACCTTGTCGACCGTTACTGTGCGTGCCTTGGCGCCGCTGTTACATAGGGTAAACACGGTATCGCTGCTGCCGGCTAACACCACTGAACGAAAGCGCAGCGCTTTGGTGTTGTTGCTCACGCTGATGCTGCTGACGTTTTTCACTGCGTGGCCGATCTGCAGCAGTGTCTCGCCCGAGTCGTAGCTACTGTCGCCATCTGCATCTAGGAAAACGAGCCAGCCTGTAGTCCAGTTGGGCGTGCTGGTGACGCAAGTTGGCGTATCGGCCGTTGGATTGGCCGAGTTGCAGACCGAAATACTGGTGCCACGTTTGATCGCCTCTGTTTTGGCGTAGCTAAACACATTCAGCAGATCTTCTGAGGCGCCGCTCAGGGCGCTGTTTTTGGCAAACATGGCTAAGCTGGGGGCGGCAATCCCGGCAATAATGCCGAGCAAGGCCACCACGATCATCATTTCGATGAGTGTGAATCCGATTTCTTTGCGCACTGGGATACCCTCTGGTTTTCAAAATATTAGAATATTCTGATTTTCAACGTAAATAGGCGCGATACCCTTAATGAATAAACCATCTTGACGCGAAGCCCAATTTGGGCTGCTTAACGTGAGGCTTTGGCGAATGGAAGGTCGGCAGGCGAAGCCTATGTAAGTTATTGCGAGATTAAGTAAGGGCGAGCGCGGTGGGGTGTGCGGGTGATGATGATTTTAATTGTATGATTTTTATATGTTTTTATTTCCATCTTTGCTGCCCGTTGGTCTAAGGATGGCAAAGTGTAACAAGATCAGCCGCGGGTGCCGCAGCACCTGCCGTTTGGCGGGTTGCTGAACAAAAAGTGCTGGAATATTGCCTTGATAGGGTGTCGTGTTTCTAAAAAGAAACACTTTGGAGGGGCGGGAGAGCCCCCTGAAGTGAAATAGCCCTCAGGCGAATCGATGGCCGGTGGCGCGCCGGCTATTGCCGATTAGGCTGCCGGCGAGGGGCTGGCTTGATGCTGCTGCACATAGCGTTTGAATTCGCTTGCGGTAATTGCTGGCGACCACAAAAAGCCCTGGCCTTGCTCGCACCCAAGCTCTTGCAGCTTGGTGAGGGTGCGGGTGTCCTCAATCCCTTCTGCGATCAGGTGTAGGTTCAGGCTATCTGCCACTTGAATAATTGCCCGCACAATGGCCTCATCATGCGCGTCATCGCTCAGGCGGCGGATAAATGATTGATCAATCTTGAGGCGCTCGACTTCAAAATGCTTGAGGTAGCTCAGATTGGAATATCCCGTGCCAAAATCATCAATCGAAAAACTGATGCCTAGGCTACGTAGATTTTGCAGAATGGTTTTCAGGTGGGCCGAGTCTTCCAGTAGCAATGATTCGGTAAGCTCTAGCTCCAGCAGGTGCGCCGGTAAGCCCGTTTGCGCGAGGGCGTGATTGATTAGCTGCTCCACATCGCCACGGCGAAACTGGATTGGCGAGATATTAATCCCGACCACTAATTCACCGAGGCCTTCGTCTAGCCAGCACTTGGCCTGTCGGCAGGCCTCCAGCACAATCCATTCACCCATCTCGACGATCAGCCCAGAATTTTCTGCGACCGGAATAAACTTCCCTGGCGGGACTAAGCCGAGCTCTGGGTGGCGCCAGCGCACCAGCGCCTCCGCGCCGATAATTTGGCCGCTGCGCAAATCAAATTGGGGTTGGTAGTGCAGGGTGAATTCCGACTTGATCAGCGCCACGCGCATTTTCGAGGCCAGCTCCAGCTGCTCCGTGGCTTTGGTGTTCATGCTGTCATCGTAAATCCGGAATGCATTGCGCCCGGCGCCCTTGGCCCGGTACATCGCCATATCGGCTTTTTGTAGCAGGCTATCAAAGTCATCCTGCTGATCGTGGGCGACGGCGACGCCGATCGAGCAGGTAGCGGTAATGTTCAGCGGGCCGAGGGCCAGCGGCTCGGCCAGACGCTGGATCACCTGCTTGGCAATGTCGGCGGCGATTTCCGGTGCCGGAATGCATTCCAGAATAATCAAAAACTCATCCCCGCCTTGGCGCGCCACCGTATCGCTTTCACGCACGCAGGTTTGCAACCGCTCGCTCATGGTGAGCAGCAGCTGATCGCCGGCGGCATGCCCCAAGGAGTCATTGATGGTTTTGAAGTTATCCAGATCGATATACAGCAAGGCGGTTTGCTTGTGCGCACGGCGGGCCAAAGCCAGGGCGTGCTCGCAGCGATCGCGCGCCAGTAGCCGGTTGGGCAGCTTGGTGAGTGCATCGTGGCTAGCCAGAAACTCCACTTCTTTTTGAGAGCGGCGTACGCGTTGATTTTCACTGCGTAGCGAAGCCAGCGCATGGCGAAAATCGCGCATGATCAGCGCAATACTCATGCTCACCGTCACCATAATCAGGGTGACATCAATCCAGAATGGCCAGCCCGGAAGCGCTTCTTTGGCCACGCGCCAGCCTTGCGCCTCGGCAATCACCAGCAAGGTGATATTGAGCATGATTAGTGCAAACTCAAGCCAGAATAGCCACGGCGCACACAGCAGGCCGGTAAAAACCATGAGGGCAGGGTAGGCCAGTAGTGTCGGGTCGTGGGTGCCGGTACTGAGCCAATGAATGGCCGCCAGCACGGCCAGTAGGCTGAGGGTGAAGGTGGCGGATGCAGCTTGGGTATAGCCGCGCTTGGCCATGCCGTAGGCGCCTAGCGTCAGCACTGCGCCGCTCACCAGCAAAATGGCATCGCGCCAGTTGCCAAAAAACACATTGTGCGCGCTGCTGATCAGTAGGGCCACGATGGTAATGGTGATAAATTGCCCGAGCCGTCGCCGGCGGATGCCTTCAGTGTTGGGGTCAGAGCTGAGCAGGTATTTGCGCATGCGGGCGGGTGGTCAGAGTGAGGGCTTTTGCTTATCGGCAATGCGCCGCAAAATTAAAGGGCTGGGCGATAAAAAACGGCCCGAAGGCCGTTTTTTGTAGCGCAATTTTATTGCAACTTGGCCAGTTGCGCGGCCAGTTTAGCCAGTTTGTCATCTAGCTCGGCCAGCTGTGCCCGGTCTTTTTCGACCAAGTGTGCCGGTGCTTTGTCGGTGTAACCTGGTTTTTCCAGCTTGGCCACCAGCTTGTCGCGGGTGTCGGTGGTTTTGCCGATTTCCTTATTCAGGCGGGCGGTTTCAGCGGCTTTATCCACTTCCACTTTCAGCATCATGCGCGTGGTGCCGGCGACGGCCACCGGCGCATCATCGGCGGGCAGCGCGGCCACGATATTCACTTCCGACAGTTTGGCCAGTGGCTTCAGATAAGGCGCAAACTCGGCCATCTCTGTGCTGCCTTCGAGGAACATCGGCACTTTGACTGCTGGCGATAAGCCCATTTCACCGCGCAGATTACGGGCGGCAAAGGCCAAGGCTTTCAGCGTTTCGACCTTGGCGTCGGCGACCGCATCCACCCGGGATAGATCTGCCACCGGCCATTGGGCCAGCATCAGTGATTCGCTGTCTTTTTTGCCGGCCAGCGGCGCCACGGTTTGCCACAGCTCTTCGGTTATGAACGGCATGATCGGATGCGTGAGGCGCAGAATCGTTTCCAGCACCCGGATCAGCGTGCGGCGGGTAGCGCGTTGCTGGGCCTCGGTGCCGGTTTGCGTCGACACTTTGGCCAGCTCAATATACCAGTCGCAGTATTCGTTCCAGACAAACTCGTAAATCGCTTGCGCAGCCAAGTCAAAACGGAAAGTGTCGAGCGCTTCGGTAATCTGGCTTTCGGCTTGTTGCAGGCGGCCAATAATCCACAGATCAGGGAAGCTGTAATCCAGCTCGGCGCCGTCTTGCAGACCGCAATCTTTGCCCTCGATGTTCATCAGCACAAAGCGGGTGGCGTTCCAGATCTTATTGCAGAAATTGCGATAGCCTTCGCAGCGTTTCTGGTCAAAGTTGATCGAGCGGCCCAATGAGGCGAGCGACGCAAAGGTAAAGCGCAGCGCGTCTACGCCATAGGCCGGGATGCCATCCGGGAATTCTTTCTTGGTTTTTTCGGCGACTTTGGGCGCTTTCTCTGGGCGACGCAGACCGGTGGTGCGTTTTTCCAGCAGCGGCTCTAGCGCAATGCCATCGATCAAATCAACCGGATCCAGCACATTGCCTTCGGATTTGGACATTTTCTGCCCTTCCGCATCACGCACCAAGCCATGCACATACACATGCTTGAATGGCACTTTGCCAGTGAAATGCGTGGTCATCATAATCATCCGGGCCACCCAGAAGAAAATAATGTCGTAGCCGGTCACCAGCACGGATGATGGCAAGAACGCCGCCAATTCCGGTGTTTCCTGCGGCCAGCCTTGGCTCGAGAACGGCACTAGTGCCGAGCTAAACCAGGTATCCAGCACGTCGTCTTCACGGCGCAGTGTTTTGCCCGGGGCTTGCGCTTGGGCTTCGGCTTCAGTGCGGGCGACATACACTTGGCCATCTTCGTCATACCAGGCCGGAATCTGATGACCCCACCACAGCTGGCGGCTGATACACCAATCCTGAATATTATTCAGCCAGGCGTAATAGGTATTCACCCAATCAGCAGGCACAAACTGCACTTCGCCGTTTTTCACCACGTCGAGGGCTTTGTCGGTAATGCTGCGGCCATCCTCGGTCGGTTTGCTCATCGCCACAAACCATTGATCGGTCAGCAGCGGCTCGATCACCGTACCGGTACGGTCGCCGCGCGGCACCATCAGTTTGTGTGGTTTGGTGTCCAGCAACAGCCCTTGTGCTTCCAGATCGGCCAGCATGGCTTTGCGGGCTTCGCCGGTGGTGAGGCCGGCGTAGGCGGCCGGTAAATCGAGACTGCCCAAGGCGGCACCGTCAAAGCTGAAGATCTGGGCTTTGGCCAGAATTGTCGCTTGCAGGCTCATCACATTGATCAGCTGCGTGTTGTGGCGCTTGCCCACCTGATAGTCGTTAAAGTCGTGGGCCGGGGTGATTTTCACAAAACCGGTGCCAAAGGCTTTATCCACATATTCATCGGCAATGATCGGAATTTGCCGGCCGGTGAGCGGCAGCTCAACCTGTTTGCCCAGCAGATGCTGATAGCGCTCGTCGTCCGGTGCAATGGCCACGGCCACGTCGCCCAGCAGGGTTTCCGGGCGGGTGGTGGCCACGATGATGAATTCATCCGAATCCACCACCGGATATTTGATATGCCACATCGAGCCGTTTTCTTCTTCGGAAATGACTTCCAGATCCGAAATGGCGGTGCCCAATTTGGCATCCCAGTTCGACAGGCGTTTGCCGCGGTAGATCAGGCCTTCGTTGTACAAACGCACAAAGGCTTCGATCACGGCGGTCGACATGCTGTCGTCCATGGTGAAGTATTCGCGATCCCAATCCACCGAAGCGCCCATGCGGCGCATTTGCTGGGTGATGGTATTGCCCGATTCCTGTTTCCATTCCCAGACTTTGTCGAGGAAAGCGGCGCGGCCTAATTCATGGCGGGAAGTGCCTTTGGCATCCAGTTGGCGCTCGACCACGATCTGGGTGGCGATCCCCGCGTGGTCGGTGCCCGGCAGCCACAGGGTGTTTTCACCCTTCATGCGGTGGTAGCGGGTCAGGCCATCCATCACGGTCTGGTTGAAGGCGTGGCCCATGTGCAGCGTGCCGGTCACATTGGGTGGTGGCAGCTGAATGCAGAAGGCCTCGCGGGCGAGGTCCATATTGGGCTTGAAGTAACCCTGGCTTTCCCAGAACGGATACCAGCGTGATTCGATATTCTGTGGTTCGAAGCTCTTGGCGAGTTCCATGTCGGCGTGCTCAAAAATACGCGAAACCCCAGATTATACGTCAGTTGCGCAAGTGGGTGCGCGTGGCGGCGGCGTGAGGGGCTGGATAGGGTGCGGGGTAGTAGTTTGGTGAGTGGGTATTGCCGCAGAAGCCTTTATTGATGAGCTTTGGAAGGCAATACCCTTGGTTTGCGGGCTTAAAGTAGGCCTTTGCTGCGCAGCTCGGCCTGCACCAACTCGCTAATGCGCGGCGCGAGCTGGGCTTCTAGATCAAGGCTGATCTGGGTGGTGAGCTTGCGGAGCGTTTCTTCATACAGCTGATTCATCAGCGTACTGAAATGCTGTTTAGCCAGCTGTTCAACTTCACTGGCAATATCAATCGCCAGCTGCGCACCGACCATGGCCGTGATGTCATCAATCGCATGCTGATTGAGCGTTGGGGGTATGGCTTCGCTTGGCTCATCTGGTAAGGCTGCTGTGGCGATACTGGCAGGCGTATCGTGTTCGAGTGGCTGCAGGTCAGTAATGTCGTCCGCTGCAGCAATCGTTTCGGGCCGCTGCTCAGGTGCGGGGCTTGCTGTTTCCGCGGCGCCTGGCAACTGGGCTGAGGTTGTGCTTTCGCTGCTTGCTTCTGCCAGAGTCGAGGAGATGGCAAGGGGGCGCACCGCTGGCTCGATAAAGCTCAGGCTAGGTTCGCTGGCATCCAGATCGATATGCGCTTGCGGCGCGGCCGGAGCGGCGTATAAAACCAGCTCTTCTTCATCGTCCCAGTGCAGGCTGGCGCTGGACGGTGTGGTATTGGGTTGCGCCGTTTTGCTCGCTTCAAAGCTGGCGGCGGGTGGCAAATCGGGAACAGCGGCCCATTCCATCGCGCCGGCGGCGGACGCGGTAGGTTGCTCAGGCGCGGCCAGCGGTGAAGCGATGCGATGCGTGCCGTCCGCTAAGGCGTCAGGTGTTTCTACCCCTGCGCTTGGCGCTGGCGTTGAAGCTAACCCGGCAACCATGCCGGTGTTAGTGATGGTTTGCTCTAGAGGGGTGTCGTTCAGACTAAGGGCCGTGGCCTCCAGCGCGGGCGCTGCCCACTCGGTGAGTACGGGCGCGGCGGGCGCCAGATCGGCAATGGTCAGGTGGATTTCATCCCCAAGACTAATGCTGAGGTCATCCTCGGTTGCCAGTGTTGGCTCGCTGGCCAAATTGGAGGTGGCCGGTAGGCTGAAGTCTGAACTGCTGACTAGATCGGGCTGAGCGGCGCTTGGCTGGGGGGCTGCGTGCAGGGGCTCTGCGTGCAGTGGCGATACTGCCGGCGGCTCAGTCAGTGTTGCTGGTGGCGCAATTTCGATGACTTCGCTCTGTTCGGGCGCAAGTGCGATCTCGGCGTCGGCCACGCTCGGCGTGGTGTCGTCTTGCAGTTCTGGATTGCTGTCCAAGGGCTGGAGTAGCGCGTCCAGATCGAGTTGCGGAATTTCCGCAGCGGCGGCGCTGGTTTGCGCCAGCACTTGCTGGAAATCACCAATCGTGACGGGCTCCGCTACGCTCAGGATGGGCAGCTCGTCCAGCGGCAATACCAAATCGGTAGCGATAAATTCCGGCTCGACCAGCGCTTCCGGATCGCGCGGGGTGTGGATGGCCAGCTCGGGCAAATCCAGTAACTCGCGGGGGGGCTCGTTCAGGGCGGTGAGATCGAGCAGTGGCAAATCCAGAAATTGCGGCGCACTATTATTGGCTGCTGCGGCCGTTGGCGCGCTGGGGATGGTCAAGCTGGGGGCGCTGCTTTTCGGGCTTGGCGTATCAATGCGTGGCCAGCGGGCGGCGGTTTCGGGCCGGGTTGGGCTAGCTGGGGCGGTGGCAGGTTTCACCTGCACCGCAGGCGCTACCGCGGGCTCGGCCGGTACGGGGGCATTTGCTTGCGCTTCGGCGCGGGCCGGGTTGGGGCGAAATGGCAGCGGTTCGATATCGAGCGAAGGCTTGGCTTTGCTGGCTACCAGCGGAATCTCGGCATCGAGATGGCTAATGTCCGGCTCGCGATGATCGTGCACCCATTCGCGTTCCAGATGCGCGATTTTGTCGGCCAGATCGAGCTCAACCACCTCGGTAAGCGCGGGAATATCATCATCACTGACCGGCTGCGGCGCGCGGGCCACTTCGGTGAGGACCGGAATATCATCCTGCTGCGGGGCGGCACCATGCCGATGGCGGGCCATCAGGGCATCCATCTTGTTAAAGAGTGGATTGACCGAATCGTCAGCCGGCGGATTCTGCTCGGGCACGGTATAGCTCCTGCATGTCGGTGCCCTGCGGCGCGTAGCCTAGTTGTTTGTAGGCAGTCCAGCGCTGGCGGGCGGCCAGTTTTAGGTCTTCATCAGTATCGACAATTTCGATCAGACGGGCGCAGCGCTCAAGCTGGGTGACAACATGGTCAGTCCAGTTGAATAGCACATCGCGATCGTGCAGCAATTCTACCCGGTGATCAATCACGATGGGTGTTAGCCCGACCATTGCATCATCGGCGGCACAGTGTGGCAGAAAGCCGGTGGCGGGCACTTCCCACAATAGACGATCCAGCGCGGCGCTGGCGGCGGGCGAGCCGGTGAGGATCCACACCGTTTTGCCAGCGGCAATGGCTTTGCCTGCCAGTTGGCACAAGGCGCTTTCGCGCGAGCTGACATTAAAATAAAACGAGATTTCGGTCATGGTGTACTGGGTATTGCCTTGCGGGCTTTGTCGAAAATGGCCTGCAAGGCGATACCCTAAGGGTTACAGATTGCTCAGGTATTTCAGCAGCAAAGGTACTGGCCGGCCAGTGGCGCCTTTGGCTGCGCCTGATTTCCAGGCGGTGCCGGCGATGTCCAGATGCGCCCATTTTTGCTCTTTCACAAAGCGTGAGAGGAAGGCGGCAGCGGTAATCGAGCCCGCTGGACGGCCACCGATATTGGCCATATCGGCAAAGTTGGATTTGAGCTGCTCTTGATATTCATCGAACAGCGGCAGCTGCCACGCTTTGTCATCGGCTTGTTTGGCGGCTTTGAGCAGGGCGTGCGCCAGCTCGTCGTCGTTAGCAAACAGGCCGGTGGTGGTGTGGCCCAGCGCAATAATGCAGGCGCCAGTGAGGGTGGCAATGTCGATGATGCTGGCGGGCTCGAAACGCTGCACATAGGTCAGCGCATCGCACAAAATCAGCCGGCCTTCGGCATCGGTATTCAGAATTTCGACCGTTTGGCCACTCATGGTGGTGACGATATCGCCCGGTTTGGCCGCATTGCCCGCTGGCATGTTTTCGCATGCGGCAATCACGCCGACCAGATTGATTTTCAAATCCAGCTCGGCCACAGCGCGGAATACGCCCAGCACGGTCGCGGCGCCGCACATATCGTATTTCATCTCGTCCATGCCTTCGCCCGGCTTGAGCGAAATGCCGCCCGAATCAAAGGTGATGCCTTTGCCGACCAGGGCCACTGGCTTGGTTTTTTTATCGGCATTGCGGTATTCCAGCACGATCAGCTTCGGTGGCACGACCGAGCCTTTGGCTACGGCAAGGAAGGAATCCATTTTCAGTTGTTCGAGCTCTTCTTGCTCCAGCACATGTGCCGAGAAATCAAACAGCTCGGCCAGTTGCACGGCGGTTTCTGCCAGATAAGCTGGGGTGCAGACATTCGGTGGCAGATTGCCCAGATCGCGGGTCAGATTCATGCCATGGCCCAGTGCCAAGCCATAAGTGAGGCCGGCTTCTACTTCGGCCAGATCGGCTTTTTTCGGCGCTAGCAGGCTGACGGTGGCTAATTTACTAGCTGGGGCTGGCTCAGATTTGAACTGCTCGCAGCGATAGGCTTCCAGCATCAGGGCGTTTACCACTTCTTGGGCCACGGCTTGCTGGTCTTGTTTTTTGTAGCCGGCGGCGCTCAGGGCCACGCAGACGCTGGCGTTGCTGCTGGCGAGCAGGGCTTTGGCCAGCGCGCGCGCGGTGTCGCGCACGGCCGCTTCGGTGGGCTCTTTACCCAATTGCGCCAAAATGACGCGTTTGAAATCCAGGCCCGCTGGGAGGCCAAGGCTCAGTACGGCACCGGCTTTGGCGGCCAGTTCACCATCTTGAATCGCCTGGCTCAGAATGCCGCCGGCGGTGATATCCAGTTCCTTGCCAAAGGCGGGTAGCTTTTCACCGCAAACCGGTAATACTAAACAATCCGCAGATTCGGGGGCGGGGGAAACTATGGTAAATTCCATCTTTGCTGCTCCGGGGCAATTTCGATAACTAATCGATTATTCACTTCCACCACCGTCAAGTCAAAAGACAATCGCCGATGCTTTTTCGCAAAACCCTGATCCATGAAATGACATGGCTGGCCTTTGGCCTGTTTATTGTTTTGCTGCTGATCGTAATGACCTCGCAAGTGGTGCGCCTATTGGGCGAGGCCGCGCTGGGCGCTCTCGCTAGTTCGGCCGTGTGGGCGGTAATGGGTTTTACCGCCGTGCGCTACTTGCCCCTGCTGTTTTCCCTGATGTTGT
Organism: Chitinibacter sp. ZOR0017; assembly: GCF_000799095.1. Lineage (NCBI taxonomy): Bacteria > Pseudomonadati > Pseudomonadota > Betaproteobacteria > Neisseriales > Chitinibacteraceae > Chitinibacter > Chitinibacter sp. ZOR0017. The sequence goes on along the minus strand of NZ_JTLG01000014.1, from coordinate 69,935 downwards.
TTATTACCATCCTCACCGTGATTACGCGCTTGTGGCGTGATCATGAGATGTTTGTCTGGTTTTCGGCCGGGCGCTCGATTTACAGCTTCATTCCGCCGGTTTTGCAGTTGGGGGTACCGGTGGTGCTGCTGATCGCCGCGTTGTCGCTGATCGTCTCGCCCTGGGCGCAACTCAAAGGACGCGAATACCGCGAAACCAGCCTGAAAAACGAAGAAGTGACCCAAGTGGCTCCGGGCGTGTTTCGCGAATCGCGCAATGCCGATCGGGTGTACTTTATCGAGAATTTTTCCAGCGAGCGCGGCGAGGGCGAAAATGTGTTTATGCAGATTCGCCGCGACGGCAAGCTAACCACCGTGCTGGCCGAACAGGGCGGAATTGAGGTCGACGACAACGGTGATCGCTGGCTGTGGCTCAAGCAGGCGAAATCATATCAAGCCACGCCCGGGGCGGCGCAATACGATATTCTGGCCTTTAGCGATGGCAAAATCCGCCTCGATGAGCCTAGTCGCCCGGTGACCAGTCCGGCGATTGAGGCCATGCGCACCAGCGAGCTGGTAAAAGAGCTAACCCCCCAGCGCTGGGCCGAATTGCATTGGCGGCTAGCGCTGCCGATTCAGGCGTTGATATTGTTGCTGGCGGCGGTGCCGCTGGCTTTTGCCAACCCGCGTGGCGGGCGCTCGTTCAATATTCTATTCGCGGCCTTGCTGGCTTTTTCGTATTACAACGCCATGAATGTGCTGCAGGCCTGGATTGCCACGGGCAGGGTGCCAGGCTGGCTGGGGATGTGGCCACTGCACGCTGCGGCGGCGCTGCTGACGGTTGGGCTGTATGTGTGGCGTAGTAAGGTAAGGGGCTGAAATGAGCCGGTTAGGGCGTTATGTATTAAGCACCATTAGCTGGTATGTGTTGCTCACCTTGCTGGTGCTGCTGGGGCTATTTGTCTTTTTTGATCTGATTGGCGAATTGCGCGATGTGGGCAAGGGCAGCTATCAGTTTCAGCATGCGCTGGTGTATGTCTTGCTCAGCGCCCCATCCCGGGCCTATGAGCTACTGCCGGTGTCTTTATTGATCGGCAGCATCTTTGCGCTGTCTAGCTTGACCGATACTTCGCAGATGACGGTGATGCGCGCGGCGGGGGTGTCGATGCTGCGCCTGGTGCGCTGGCTCGTCGTGGGCGGCGTGGCCTTTGGGGCACTCACTTTTGTCACCGGCGAATATCTGGCGCCGGTCAGTAATGACGCGGCGACGCGCTATCAGGTGGCCGCCAAAGAATCATTACTGTTTGGCCGCTTTCGCTCTGGCGTCTGGGTGAAAAACGATGATCAGATCATCAATGTGGCCGCCATGCAGCCGGATTTCACGTTGCAGGGCTTGCGCATTTATGTGCACGATCACCGCCACCAACTGCTGAAAACCTTAGATGCCGAGCGCGCGGTATACCAAGGTGATGGGCAATGGCAGCTCGAAAACGTGGTGCAAACGCGCTTTTTTATCGATCAGGTTCAGGTAAGCAAAGCCGCCCAATCGGCATGGACTAGCTCGCTGGACCCGAAAATGCTGGCGGTGTTGATGATTAAGCCCAAAGAAATGGCCGTCTCGGCTCTGGCCCAATACATCGACCACCTCAAACAAAACCGACAAAGCACTACGCGCTACGAGCTGGCAATGTGGAGCAAGATCTTTTATCCGGTGGCCTGTGTGGTGATGATGCTGATCGCTTTGCCGTTTGCGCTAGGTCAGCGCCGCAGTGGCAATGTGGGTGTGAAGATCTTCCTAGGGATTTTGCTGGGCGTCACGTTTAATTTTATTAACCAAATGATGGCGTATATTGGCGAGTTGTATCGCTTGCCACCACTCTTGGCGGCGATGTTGCCGACACTGGCTTTGGCCCTATTGGCCGGCTATTTCCTCTGGCGACAAGAACGCACCTAAAACAATCACGATTTGGTACTTTGGGATACCCCTACTATGTATGTCTTGCTAACTGGCGGCGCAGGTTATATTGGGTCGCATACCTATATTGAATTGGTCAAGTCTGGCTTTAAGCCAGTGATCTTTGATAATTTTTATAATGCCAAACCGGAAGTGCTCAATCGCTTGCAGACGATTTTGGGTGAAGAGATCCGTTGCATTCAGGGCGATATCCGCGATCGTGCCGCCATGGCGGCAGCGTTCGCGCAGTATGCGTTTTCTGCCGTGGTGCATTTTGCCGGCTGGAAAGCGGTGGGCGAATCGGTGGCCAAGCCGCTGGAGTATTACGACAACAATGTTGTCGGTACGCTGCGCCTTTTGGAGGCCATGAAAGCCGCTGGAGTTAAAAATCTGGTGTTCTCATCCAGCGCCACCGTGTATGGCGACCCGCACACCGTACCGATTCTGGAGCATTTCCCGCTCTCGGCCACCAATCCGTATGGCCGGAGCAAGCTGATGATCGAAGACATGCTGCGTGATTTACGCGTGGCCGAGCCCGAGTGGAATATCGCCCTGCTGCGTTATTTCAACCCGGTGGGCGCGCATGAATCGGGCCTGATTGGGGAAGACCCGCAAGGCATCCCGAATAATCTGATGCCATTTGTAGCGCAAGTAGCGGTGGGTAAGCGCGAAAAATTATCAGTATTTGGCGGCGATTACCCAACGCCGGATGGCACCGGTGTGCGCGATTACATCCACGTGGTCGATCTGGCCATCGGGCATGTCAAAGCGCTGCAAAAACTGGCCACTCAGCCGGGCAATGTGACGGTGAATCTGGGTACCGGCAATGGTTATTCTGTGCTCGATATGGTCAAAGCATTTGAAACTGCCTCGGGCCGCACGGTGCCGTATCAGATTGTGGCGCGGCGGCCGGGTGATATTGCCGCTTGCTACGCTGACCCGCAAGCGGCCTTCGAGCAGCTGGGCTGGCGCGCCGAGAAAAATCTGCAAGACATGTGCAATGACAGCTGGCGCTGGCAAAGCCAAAATCCGCAGGGCTACGGCGACTAATTCCCCCGCCCCGGCAACCTGCAAGCATCCGGCTGACTTCTCTCGCGCGTTCTAGCGTGCGTTTTCTATAGTGATGAAGTCTGTTGCTTGCCGGGTTGTGCATGCGTTTACCTTACCAGCAGCAGGGCGTTGCCTTGCTGCTTTTACTTTTTCTGCTCGCGGCGGTCGGTAGCTCGCTGCTGCTGCGCGAACTTAAAGCGCGCGAGCAAAGCGCGCTGCGGCAGCAACGTTCGGCCGAGGCCTTGCTCACGGCCCGCGCGGCGCTGGTGGCCTATTCGCTGACCCAGCCCAACGCAGGTGGCGTGCCGTTGCAGTTACCTTGCCCGTATATGAGTACGTCATTGGGCGAGGGTATTGCGGCCAGTAGCTGTGCGCATGGTGAAGTCGGCCGTTTGCCTTGGCGTACGCTGGGCATTCAAAATCCACTCGATGGCTGGGGGGAAACACTGTGGTATACGCGGGATAGTAATTTCCGCGCTCCGGCCAGCGGGCGGCTGCTCAATAGCGATTTACGCGCCACGCTGCAGGTGTATCAAAACGATGGCGCGACGCTGGCCACGGCAGCGGGCGAGGAAGCCGCCGCCATTTTATTTGCGCCTGGGCCCGGGATTTATGGCCAAGATCGCAGTAATCTGTGGAACGCCGCCGCCTATCTCGAAGCCCGTGCGGGGCGCAACAATGCCACGACCGGTGGCCCGTATATTCAGGGCAGTCTGGATGCCAGCTTTAACGATCAGCTGCTGATCATCAGCGCTAATGACTGGCTGGATCGACTCAAGCAGCGCTTGGCCAGCGAAATTAAACTGGCCTTGGAGAGTTATCGTGCCACCCACGGCTACTATCCGGCACCGGCGCGCATCAGCGACGCCCGCTGCAGCGATAATCGGCAGAACAGCGGCAGCAGTACGGATTGGTGCCCTAGTGTGGTGGGCGAATGTCGCGGCATCCTACCGCAAACCGATGAGAGCTATACCGCTATCAACTACCCCACCTGGTTTCGCAATAATCTCTGGCATCGTGCGGTGTACTACACCGTGGGCGGCACGGCCAGTTGTGGCGCGCTGACGGTGCAGCGCAGTGGCCAAGCCGATAGCCACCCCACCGTACTATTTATCTTACCCGGCACGCCGCAAGCCAACATCGCCCGCATTGCCGCTACGCAAACGACCAGCAGTGTGGTGAGTACAAATTTAAGTGATTATCTAGAAGACGCTGCCAATCAGGATGGCTGGTGGGGGGGGGCGGATGATGTCTACGTTTGGCCAAATGCGGGCAGCAATGATCGGCTGTTTACCATACCCTAGTGAGTATATGGGTCAGATCTATTGATGATAATACTTTTATGGCAATACCCCAGCACTCACCATGCGCCCCAGTACCAAAGTCGTCGGCAACCAGGCAGTGACATCGTCGTAACTCTCATCGGCGTTGCGGCTGATAAACGTGGTATCGCCATTGCTGTTTTCTAGCTGATCGCCTGTTGCGGCGGCCAAGCCCGAGCCGTCATTGGCATAGCCACCCAAACCATCCTTGCCATGGGAAACGAGTACTACCGGCAAATTATTCGCTACGATGGTGCCACCACTGCTCGCACGTACTGTGATATCGCCGCTACTGCTCAAATTGGGCAGGCTGCCGCTGCGCGAAAAGCTATTACTGACGCGATATGTCACTCGACGATCCCAGCCATCCACTTTACTGACCCCCAGCGTCACCCACGGCAGCGCACCGACGAGGCGATTGCAGCTGCCAGTACCGGTGTTCAAGTCTTCCAGGCCCTCGCCCGTGCCGCTAGTACTCGGATTGGCCGGGCAGGGCAGTCGCTTATTCTGCACCGCAAAGCCCAGTAGCGCCTCTTTGCTGTTCTCCAGCACAGTTTTCGTCTGCGCCAACCTGCGCGCTTCCAACTGCGCCCCTAATGGCCCCAGTAGCCCCGCCATGAGGAGGCCGACAATAACCAATACTACGGCCATTTCGACGAGGCTGAAGCCACTGCAAGCAGACTCTCGGAGCGAAAGATGTAAACACATAGTTGCTGCCCGTGTTCGTTTGATTGCAGTACTCTCGTGAGCCTTGAAAAATCTCATTTTTGAAGATAAAACTATTTAATAATTAATTGGTTACGGCGACGATCTTCGTAAAAACAGAGGTTTTGAGGACCCCTCTCCTTCGTATATTTAGTTGCCGTGTTTTTCTGGCCGGAATTCATCCTGGTTTATTCAAGCCATGCTGTTTTCCATTTCTCAATGTTATTTTGTAATATCCAGTTCTGGGTGACCTTTTCTTTTAAGGCTTGTCCGAGTTGCTGCAGTTTGGCTCTATCACGATTTAACCAGTTAATAGCCTCTACCCATTCGGAACTATTTTTAAGACGAATAATTGGAAAATCCCCTTGATACGGCTCAAGATCACTACATAGCACGGGTATTCCCAAGTGCCCAAACTCAATAATCTTTAGGTGGGATTTGCCTCTGTTGAATACACTGTCTTCTAGTGGTGCAATGGCTAAATCTAGGTTTAGTGATGCGAGTTTATTGGGATAGGCTTCAAACGTAACGCTAGGAACAATTTCTTTGACATAGGGTCTGATTTCATTTGGACACATACCAAAAAAAACCCAGTCGACAAAGCTTGAAGTATGCTGAATGACATCTTTAATGCAAAGAATATCTGCTCTATGGCTACTGCCTCCTGCCCAACCAATTCTCAGGCGTTCCTGATTGGGGGCTGAATTTGTTAGAGAGGCCCAACGGGTTATATCAATGAAGTTGTTGATGATACGAATATCTTTTACTTTGCTTGAGTAGTAATTCGCAAGAAATTCAGTGGTGGTTACGAGAAAGTCTGCATGTCGTAAAGCATTGTCACAAAGTTTGAGGCTAAGCTCAAAAGAAGGGTCTGTGTGAATTGGGTTGTGAAATGGAACTTCATGAATTAAATCATCTAGTTCAACGCCAAGACGACATTCAATATTTTTTTGACTGTAGTAAATTACTTGATCCGTCACTTTCTGAAATATAGGGCGTTGCAAAATAATACAATTTGGTCTAAGTAAAGATAGTTCGGCAAGTCCAAAGCCTTGAATCATCTTGTGATTCAAGCCTTGAATTGCAGTTGATTTTCGTAATTCACGCATAGGCTCTTCTAGGCGATATGCATGAACAGCTCCTGTGTCGTGTGAAATGGTAAGAATATTATTTTGTTTGGCTGTGGCAGTTAGTCTCAGGTTGGCAATATACTGTGTTTCTGGCTCCCAATAGCTATGGAGGTTGCACTGTCTGCTAAATGTTTTCCAAATTAGTGGATTTAAAAGCCAGCGCTGTTTAAATATGGTGCTTTCTCTATCGAACTCTGGCTTTCTAGCATTGAGTGTTGTTGGTTCGTATTTTGAGCGTAATGACTTGGATTCTTTGTGAATTAAAGCAGTTTCAGCTACAAATTGAATTGAAAAATCTTTAGCTGCTACCTTTAGGCATAAATCAATGTCTTGGTAAAATGTCGTGAGCTCCTCATCCATTCCACCGACTGTGTCGTATAAAGACTTATACATTGCGAGACATGCACCTGTTACAGCGGGAACCGCGTGAGAGGTCATGCCAAAAAACATGAAGGTTTCTTCGGCTTTCATTTTATAGAAGTAATGTCCAGCTACGCTGCCTAGGCCAACTCCAACGCTAGCATGTTGCAAAGAGCCATCTTCAAACAATAACGGAACGCCAACAACACCTACTCCAGGTTGCTGTAAGGAACCAATTATCTTAGTAAGCCACGCTGGGTCAATGATTACAGTGTCATTGTTTAGCTGGATTAATATTTCACCCGTTGCAACTTTGGCTGCGTTATTAATTAACTTCGAGTAATTGAACTTGCCTGGGTATTGAATGACCGTAATGTTTTCATGGGTTGATAAATTCTCGAGATATTCAATTGTTGATGATTGGGTGCTGCCATTGTTGATAATAATTATTTCATAGTTCTGGTAGCTGGTTAGCTCTTTTAGCGATGTAATGCACTCCGATAGATCAACTAAATTGTCCCTGGTTGGTATCAAAATGGAAGCTTTAGGGTTGCCTTTGGGTTGGTAGGTAATGCAATTGCCAAAGTTGTATTGAGCCTTATAGATATCTGCGGTTACATTGCAATTCTCTAGGTGCTGCTCAACTACTTTCAATTGTTCTGCCCAGCAATCTTCAGTCGGAAAGAAATTGTGTCCACCGTCTTTGTGGTGGAGGTAAATTATTTCATCAATTCGATGTGGGATGTTTTTAAACTCGATGGTAAATTGAAGTTTAAATTTATAATACGAGCTACTAAAAAGTTCAGGATCAAGCCGCAAAGATGTGCTTCTTGGATTGAACCAGAAGGCATCACCAAAGTAATCCATTCTGCGCAACAGCTCTGAATCAAATTCTGGCAGGCAAGTGGCTTTGCTCAGAGTGGGGAAAGAATCAATTACGAGTGAGTTCGAATACAGTGCAGCTGCATGTGTTTCATGGTATTCCGCGATCACTAATGTAAAGGCAAAAGAGGTTAACTGATCACCGGCTTCCATGATGGAACTTAATCCATCATGATCGAAAAGATAGTGGTTTAAAAGTTCGATGCTATCTTCTTCATCACTCAATTCATGCCAAATTGCATTATTTGGTAATGATATGACTGCTGGGGTAAATGCAATAATGTATAACTGCCAATTGTTATGCGTTTGATTCTCTAGGCTATTTATTGTTTCAAGCAAGAGGTTTTCCTTGCCTGGTAATAAGGTGCAACCAATTCGAATGCAGGTATCTTCAGTCTTGTAGCGGTTTTTAAGTTCTAACACATAAGACGCATCATATTTTCTTGCTTCTGCTGCAAGTTGTACAGACTCTAAAAATTGATTTGTTCTCGCGCGCTTAATTCCTTTTCGAATCTCTTTGGAGAACTCTTCATACGGTTCATCTATTGACGGAAGAGGTGCTTCAGGGAGGGTGAGGGTTCTGCTTGAGAGTGTGGGTCGAGTATTGATTAAGTTCAGTGCAGTTGGTGCATCGAATCTGCGAATATTTGCCGCAGCCACGGATTCGTGTAGCACAAGGCGCAATGAATCTAGCCCAGGCCAAATCTTCTTGAAAATGCAAATCGCGTTTAGTTCAATACTGATCAATGCGCAGCTGAGTAATTCAAGATTTCGAATTAGTGGGGTGATGGGGTGAGAGTGAGCCTCATGTACTATGATTGGTGCTGCAATGAATGGTGTATTATCAAGGCCGCATTGATTGATTAGCTCTTCTAAAAGCGGTTTGTTCGTCTGGATGTTTGGAGTTTTAATCCATAGCCACTTTTCATTTTCAAAGTCAATGAAGTCATTTAGTGAAATTTCATTCTTGTCTTTTGAGATTGCGAGGATTTTTTTGATTAGTTCTTCGTTGATTTCAATGATTTTCATTTTTTGTTATTTCGATAAATTGTTCTTCAAGGTTTTTCTTTGAGTGAAGTTCTATTATGTTTGCCCGTTCAAGCTTTAATTTTTCAAGTGTTGTCCATAAATTATCGGGGCCGCAGATTAATTGTTTTGTTTGATTTGAGGTTGGGGCGTTATAAGTAATTGTGTAGGAGGTGTTAGATTCTGATGTTTTGCCTATTTTTTTTATTTGGCCTTGGTGAATAAGTGCAAATCTGTCGGCAAGGCGTTCTACATCATGTAAAACGTGCGAGCTGAAGAAGAGAGTTCCACCCGTGGCCTTGTATTCGGCTAAACAATTGATAACTAATTGACGCCCTAAGGGGTCAAGGCCAGATAATGGCTCATCTAAAATCAGTAACTTAGGGTTGATTGCTAAAGCATGTGCTAATGCTGTTCTTTGAATCATGCCCTTTGAGAAGCTACGGATTGTTTTGTTTGCAACGTGTGCAATTTCAAATTTCTCTAGCCATCTTTTGCAGTTAACTTCAATCGAATGTGAGTCCAGTTTTGAATTATGAGCTTTGATTCCCATGCGAAGAATTTCTAAGGGGGTTAGGTAGTCATAAAGGTATGGACTTTCTGGAACATAACCTAAGCCAACCCGAGCTTTAGGTGAGCTGGCATCACAGCCATCAATGGTGGCTTTCCCGCTATTTGCGCGTAGTGCACCGGTTATAATTTTTATTGTGGTGCTTTTTCCTGCGCCATTAGCACCAATAAATCCAAATGCTTCTCCATGCTCAATGTTAAGATTAATTTGATCGAGTGCTTTGACTTTGCCTGTTAAACCTTTGCTATATGTTTTGCAAATAAAGTCGAGTTGAATGGCATTTGTTGTCATGGTGGGTGATTATTTTAAGTCTTTGAAATTAAACTCGCCTTTGGGGTCAATGATCAGTGTGCCGCCCAAAGGGTCTTTGATTTCTTTTAATTGGAGTCCGCTGCTAATTGCTTCGTTGATGGTGTTGATTTTTTTCTGATTCGTTTTCTCCCATTGACGTTTTTGGTTGTTTAGTGAAATTAAAATCTCTAGGCGTAAGGCTTTGTTTTCTAAAAACTTTGAAAAGTTTTTGTTTTTGGTTTCTTTCGCCATGATTCGCAATGTTTGAGCTGCCCTAGTCGTTTTTTTGTTTGCTAACCATTGTGCAGCTAAGGCATTCAAAGCGGTTTTTGTATGCTCATCTTTTATTTTTCTTGCAGAGTCGCGCAGGCTTTGTGCTGCAAGTTCTGTGTTTTTCTCAAAATGTAAAACATTAAAGGCATAAAAGAAAGCTGGCAATGGGTCTTGTGTGAGTGCATTGTTTGCCTTTTTAAGAATGTACTGGGCTTCGGTTAAGTGCCCATTCCATGGCAACGTTGCTGCTGCTAAATAATAGTTGTCGCTATTATAGGGGTTGAAAAAAGCAGCATCGCGTTGGAGTAATGCTTGGGTGGCAACCGTTTCTGGGGGTAAAATATCAACCCCTACGGTGAAAGAGCGTAGGGTATTGACATTGGTGGCTAAAAATCTATCGCCGAAAGACTGGATTAGTTGCGCGGGGGCAGGAAAATAAATGCTCAGATAGTCTCTGGTTTTATCTCTTGGACGCGGTTCCAATTGTTTATTGGCGTAGAGAAATGCTAATATTAAGCAAACAACTGAGAGTAAGTGAATTACTGATTTTGGCAATCGATTGTGCATCTATGCAAAATCTCTTCGATTAAAAAATAATATGCCGGCGGATAATATTAAGCCTGTGTAAGTCAATGATGCAACAATGGACCATGCCAGCGTCATCATATCTGGTGCGGCTCCGTAAAGTGGCCAAATTCTAACATCTAACCGATCTAGATCAGGAAGTAACCATACTAATTTAGAGAGTATTGGTGAGAATTGTGCTTGTAGTTTCTCATCACCATCGGCGCCTTGCGAAATGTAGTTTGACATGGGGCCAATCATTCTAGCTGCAATCGCAAAACCTAATCCACAAAGTAAAGGCATCAGTGAGGTCGTTGATGCAAGTGCAATAGTCACTGCAACAGCTGTAACTAGGCAAAGATCTAGCCACATCAACAGCATATTAGTAAAAAGCGGTAATCCCAATTGGAGTTGATGGGGTACTTGATAGCCCCAGCTTGCCATATGGACAATCCCAATTAGTAATGTGGTTAATAGCATCAAGCTGATTAATGCCATTGTGATGATGCCTAAATAGCGTCCTAATACATAACTGGATCTAGGGTGTGGGTAGGCAAGAACAAAAAAGACTGTTCGTTTTTCGATTTCTTTACCAATTAATTCTTGAGCCCATGAAAGGCAAACTAAAGTCATTGCAATTCGGATTGCTGAAATGCCAACATCGAGTGCCACTGCTTGTGGCTGTCGAGCTGAAAATGCTGCTGCCAGCCAAGCACAAGCAATCAGTGCTAAGCCAATTACAGCTGTGGTCATGAAAGCACGGCTGCGAATGCCTGCGCGCCAAGTGCTAATAAAGTGGGAAGTAACGCTGGAGGGCATTTTGTGTGAACGAGATTTAAATTTAAAGTTAAATTATTGCATTTCGAGGATGAATTTGAAAATCAAACTTTGTGACCCAAGTGCTACAAACAACAAAACCCAGACGATGCTGGGTTTTGTTGTTTGTAGCGGATTGGTTTAGCACGTACCGGTGGTGGTGCCGGTCAGTGAGCCTGAATCAGATGTTCCCGAGTAAATTGTTTTACCTTTAATCGAGCAAGCTTTGCTAACTGTTAGTAAAGTTGCTGAAGTTTCTGTGTAGTCAAGTTTTACATTTTTAGAACAATTGAATGTAAAGCCTGTTTGAATAAATGTACCTGCTGCGATTGTTGCAGGAGTTGGAGCTGTTGCTCCTGTGCATGGGCTTGCAGCTGATGCTGAGCCCGCTGCAGCAGCTGCTGCAATGGCAAGTAGAAGTTGGCTTTTTTTCATTTCAATCCCCTTAGTTTACAGTGCCATTGGCAACGGCTTGAGTCAGGAAGTTACGGCCGTCAGACTGAGCCGCTTTATCTTCACCCTTTTTAGTGTATTCAGAGAACTGAGGGATTGCGATAGCCGCAAGAATACCAATGATCGCAACGACGATCATCAGTTCAATCAGGGTAAAACCCTTCTGCATCTTTTTCATGATTTAATCCTAAGTAGTTAGGTACTGGGTGCTGCTTGAATAGTGTTAAGCACAAAGTGTGCCAGCTAGTCTTTGGCAAAACTGGCAATTGTTGCTGCCATGAAGTTACGAGCGTCAGACAGCGCGGTTTGATCTTCTGTTTGGCTGACATACTGCAAGTACTGTGGTACAGCGACTGATGCTAGGATGCCAATTACCGCAACCACAATGATCAATTCTAATAGGGTGAAGCCATTCATTCCTATTTGCCTTCTGAACATATTGCCAACTTATCAATTAGTTAGCATTTCTTGTGCCAAAGATGTGCGCCGTCAAATGTACATGCAAGTCGCCGGTTTGAATTTAGGCTGAGAGTTGACTTAGGATTGGATGGGACTGATTAAATGCTGGTTGCTTGAGCCGCGCCAAGGGAGTCTACTGGTGTTGGCTGCTTCGTATCGACCATCAATCAAAGTGTCTATGTACTTGAGGTTTTGTAATTGTTCAACTTCGCGGAGTGTATACCCCGTCCACAACCAAATATTCTTTTCCGGATACCGCGCCTTAAAGGCTTGGCACAGCGCCAAAATCGCATCGCGATTGGCGGGGTGGAGGGGGTCGCCGCCGGAGAGGCTAAGGCCGTCATGGTCGGCGCAGGCTTGCAGTAGCTCTTCCTGCACTTCGGCGGTGAAAGGCTTGCCGGCTTTGCGATCCCAAAGTGACTCATTGTGACAGCCGGGGCAGGCGTGGACGCAGCCAGTGACAAAAAGCGTCACTCTGAGCCCTGGGCCGTTCACCATATCGTAGGTGTAGTAGCGATCGTAGTTCATGGTGATCTCTGCTTGACGATACCTATAGCGGTATATTCTGAAAATCTAATATTTATGCGGTTTGGCGGGCTATACCTTCGCTAATTTGCGCTCGTTCACCGCTTCAAAATGCTTCACGCGGCGCATCACTTCTTTTTGTTTACCGGCGTTAAATGGCCGTGCATTGGGGCTGCCAAGGTAGCCGCAGACGCGGCGGGTGACGGAAAGTGTCGCACTGTCGGTGTTGCCGCAGTCTGGGCAGACAAAACCGGCCGCAGTGGCCAGCGCTTCGCCCATAAAACCGCAGGCGCCGCAGGCATCGACTGGGGTGTTGCTGCCAAAGTACGGCACTTTTTCGACTGCGTAATCCCAAATGCGCTCTAGTGCCAGCAGGTTGTGCTGCATATTCGGCAGCTCAACATAGGTAATATGCCCGCCGCTGGCGTATTCGGCGTAGCCGGCTTCAAAGTCGATCTTGGCGAAGGGGTTAACCTTGCGCAGCACATCCAGATGGAAGGAATTGGTGTAGTAGCCCTTGTCGGTCACTTCGGCAATCTCGCCAAACCGCGCGGCATCCAGTTTGCAGAAACGGTGGCACAGTGATTCACTCGGGGTGGAATACAGCGAGAAGCCGATGCCGGTTTCTTTTTTCCAACGCGTGGTGGTGTCGGCCATCACTCGCACCACATGGCGCAAGAAAGCCTGTGCTTCGGCACATTCGGCCGGATGCACGCCAAACAACAGCACACCCACTTCGTGCAAGCCGATATAGCCCAGCGAGATCGAGGCGCGGCCATTACGAAATAGGCTCATGATGTCGTCTTGCGGTTTGAGCCGCACGCCAAATGCGCCTTCGGTATATAAAATCGGCGCCACATTGGCTTTCACGCCGGAGAGACGCTGAATGCGGATATTCAGCGCTTGGTAGCATAGCTGCAGGCGGCTATGCAAAATCTCAAAAAAGCGGGTCTGGCTGCCTTGCGCCTCAATTGCAATGCGCGGCAGGTTCAGGCTGACCACGCCCAGATTATTGCGCCCATCCAGCACTTCGCGGCCGGCTTCATCGCGCCAGACCGACAAGAAACTGCGGCAGCCCATGGGCGAGACCGGCACGCTAGAGCCGGTGATCTGGCGGTTGAGCTTGGCCGAAATGATGTCGGGGTACATCCGTTTTGATGTGCATTCCAGTGCCAACTGTTTAATGTCGTAGTTCGGGTCGCTGGGTTTGAGGTTGATGCCGGCTTCCAGAAAGAACACCAGTTTCGGAAACACCGGCGTAGTGCCTTCCTTGCCCAGCCCTTTGATGCGCACGCGCAAAATCGCCTGCTGAATAATTCGCTCTGCCCAGCTAGTGCCCATGCCGAACGAGAACGTCACAAATGGCTGTTGGCCATTCGAGCTAAATAGCGTGTTGATCTCGTATTCGCAGGCCTGAATGCCGTCGTAGGCTTCTTTTTCGGTGCGTTCTCGCGCATAGCGTTCCGGCTCACTGATGCCATAGTCGGCGGCAATCGCGAGATTTTTCTCGTAGGTTTTCAGCACATACGGCGCCAGCGTTTGGTCGATATTCGGAATTGTGGTGCCACCATATTGATGACTGGCCACTTGGGCAATGATTTGTGCCGTCACCGCGCAGGCCACGCCGACGGATTTCGGGCTTTCGATTTTTGCGTTACCAAGGCGAAAGCCGTGTTCCAGCATGCCTTTCAGATCCACCAGGCAGCAATTGGTAAAGGGTAGAAACGGGGAGTAATCCAGATCGTGAAAATGAATATCACCGCTGTTGTGTGCTTCCAGAATGTCTTTGGGCAGGAAAGTGCTGGCAAATTGCTTGGAGACAATCCCGGCCATCAAATCACGCATTACAGGGAATACATTGGCGTCTTTATTAGCGTTTTCGGTGGTGGCATCCACATCCGTTTTATTCACCAAGCCCATCAGCTTGGCGTGCAGTTCTGAGCCCTGTGCGCGAATACGATCGCGATCGTGGCGATACTCGATGTAAATCCGCGCTACTTCCGGGTATTCCAGCATCAGGGCGTTTTCGACCAGCTGCTGAATCGTCGGGATGTCGAGCGGGCCTTGCTGGCTGAGCAGGCGGCAGGTTTCTTCCACTTGCTCGGTGATCCGTTCGGCCAGCGCCTCGGGCTGCGGATAGCACGCCGCCGAGGCCGCTTTGCGGCAGGCTTCAAAAATCTTGGCGCTATCGTAGGCGGCACGGGCTCCGTCGCGTTTGGTCACTTTGAGCATGATGGGCAAAATCCTCGCAAAAAAAGGGGCGCTAGGGCCAAAAAAGCGGGCGGGCGGTTGGCCCGCCCGAAATATGGCTCCGTGATGGTCTGCACGCAGACCGGAACAACCTGCACGACTTCAGCTAGGGCCGTTGTCGTGTTGAAACACAATATATTGTGTTTTTTGTGGCGGTGTTGCGCTAAATATTTGAGTTTTGATGAGGGTCAAATTCTGACGCGTACTGGCGCGGCAGCCTGTAAGGCGGGGGGGGCTCGTCGGCTGGGCGGGTGATATTGTGGCGCGGGGATGTAGTTGGCGCGCGGCGGTCTGGCGGTGTGGTCTTTGCGGAAATGAAAGGGGTATTGCTATAGGGGCTTTTGAATATATAGCCCCCAAGGCAATACCCAGGCGGTGTTTAGAGCATGTAGCGCGCGAGGTCTTCGTTGGCTGCTACGCCGCCGAGTTTCTGGCGCACAAAATCGGCATCGACCACCACGGCGCCGCGCTTGGCCTCGAACGAAACGTCTTCCAGTAGCCGTTCCATGATGGTGTACAGCCGGCGCGCGCCGATGTTTTCGGTGCTTTCGTTCACCTGAAACGCCATCGCTGCCATTTGCTGAATGCCTTCAGGCGTAAATTGCACCTCGATCTCTTCGGTGGCCAGCAGCGCCTGATACTGCTTGGCAAGGCAAGCATCGGTGCCGGTGAGGATGGTGGCGAAATCATCGACGGTGAGCGAGTTGAGCTCCACGCGGATCGGAAAACGGCCTTGCAGCTCGGGGATCAGATCGGAGGGTTTGGCCAGATGGAAGGCGCCGCTGGCAATAAACAGAATGTGGTCGGTTTTCACCATGCCATATTTGGTGCTGACCGTCGTGCCCTCGACCAGCGGCAGCAAATCGCGCTGTACCCCTTGGCGCGAGACTTCACCGCTGCTGCCTTCGGCGCGGGTGGTGACTTTATCGATCTCGTCGATAAACACAATGCCGTTTTGCTCCACGGCTTGCAGCGCTTCTTGCTTGGCATCGTCTTCGTTCACCAGCTTGGCGGCTTCTTCATCCACCAGTAGCTTGAGCGCGTCGGCGACCTTGAGTTTTTGTTTTTTGGTTTTGCCACCCATCGCGCCTTTAAACATCTGTTGCAGCTGATTGGAAAAATCTTCCATCCCCGGTGGGCTGAATACTTCCATGGTCGGTGGGGCGGCGGCGACGTCGATTTCGATGTCTTTGTCGTCAAATTTGCCTTCGCGCAGCATTTTGCGGAATTTCTGCCGCGTTTCGCTTTGGCTGTCATCGTGATTCACGCTGCCATAGCTGTTTGCCGGTGGGGGCAGCAGCACATCCAGCACGCGTTCTTCCGCCGCGGCTTCGGCTTTGACGCGGTTGCGGGCGATGGCCTGATCGCGCACCTGCTTGATGGCGATTTCCATCAGATCACGAATGATGCTGTCGACATCTTTGCCCACATAACCCACTTCGGTGAATTTGGTGGCTTCGACTTTAATAAACGGCGCATCGGCCAGCTTGGCCAGCCGGCGGGCGATTTCGGTTTTGCCCACCCCGGTGGGGCCGATCATCAGAATGTTTTTCGGGGTGATTTCATGCCGCAGTGGCTCGGCCACTTGCTGGCGCCGCCAGCGATTGCGCAAGGCAATGGCCACGGCTTTTTTGGCGGCGGCTTGGCCAACAATGTGTTTGTCCAGCTCGTGAACAATTTCCTGTGGGGTCATCTGCGTCATGCTGTGCTTCCTGGAGATCAATGCTGTATTAAATAATGCCGTGCCGCCGAATTTAAAGCCCCGCTTGGCGCGGCGCGCGGCGTAATGCCTGTCTATAGTAAGAGCCGGTCAATGCAGATGCGGGCGGCCTGTGACAGCGAAGCGATATTTTTATGGGGCGATGGCGGGC
The DNA here is from genome assembly GCF_000799095.1 of Chitinibacter sp. ZOR0017. Taxonomy (NCBI): domain Bacteria; kingdom Pseudomonadati; phylum Pseudomonadota; class Betaproteobacteria; order Neisseriales; family Chitinibacteraceae; genus Chitinibacter; species Chitinibacter sp. ZOR0017. The sequence goes on along the minus strand of NZ_JTLG01000014.1, from coordinate 53,455 downwards.
GTGGTGTTATTGCCTGCAGGCCTGCTGCTGGCGCTGGTTTTGCTGCCGCTGGAGCAATGGCCATTCCAGATTAGTAGCAGGGCGCTGGCGGTTAGCCTGAGTTGGCAGGGTATTGCGCTACTGGCCTTGGTATTGCTTTTTTGTATGGCTATACCCCTGGTATTTTCGGGGTTGTGGTTGTTGGCGCAACGTCAGCGCGTGTTGCAGCGCTGGCGCGCCGAGGGTGACCGCTTTTTGCACACTGCCCACACCGGCTGGTGGCAACCGCTGCTGCAGGCCTGTGGTCAGCGGCTGGCCGCGCAGGAGCTGGAGCTGATCGCCTTGCGTGAGCGTAACGAGCTGTTTGCCGATGCACTGGATGAAATCAACGACATCAGCTTGCAGCTGCGCCGTTCTGAGCGCCGCTGGGCGCTGGCCTTGGAAGCCACGGGCGATGGCATCTGGGAATGGGATGCCGAGCACGATCAATGGTATTTTTCCTCGCGCTGGAAATCCATGCTGGGCTACGCCGAGCATGAATTAGCCGATGAGCTGGCCAGCTGGCATGGCTTGCTACATCCGGATGATCTTGAAGCCGTCAAAAGCCAGTTTTTGCAATATGTGCAAATTCGCCCGCTGGAAGGCGAGCGCATCTTGGCGCTGGAATATCGCTTGCGCCATCAGGATGGAGGTTGGCGGGTGCTGGTGTGCCATGGCGTGGCCGATCGTGATGTCAGCGGGCGGGTGATTCGGGTGGTGGGCGCGCAGGCCGATGTGACCACCCAGCGCCAATTCACGGCCGAACTGGCGCAAGCCAAAGAAGAAGCCGAAGCGGCGCTGGGCCATTTGCGCCGCGCCCAGCAGCAAATGATCGAATCCGAAAAACTCGCCGCCCTCGGCGCGCTGGTGGCCGGGGTTTCGCATGAGGTGAATACCCCGCTGGGTATTGCGCTGACCGCCGCATCCACGCTAGATACTGAAACCCATACCCTGCAGCAGCAACTGGAAGAAGGCCATCTCAAGAAAAGCGATCTACAGCATTACGCCACTGTCGCTCGCGATGCGGCCACGCTGATTTTGCGCCATTGTGATCACGCCGCCGCGCTGATTCGCAGCTTTAAAAATATCTCGGTCGATCAGACGGCCGCGGTGGTCCGGGAATTTGTACTTGGCGATTATCTGGAAGAAATCTTGCAATCGCTGCGCCCCACTTTGCGCAAAACCCCGCATCAAATTGCGCTGAGCTGCCCGGCGGCGATTCAGTTGCGCGCCGATCCATCGGCCTTTACCCAGATCATTAATAATCTGGTGAATAACGCGATTTTGCATGCCTTTGCCCCCGAGCAAGCCGGGCAGATTCAGATTAGTGTGCGGGAACTATCTAGCACGGTGCTAGAGCTGCGCTTTCAGGATAACGGGCGTGGCATCGAGCCGGCCGCGCGAGCAAAAGTATTCGAGCCGTTCTACACTACAAAACGCGGACAAGGTGGCAGTGGCCTAGGCATGAGCATCGTGCACAATCTGGTGGTCGCGCATCTGAAAGGTTCGATCCATATCGAAGAAACACCGGGCGGTGGCGCGTGTTTTGTCATTCAGTTTCCCCGTCACGGTTTAGGGAGTACGACACAATGAGCATGCTGGACGACGACAACTGGCTGGAAGACGATACCCAGGTCGAAGAACAGAATAAGGTGCAGCCCTGGAATGTTTTGGTGGTCGATGATGAGCCTGATATCCATCACGTTACCAAGCTTGCGCTGACCAATATTGATTTTCTGAAGCGGCCGCTGAATATTCTGTCCTGTTACTCCGGCCGTGAGGCCGTCGAGTTATTGGCACAGCGCGATGATATTGCCCTGGTCTTGCTTGATGTGGTGATGGAAACCGAAGACGCCGGCCTGATGGTGGCGCGTGAGATTCGCGAAACCTTAAATAACCATCATATCCGCATCATTTTGCGTACCGGCCAGCCCGGCGTGGCGCCCGAGCGGCATGTGATCGAAAACTACGACATCAACGATTACAAAGCCAAAACGGAGCTGACTCGCGACAAACTGTATACCTCGGTGCTGGGTACTTTGCGCTCCTACAACGACATCATGCTGATCGAGCATCAGCGCCGCCAGCTGGAGGCCAACCGCCGTGGCCTGATCAAAGTCGTGGATGCTTCAACCAGTATTTTCCGCCTGCAGTCCATCCAGCAATTTGCCCAAGGCGTACTGGAGCAGCTGCAGTCCTTGCTGTTTTTTGAGCAAGACGCGCTGTACTTGGTGGTGAATGGGGGTATGGCTGCGTTAAGCCACGATAATGACCTAGTGGTGATGTATGCCACAGGGGGGTATCAGCAGTTTTGCGGCCAGCCACTCAGCGGCGCCGAGCTTAGCCGCCTGCAGCCGTCAATCGATGAGGCCATTAGCAAGCAGCAAAGCGTGTTTGCTAGTGATCATTTCGTTGGCTTTTTTATCTCGCCGCACGGGCCGATTAATCTGCTGATTATCGATGGCCCGGTCGAGCTATCACACCCCGATGCCAATCTGATCGATTTATTCTGCAAAAACGTGGCCATTGCCTACGAAAACCTGATGCTGAATAAAGAAATCGAAGACACCCAGCGCAGCATTATCTATCAGCTTTCCGAGGTGATTGAAAACCGCTCGAAAGATACCGGCAAACACATTCATCGCATGGCTGAGTTTTCCTATGTGTTGGCACTGGAGCTGGGCTTGAGCGAAGAAGAGGCGCAAATTATCCGCGCGGCCAGCCCGCTGCATGATATTGGTAAAGTGGGGATTCCCGATCAGGTGCTGAATAAACCCGGGCCACTCGATAGTGCCGAGCGGGCGGTGATGGATACCCATGCCCAGCTGGGCTATGACATGCTGCGCGAATCCAAGCCTCGCATTTTGAAAATGGCGTCGGTGATCGCCTATGAGCACCATGAGCGCTGGGATGGCAGCGGCTACCCGCGCAAACTGAAGGGCGACGAGATCCATATCGCCGGGCGCATTATTGCGCTGGCCGATGTTTACGATGCCCTAACACATGCGCGTTGCTACAAAGACCCTTGGCCGCGCGATCAGGTGCTCGAGACGATCCGCAGCGAATCGGGCAAGCATTTTGACCCGAAAGTGGTGGACGCCTTCTTTAAGTGTCTGCCCCGTATCGAGGAAATTCGCCAGACCCTCACCGATCACTGAGCCCGCGGGGGGCTGGTTTAGGGGTAGAATGGGCAGTTGGGTAAGCACTGCCCATTTTTTGTTGATTGCTCACTGGCCCCGATGATGACCGATTACCTTGAACGCACCTTGTCTGCCCGCGTCTACGACGTGGCGATCGAATCCCCGCTGGAATTTGCCCCGAATTTATCACGCCGCATGGGTAATACCATTTACTTCAAGCGTGAAGACATGCAGCCGGTATTCTCGTTCAAGATTCGTGGTGCGTATAACAAGATGGTGCAGCTGACCCCGGCCGAGCTGGAGCGCGGCGTGGTGGCGGCTTCTGCCGGTAATCACGCCCAAGGCGTGGCCATGGGGGCGCAACACCTGAAATGCCGCGCCACCATCGTGATGCCGGCGACCGCGCCCCGTATCAAGGTGGAGGCCGTGAGCCGCCGCGGCGCCGAAGTGGTGCTGGTGGGCGATTCGTATTCCGATTGCTACGAGCACGCGATCAAACTTGCGGCGGAGAGCGGCGCTACTTTTGTCCACCCTTACGATGATCCGGATGTCATCGCTGGCCAGGGTACGGTGGCGATGGAGATTTTGCGTCAGCACCCTGATCCGATTCATGCCGTATTTATCCCGGTGGGCGGCGGCGGCCTGTTGGCGGGGATGGCCGCGTATATCAAGCGCTTGCGTCCGGAAGTGAAAGTCATCGGGGTTGAGCCCACCGATGCCAACGCCATGTATCTCTCGATGAAGCTGGGCGAGCGCATTACCTTGCCCCAAGTCGGGATTTTCGCCGACGGCGTGGCGGTGAAGCAGGTGGGTGAAGAGACCTTCCGCCTGACGCAGCAATACGTGGACGACATTATTCTGGTCGATACCGATGCGATGTGTGCGGCGATCAAAGATGTGTTTGAAGACAACCGCTCCATTCTTGAGCCGGCTGGCGCGCTGGCCATTGCCGGGGCCAAAGCGTGGGCCGCGCGCGAGGGCGTGGAAGGCCAAACACTGATCGCGATTGCCTCAGGCGCGAATATGAATTTCGATCGCCTGCGCTATGTGGCCGAGCAAGCCGAAATGGGCGAGCAGCGCGAAGCCATTATGGCCGTGACGGTGCCGGAGCAACCCGGCAGCTTCCGCAAATTCTGTAGCCTGATCGGCGCGCGCAATGTCACCGAGTTTAACTACCGTTATGGTGCGGATGATCAGGCGCATGTATTTGTCGGCCTGTCGATTCAGCAGCGTCGTGAAGTGGTGGAGCTGATCGAAAAGCTGGCCCAGGAAGGCTTGCCGGCGCTGGACCTCACCGACAATGAAATGGCCAAGCTGCATATTCGCCACCTCGTGGGCGGACAGGCTCCGCAGGCGCTGCATGAGCGGGTGATCCGCTTTGAGTTTCCCGAGCGGCCGGGCGCGCTGCTCAATTTCCTCAATGGCATGAGCGATAACTGGAATATCTCGCTGTTTCATTACCGCAACCACGGCGCGGACTATGGTCGCGTGCTGGTCGGGATACAGGTACCGCCGGAAGACGATGCGGCCTTTGGCGAGTTTTTGTCCCGCCTGGGCTACCCGTATTGGCTGGAAACGGAAAATCCCGCTTATCAGCTGTTCCTCAGCGCCGGAAACGCGTAAGAAACGCCACACCGCCGGGGCCACAGTTGCCCCGCCTGCCAATCTGGCATACAACTACAACAGGCCTGCCGGTTAACGGCAGGCCGTTGTGATTGCGGGAGGTCATTTGTTGAAGCTGTGGTCCTGGATCAAGCGCTACACCGTTTTGCTAGCGGTCTTGGCTGGTGGTTTGCTGGTGCTGCTGTCGAGTGCCGCGCTGTTGTTGCAGCAGGTGGAAAGCACGGCACAGCATCAGCTCGAAGTGATTGCGGCCGGGCAGGCCAGCGAGCTCGAAGGGCGGCTGAATCAGCAGCAAGAAGTGTTGCTCGGCCTGCAGGCCGCGGTCACGCTCAACCCCGCGCTGGATCGGCAGCAGTTTTATGATCTGCTGCTGCAAAGCAATGTGCTGTACCGCCACCCCAGCTTGCTGGCCATGGCCTTGGTGCGACCGATTAGTGATACCCAAATCCAGGCGCATATTGCCGCCGCCCGCGCGGATAAACGCGTGGCCCCGCTGGCCTACAAAGACTATCAGCCCGGCCCGCTCATCGGCGAAAGCCCTTACCAAATTCTGGAATTCCTTTATCCGATCAACCGGATGACCGGCGATTTGCTCGGGCAAAATGTGCTGCAATCGCTGGCGCTGAGCGAAACCCTGATCCGCGCGCGTGATACCGGCCGGCTGCTGACCAGCCCCGTGTTTCGGCTGCCGGGCTCTGAAGAGCCGATGTTTGCCTATATCGCGCCGATCTATCGTGATTTACCCCCCGAGCCCTCCATGGATGATCGCCGCGCCCAACATGCCGGCAGTGTGGTGGCGCTGGTGCGCTTACGCGAGGTGGTGCGGCCGCTGATTCGCGGTAACTATGATGACCGTTTGAGCTGGCGCTTGGTTGATCAGGGCTATGCGCTAAAAACCTGGGTGCGGGCGCGGCCAGCCAGTGAGGTGATGCGCTACGAGGTAGCGCCTGAGCTGAAAATCACGCGTTCAACTACGCAGCTGGTGCATTTACCCGGGCGGCAATGGCAATTGCATTACGACTCGCACACCGAGTTTCTCAATGAACATCAAAATGAATGGCTGTTGATGGCGCTGGGCGTGGCGCTGCTTGGCTTGGCCGGGCTGGCGGGGCTGATGCAATACCTCTACAGCTCGCGGCATTGGGCGCTGCAAGTGCTGGAGCAAACCAAGGGTGATCAGTTGGAGCGGCAGCAGCAGGTGCAATACCTGTTGCAGGCGGTAGAACACACCCGCGATGCAGTGGTGTTGCGCCAGCCGGATGGCCGAATTTTGTATGCCAATGCCGCCGCAGATGCGCTGTTTTGCCCGCCGGGCGAGAAGCTGGCCGGGCAATATCAGGTGCTGTTAAGCCAATCCGAGCTGGGTGAATTACCCTTCCCGCAAAGTTTTGCCAGCCGCCACACGCTACCGGATGGCGAGCTGCGCCACCTCGAAGCCTATCTGCAGCCAATTCAGAATGACCGGCTGCAGCCCGTGGCCAATGCTTTGTTTGTGCGCGATATCAGTGTCGAATATGAACAAAGCCTGAGCCTGAAAAAGCAGGCGCAGCGCTTACAGGAAATGCTCGACCTCTCCAGCGATTGGTTCTGGGAGCAAGATGCCGAGGCCCGCTTTACGCTGGTGACTGGTGGCTTCTTTACCCGCTTTGATATCGCGCCGAATTTCTTCCTTGGCAAGCGCCGCTGGGAGCTGGGCACGGGTGGGCTCACGACGGCGCAGTGGGATGAGCATCGGCATGTGCTGGCCATGCACCGGCCGTATCGCGATTTTGAATACACCTCCCAACTCGGGCGCGAAACCATCATCGTCAGCGTCTCTGGCCATCCTTTGTATGGTGATGATGGCGAGTTTTTGGGCTATCGCGGCATTGGCCGGGATGTTACATCGGTACGGATGGCGCAGCGCGCCTTGCTGGCCGAGCAGCAGCGCGCGCAAGCCACGCTGGATTCAATCGCCGATGGCGTGATCACCACCGATGTGTTTGGCCGGGTGGATTACATCAATCCGGTGGCCTCATCCTTGGTGGGCTGGGAGCTCAGCGCCGCGCGTGGGCAGCCGCTGAGTGCCATTTACCAGACCGTAGACCGGCTCAGTCGCTTGCCGCTGCCTGATCTGATTGATGAGGTGTTGCGCGAAGGCGGGCAATACCACGGCGCGCGGCGCAGTGTGCTGCTGAATAAATTCGGGCTCAATTTCCAGATTGAAGAGTGCGGCGCGCGGATTCGCGATGAACAGTCGCACACGATCGGCGCGGTGCTGGTATTCCGTGATGTGAGTAACTGGCGGGCGCTGGATGATCGGCCGGAGATTGATTACTAGCCGGATGACTCGTGATGCCGCTTCGTGGCGTGCAGTCGGGCGACTGCCTTTTCGTTAGTTGTTAGGTTTGGGTGGGTATACGTCTGTAGGCTATGATCAATTTGGCCCGCAGCCATATACCCAAGTTGTTACTTAGTCAGCCAGACCTTCAAACAGCTTGGTCGACAAATAGCGCTCGCCAAAAGACGGAATAATCACCGCAATCAGCTTGCCGGCGTTTTCTGGCCGCTGCGCAACCTGAATCGCCGCCCAAGTGGCCGCACCGGCCGAGATGCCGCACAAAATCCCTTCTTGCGTGGCCATCGCCCGCGCGGTCGCAAAGGCATCGTCATTGCTTACGCGGATCACTTCATCGTATATCTCGGTATTCAGCACTTTGGGCACAAAGCCGGCGCCAATCCCCTGGATCGGGTGCGGGCCTTTGGCGCCGCCGCTCAACACTGGGCTGGCGTCGGGCTCGATGGCAATGGCTTGGAAAGAGGGTTTTTTCGCCTTAATCACTTCGGCGATACCGGTAATCGTGCCGCCCGTACCCACCCCGGAGATCAGAATGTCGATCTGACCATCGGTGTCATCCCACAATTCCAGCGCGGTGGTGTTGCGGTGCACTTCCGGGTTGGCCGGGTTTTCAAACTGCTGCGGCATAAAGTAATTGGCGTGCTCTTCGGTCAGCGCCTTGGCTTTGGCAATCGCGCCGCCCATGCCTTCGGGGCCTGGGGTCAGAATCAGCTCGGCGCCATAACCGCGCAGCAGCGCGCGCCGCTCTTTGGACATAGTTTCCGGCATGGTCAATACCAGCTTGTAGCCGCGCGCAGCGCACACCATGGCCAGACCAATACCGGTATTGCCTGAGGTTGGCTCCACAATCACGGTGTCCGGGCCCAAGAGGCCAGCGGCTTCGGCGGCATTGATCATGCTGACGGCGATGCGGTCTTTTACCGAGTGCGATGGATTAAAGTATTCCAGCTTGGCCACGATGGTGGCGCCCGCGCCGGCACTCACGCGGTTGAGTTTGACTAGCGGTGTTTTGCCGATCAGTTCGGTGACATTGTTGGCAATCTTCATAACCCCATCCTCATGCTGAATTAAGCGATAATCGCTAGATTGTAGACCGGAAATGACGGCCGGCAGAAGTAACTCTTCAGACTAAGGAAATAACATGCAGATTTATCGGGTTGGCGGCGCGGTGCGCGATCGTCTGCTGGGGCTGCCGGTCAAGGATGTGGATTGGGTGGTGGTGGGCGCCACGCCCGCAGCGATGTTGGCGCAAGGCTTTCAGCCGGTGGGCAAGGATTTTCCGGTGTTTTTGCATCCAGATACCCATGAGGAGTACGCGCTGGCGCGCCTTGAGCGTAAAAGCGGTCATGGCTATACCGGCTTTGAGGTGCACGCCAGCCCCGACGTGACGCTCGAAGAAGACTTGCTGCGCCGCGATCTCACCATCAATGCCATGGCCGAAGATGCTGATGGGCAATTGATCGACCCCTATGGCGGCCAGGCTGATCTGGCGGCGCGCACTTTGCGCCATGTCTCGCCCGCCTTTGCCGAAGACCCGGTGCGGATTTTACGTCTGGCCCGCTTTGCCGCCCGTTTCGGGTTTGCCACCGCGCCTGAAACCATGGCGCTGATGCGGCAGATGGTGGCCGCGGGCGAAGTGGATCATCTGGTGCCCGAACGAGTATGGCAGGAAATCGCCAAAGGCTTGCTGGAGGCGCGGCCCAGCCTGATGTTTGCGGCTTTGCGCGAATCCGGCGCGCTGGCGCGTATTGCCCCAGAGCTTGACGCCCTGTGGGGCGTGCCGCAACGGGCTGATTATCACCCGGAAGTCGATACCGGCCTGCATACGATGCTGGTGCTGGATTATGCCGCCGCGCAAGGCTGGCCGCTGGCCACCCGCTTTGCGGCTTTGTGCCACGATCTGGGCAAAGCCTTAACCCCAGCCGAAGTCTTGCCGCGGCATATTCAGCATGAAATGCGTGGGGTGCCACTGGTGGAGGCGCTCTGCCAGCGCTTGCGCGTGCCAAGCGAATGTCGCGATCTGGCGGTGCTGACTTGCCGTGAGCACACGCTGGTGCATACCGCCTTTGAATTACGCCCGGCCACGGTGTGGCAGCTGCTGCAGCGCTGTGATGCGCTACGCCGGCCCGAGCGCTTTGGCCAGCTCTTGGATGCTTGCCTTGCCGACGCGCGCGGGCGCTGGACGTTTGAAGATTGCGCCTATCCGCAGGCCGATTATCTGCGCGCCCTGCTGGCCGCGGCGGCGGCGGTGAATGCCGGCGCCATCGCTGCCGCGTGCGCCGACAAACGGCAAATCCCGCAAGCGGTGGAAGCTGCGCGGATCGAGGCGATTGCCGCGGCCAAAGCGGGCTATCCGCAGCCGGCCAGTTAAGTGGCTATTTTGTCAGTAAAATGTGTGGGTGTGGGGGGTGGTTAGATACCACTTTGGTCGGTGCTTTTGTGGCTGGATCAGGGTGGAGGTTGTGGCTTAAAACGGTCGTTTTGGCGGGTTTTCTTTGTGCGCCAGCTCACGGTGTGTAGTGTGCCTACTTGGCACTACTGCCAAATCTGGTATTATCTCGCTCAGTTTGATGTTGCCACTTCGTGGCAGTGTTCTACCGTTTTTTTTGCGCACATCGAGGGCTTCGGCTCTTGATCTTCCAACCGGCCTTTGGGCCGGTTTTTTTTATGCCTGCAGCACTGTGGTATCGGGCGCTCGCGCAAAACGGAAGGTGTTTTTGCCTGCGGTTTTGGCCACGTACATGGCCTGATCGGCGGCTTGCAATAATTCGGCAGCCCGTAGGGCGTGGGTGGGAAACTGGGCAATTCCAATCGATACGCCCACCTGCAGCGCCTGCCCACCCCAGTCTAGCGCTTGGTTTACCGCCGCAATCATCCGCTCGGCAATCTGGCTGCTGGCCAGCGCATCCATCGGGTGGTTGAGCAGCACAATAAATTCATCACCGCCAAAGCGCGCCACAGTATCGGCGCTGCGGGTTTGCGCCACGAGCCGCAGCGCTACCTGCTGCAAAACCCAGTCGCCGGCATCGTGGCCAAATTGATCATTGATTGGCTTAAAACCATCCAGATCCAGATACAGCAGGGCGATGTGTTTAGGTTGGCGCTGCGCGCTGATTATGAGTTGTTCCAGCCGCTCCATGGTCAGGGCGCGATTGGGCAGATTGGTGAGCGGGTCATGAAAGGCCAGATGGCGTATGCGCTCATCTTTTTGCCAGCGCTCGGTGATGTCATTGAGCATCCACACCAGCCGCGGCGCGGCGGACTCGTGCCCCGGCAGTGCAGCCACGGTTTGCCAGGCGAGAAAAGGGTGGCCATCGCGGCGCAGGTACCAGCTTTCGCCGGCCCATTGCCCATGCTGCTGGATCGCCTCTAGCAACGCCGGGTGATGGTCGGGGGCATCAGGCGGGTTCAGTGCACTCATCGAGCAGCCCAGCGCAGCGGGGGCCGGCCAGCCGGTGATGCGGGTAAAGGCGGGGTTGACAGAAATGATCTGCAATTGGGCATCGGTAACGACGATGCCTTCGCTGGCTGCCTCATACACACTGGCCGCCAATTGCAAATCGGCCTGCGCGAGTTTGAGTGCGCTGACATCACTGACCAGCACAAAAAAACCGATCACCTCACCCAGCAGATTGCAATCCGGGGTCAGATTCACCAAGGTGTGGCGCAAGACGTGTTGGTCAGTGGCCAGGCTGCGCTCAAATTGCTGGGCTTGCCCGGTTAATACGGCCTGAATGGCCGCTTCTTCGTTGGCAAACGGGGGGCTGGCAAGTATCACGCTGCCGATGATGGCCTCGCTCGTGCAGCCAAACCAATCTTGATACACCTGATTGGCAAAGCGGTAATGCAATTGCCGATCGACATAGGCCACAAGGCTGGGCAAGGCATTGGCAATGGTGTTTAAAAAGCGCTCGTTATCGGCGAGCGCCAAATTGGCCGCTTCCACCCGCTGGCGGGCATCGAGTAATTCGGCTTCAAATGCACTGCGCTCCTGCGCCACAAAAAACACCCAGCAATATTGCGGCCGCTCGGCACTGCCCGTTTGCTGGCAATTGGCCAGTACCGGTATCAGCTCGCCGTGTGGGCCTAAGAGTTTGAGGTAGATCTCGCGCAGCTCCCCGTCGCGCAAGAGCATGGGCCATAAATGGGTATGTAGAAAAATCCGCCCGGCCGGGGGCAGCAGTTGCTCTAGTCGCAGTTGCACCAGTTGCGCCGCTGGCTGCCCGGTAAGCTGACACAAGGCGACATTGACTGAGAGCAGCTGCCCCTGACCATCGCATTGCGCCAGCGGGCAGGGCACCTGATCGAGCTTGATCATGCTGGGGCGCTGGCAGTGGCCTGCAAAAAGCGGCGCATACTGGCAATCACCAGCTCGGGGTGGGACAGATGCGCGCAATGGCCGCCCACATCCAGCACTTCCAGCTGGCTATGCCGCAATGCCCGGTGCATGTATTCGCCCACGCTGAGCGGCACCAGTGCATCGCGTTCATGCTGAATAATCAGTGCTGGCGTAGTAATGCGTGTCAGCTCGGCGCGGGTGTCGGCAAAAAAAGTGGTGCGGGCAAAGACCCGTGCCACCTGCGGGTCGGTAGAGCAAAAGCTCTCGTTCAGTGTTTGCGTGGTCGGTGAATCTGGCGCGCCGGCGGCCAGCGGGGCCAGATAGTTGGCCCAACCGATGTAGTTCTGATCCATCAGATTCAGGAGCTCATTCAGATCGGCTTGTTCAAAGCCGCCAAAGTAATCAGGTGGATGGTTAAGAAAACTGGGCGAGGGGCCAATCAGGATCAGGCGTTTTATCAGCTTGGGTTGGGCGAGCGAAGCCAGTAGCCCCACCGAGGCACTCACCGAGTGACCAACGAAAGTGAGACCCTCGCTAATGCCCAGCGCGGCGCAGATTTCCAGTACATCGGCCACATACCCCTGCAGCGTGCTGTAGCGCTGCGCATCAAAGGCGGCGCGCGCAGAGCGGCCGCTACCGACGTAATCAAACAGGATAAGCCGGTATTCATCGGCAAAAGCCGGAGTGAGGCGCTGCCACATGGTTTGATTGCAGCCAAACCCGTGCGCGAGCAGCATCGGCTCACCATTTCCGAGTTGCTGGACATAATTGCGCTGCAGAATCTCCATCATCCCCTCCGCGCTACAAGCAGGCGTTCAAGTCGGCTTTTCACTATAGCCAAGCGCGGCTATTCATGCGGCCAGATTAAACTTGCTAGGGGTATTGCCCTTATTGTTATTTAAATAAATGCCTTCAGGGCAATACGGGTGATGGGTATTAGATACTGATGCTGTAGTCGCTGTCTTCTTGCCGGATGCGGCTATGGATCAGGAGCTCATGTTGCAGTGGCCGGTATTCCAGCCGATCGCGGCCAAGGTGCTTGGCCTGATACAGCAGCTGATCGGCTTGCTGTAATACTTCGCCCAGACTTTGGTTGCGCTGGCGCTCGACCAGCCCGCCGCTGATGGTCAGGGCGCGCGGGACTTCGAGGCAGTCGCGCGAGAGCCAACGCACGCCAGAGAGGATTTTTTCGCCCACGGCCACGGCTTGCTCCAGCGGGGTGTCGGGCAGCAGCACGACAAACTCTTCCCCGCCCCAGCGGGCAATCAGGTCTTCGGCCCGCAGCAGGCGCTGAATATGGCGCGCCACCGCCTGGATGGCCAGATCGCCGGCCGAATGGCCGTACTGATCATTGATGGATTTAAAATGGTCGATGTCTAAAAACAGCACCGATAGCGCACGCTGATGCCGGTCGGCGCTGCCAATGAGCCGCTGTGCTTCCTGCTCGAACGCCCGGCGGTTGGCCAGCCCGGTAAGCGGGTCTTGGGTGGCCATGCGCGCCAGTTCACGGTTGGCCCGCTCCAGCTGCGCGGTACGGCGGCCGACCATTTCTTCCAATAGCTCATTACTGCGGCGCAGCAGCTGTTCTTGTTCCTGCAGTGTGCGCAGGGTATTGGTGAGGGTGGACACATCACTCAAAATGGTGATGATCTGGGCGCTGCCATCGGGCTTGATCAGCGTTTTAAAGGCGGAATGCACAAACAGGGCGTGGCCATCTTTATGCCGCACCCGCCACTCGCTGGGCGCGGCGCGATCTTCGGTAAGCGCCAGCTGCAGGATTTCCGGCTCGCGTGCTTGGTCTTCTGGCAGCAAAATCAGGCCAAAGGTCTGGCCCAGTAGCTCCGCGCGCGAGTAGCCAAAAATACTGCAATACGCGTCATTCACATGCAAATAGCGGCCCGCCTCATCGGCAATGGCAATGCCGGAAGGGGAGAGATCAAACAGCGCTTGCAGGATTTCGGCGGTAATCATGCCGTGGCCTTCAGTCGGTGAGGGTGAAGTGAGAGCAGCACGGAAAAAAGTTCAATTTTGCGCCATCCATGTTGCTTTCGGATTAATCAGTTTGGCGAGCTTAGTGCGTAAATCATTTTGTTGGCGCTGCCCCGCGCGATACAGCACCACCGGGTCGAGTAGCGGCTGTGGGCCGATGGCCAGCTGCGCGACGTTATCCGGGCTGATGGTGTAGCGCCCCAGGGTTTTATCCAGCGGCCAAGGTAGATCTGGGAACACCACATACGCCAGCTCCGAGCAGACGATGCGTTCGTGCGTTAGCACGTCAAAATTAAAATCGTATTCCTTGCCCACTTGCGCCACGGTAGTTAGCGCGGCCGCTTGCAGATAATCGCGTTCACTGCGCTGGTTTTGCCGCAGCACTAACAGATCATCAATATCCAGAAAATGCTCTAGCCGGCTAATGGTCACGCCGCTGCGCAGCGCTTCAACAATGCGCCCACCCTGGCGGATTTTCTGCTGATGCGCGGCCGGAATCCGCTCCCATACACCCAGCTCGCGCAGTTGGGCTTCGCTGCCCAGCCAAATCGCCACATGGCCATAGTGGCCGGGGATCATTTTGTCGGTAAGGCGGAAAGGGGTTTTTTCCAGCAAGATATCCATTGGCTGAAGCTGGCTTTCGAGTTGCGCCTGTTCGCTGGCGGGCATATCACGCAATTTGCCGTTGCGGGTTTTAACCAGCCCCAGCATATTGCCAAAGCCCATGCTCAGCCCAAAGCTGACGGTGTTTTCCAGGCTTTTTTCCTGCTGGCTAAGATTGCTCACCAGCTGTTTCAGGCTGCCGCTGCTGAGCGCCAAGCTGTTTTCGCGGTGTAGCTTTACATACCACACCGTACTTTGGCTCAGCGCATAGTAGTCGTTTTCGGCCGGACTACTATCCAGGCCTCGCTCGCGGCGCTGCTGCATGAGTTGGTCAACAAACTCGGTCGCGCGCTTGAGGCGGGTGCGGTATTCGGCCGAGTAATAGTTATTCGAGAGCTGGCGCAGCGTCACATTGTTGCCGACATCGTAGGTCAGCAGATAGGCAATGGCCGGATTATTGCGGTAGGGCTCAATCGCGATCTGGTAGCTATCCATCAAAACCAGCGCCGCCGCCAGCCCACGTTGGATGTCTTCGAGCAGGGCCTGCCCGCGGGCATCGCCGGGGTTAATGTAGGCGCTGCGAATGCCTTTGCTCAGCGCCTGGGGCGGGTTATCCAAGATCAGCTGCGCATCGGTGGCTTCGTGCTGGCTTAATTGCAGATTGACATTGGTTTGAAACAGCGGCGCCATCTGGGTGGCATAAGGTAGCAGGGCGGCACGCAATTCGATGTAGCGCAGTGCCATTGCTCGTAGCTGATTGCTTTGCGCGCGGGTGAGCGGTGGCGTTTCGGCTTTGGTGATCTGATTTTTTACGGCAAATTGATAGGCCTGGTTGCGCAGCGATACCAGCTGCGCCACCTGTGATTGAAATTGACTACTGCTCTCGCTGGCCACCGCGCAGTGTGCCAGCAGTCCGAGCAGGATGCACATCCAGCGCATACGGCCTCCTGTATAGATGATGATGATGGCGTTAAGCGCTTATTTTGTAAATATAATCCCTAGCTCGTGTAGGGCTGTTGTTGCACTTTCTGACACTGTGTTCAATGTTGCTTTGCAGCATCTGTCGGGCTGTGCTGGGGCCGCGCTTGCGGCATAATCGCCGCATTCAGCCTAAGCGGAGGCTCTATCTTGCTGACCCCAACGATTTCCTTTGCGACTGCCTTGCGCTTCTGGTTCAAGCTGGGCTGCATCAGCTTTGGCGGCCCGGCCGGGCAGATTGCGCTCATGCATCGCGAGCTGGTGGAGGAAAAACGCTGGATTAGCGAGCCCCGCTTTACCCATGCGCTGAACTACTGCATGTTACTCCCCGGCCCAGAAGCCCAGCAGCTGGCCACCTATCTGGGGTGGCTGATGCATGGCCGCCTTGGCGGTATTGCCGCCGGCGCATTATTTATATTGCCTTCGCTGATTATACTGCTGGCAGTATCTGGGCTGTATGTCCATTACGGCAATGTCGGCTGGGTGGCGGCGGTGTTATATGGCATCAAGCCGGCGGTGACCGCGATCGTGGTGCAGGCGGTGTATAAACTGGGCCGGCGCACGCTACGGCGGGGTGTCTTGCTGGCGCTGGCGGGCGCGGGATTATTGGGTAGTTACTTGGGCGTGCCGTTTCCGATCTTGGTGGCCGTAGCCGCCTCGCTGGGCTGGGCGCTGGCGCGCTACGCGCCGACTGACTGGCCAGCGGCCAGCGCTGGGCATGCGGCGGCCGCTGAGCCCGCCGAATCGGCTGCAGCACTGAGCGCGCAGGCTGTGCATACCCGCTGGCGGCCACGTTCGGTGCTCGCGGTGGCGCTGACAGGGCTGGGCCTGTGGGCCGCTACGCTGGCGGCGCTGCATCTTTGGGCGGCGCCACTGTATACCCAGCTGGGCTGGTTTTTTACCAAGGCGGCCTTGCTAACCTTTGGTGGCGCGTATGCGGTGTTGCCCTATGTGTATCAGGGCGCTGTGCAGCACTTTGGCTGGCTGAGCGCCGGGCAAATGCTCGATGGCCTCGCGCTGGGGGAAAGCACGCCGGGGCCGCTGATTATGGTGGTGACTTTTGTCGGCTTTCTGGCAGGCTTTCAGACCGCCAGCGGCGGGCAAGACCCGTGGCTACTGGCGCTTGGCGCCGCGCTGTGCGTAACGTGGTTTACCTTTCTGCCCTCGTTTGTGTTTATCTTGGTGGGGGCGCCGCTGGTGGAAGCCAGCCGGCAAATCCGCAGCCTGCAAGCACCCTTGCTGGCGATCAGCGCACTGGTGGTGGGGGTGATGCTCAATCTGGCCCTGTTTTTTGCCGGGCATGTATTCTGGCCGCAGGGCTTCAGCGCTTGGCCGGATATGACTGCGCTGGGTCTGGGCCTTTTGGCAGCGTGGGCACTGTTGCGCTGGCAATGGTCGGTACCACGGGTGCTGGTATTGGCAGCGGGGCTGGGTCTGCTGCGCCATGCCTTTGGCGGATAAGGCTGGGCGTGAAGCGGGCGAGGGCGTAGAATCGCCGCAACTTGAAAAGGATCAACCCATGCAAAAGAAAGCCCTGAGCGAATTGCTCGAAATCATCGTGGATGGCAGCCTCGATCACGACGATATCCAGGCCATGCTCAATGAAGTGATCGCCGCCGCCGATGATGCGGCCGCCTATCTGGCCAACGATCCCCAATCGGCCTATCGGCCGGAGCTGAATCTGCCGCTGTGGCAGTGGGTGTTGCTGGAGCAGCTGGAAGACGGCCTGCTGTTCCGCGCCGATGATATTCCGGCCTTGTATGCCCAGATTATCGATGCATTTGGCGATGATGAACTCGAGCTGCCACTGGCCGGCCTGGACGGCCTGAGCGAACAAGCCGCCTTGTACAAGGTGCAAGATGAGCTGGAGCCGACCTTTACACTGGTGAATTTCAGCCAGCCTTTTGGCGCGCGCTGGCAAACGGTACTGGTGCGCAACCAGAAGCTGAGCCGCTTTCTGGATCTGGCCAAGGCGCTGGAAATCCCCGCCCGCCCCAGCGATCTGGCCTAAACGCCCGCTAGCAAAAAGCCCCGCAGTTGCGGGGCGCAGGCTGCTGGCACAGTAGTAGGACAATATTCTTCAAGTCTCGGCAAAGCCGAGCCCGGGAAATAGGCATTTAATCAGCAGCCTTGATGTTCTATTCCCACCCCTCCCGTCCCCTCCTTGAGGGGAGCCTCGCTGCGCGAGTGGAGCTAGTCATCAAGCAAAAAGCCCCGCAGTTGCGGGGCTTTTTTTCAACTAGACAGCAGCCTGGCTTAATGGCTATGCGCGCTGCTGGCGGCGCTGGCCGCATGGGCTGCGTGCGCCGTATGCTCAGCTTGTGCGCTGGCCTGACCGTGGTGGGCGTGTTCGCCATGGTGACCTTTGCCATCCATCTTCACCACGCCGACAAATGAATCCAGCTGTTGGCGTTCGGCATTGCTAAGGCTGGCTTCGGCTTGATTCAGCTTTTTCAGCAATTGCTGCGCGCTGCTGACGCTGATGCCCGCTTGGCGCAGCAGATCGCTACTCAGCGCGCCGGCGCAAAGCTGGGTTTGCCACTGGCCATGCTGTTTGCGTAGCACTGCGCGGCCACCGCGCTCGCCTTGCAGCCAACCGGCCAGCGCCGCATCACCCACTACCACCACCGGTTTGACCGTGAGTGGCGCATCGGGTTTTTCCCATTGCTGTTGCATGCCGCTGCGGATGTCTTCGATATCGCCAGCTCGCGCGAGGCCCGTGTGCAAGAGGCCCAGTACGGACAAGGCCAAGAGGATTTTCTTCATGCTGATCTCTTTTTAATGGCCGCTGTGCGCGTCGCCTTGGGGTTGATAAGTCATGTCTTCGACTTTGACTTGCACTTCCACCACGCCACCTTTGGCAAAGGTGAGCTTGAGTGGGAATTTCTCGCCGGCGACCAGTGGGCGTTTCAGGCCGAGCAACATCACATGGTAACCGCCGGGGGCGAGTTTGGCTGGGGCCGCTACGGTCACCGGCAGGCTGGCGATCGGGCTCATTTTCATCACGCCATCGGCCATTTTCATTTCGTGCAGCTCGGTTTTTTCAGCGATATCGCTATCGACTTTCACCAGCTGATCATCTTTGGTGGTTTTGATCAGCATAAAGGCGCCGGCATTTTTTGCGGCTGGCGCGGTGGCGCGCGCCCACGGGTGCTGAATAGTCAGATCACCCACGGTAAAACCATGAGCATAAGAGAGGGTCGTGGCGCACAGCAGTGCCGCGCCAGCAAAAGCGGCTTTCAACATAGGATGATTCCTTGCGGTCAATTTAGTTTTTATGGGGGTATAGCTTGCCAGAGTCGATTACAGCTGGGGTGGAGCCTGACTCGGGGGGAGGGTATAGGTTGGGTCCGCGATAAAAGAGCCTTCGAATCGCATCAGTCGGAGCGAGCTGACGTGCTCTCGAAACGAAGGCAAGGCGGTCAGCGCCGGCGGGGGCGCGAGGGTGCTGCTGGCCTGCACGGCGCAAATGGCGCACATCGGCAGGCCGGAAGCGGCGGGGGCACTCTCCGGGTTGGTGGTGCCTGGGATACTGGTTGTGGCAGTGAGGTTGGTGGGCTGATCCGCGCTTGCTGGGTTGGCGTTCCCCTTGGTGCTAGCGGCGCTGCCGAAGGTACGGCAGGTATTTTGTGCCAGCAGCTGATCGAGCTGGCTCGGCATGCTCAGGGCGTGCGCAAACGGCAATAGCAGGTGCAGGCTGAGCGCGATAAGCGCCAGCAACACCCAGCGGGGATTGCGCATGCGAGCCAGTGTGAGCATAAAAAAGTGAGCCGATTCAATGCCAAAGCAATGGCCGCCATTGTAGCGGGTGTTGTGGGTGCTGGATAGTGACGTGGCTTGATGGAAATCATGCATGTTGAAATGAATATTCTTCATCTTGGGGTGGCAATTTATCAATTAGCATTCATGGGTAAACGCAATTAGCATGAGTTTTGTTCATTATGAGTCGCCCAGCCACCCCCATTAGTTTCGAGTTTTTTCCGCCCAAAACCGCCGAAGGCGCAGCCAAACTGGCGGCCACCCGCGATCAGCTGGCGCAGTTTCAGCCCGAATTTTTCTCGGTGACCTTTGGGGCAGGTGGTACTACGCAAAGCGGCACTTTGCAGGCGGTGTGCGATATTCGTGCCGCCGGCTATGCGGCGGCCCCGCATTTATCGTGCATTGGCGCGACGCGCGAGTCGATTCGCCAGATTGTGCAAACCTATCAGGCGCATGGTATTCGCCATATTGTGGCGCTGCGTGGGGATATTCCATCCGGCATGGTGGATGTGGGCGAATTTCGGCATGCCAATGAGCTGGTGAGCTTTTTGCGCGCCGAATTTGGCGACTGGTTTCATATCGAGGTGGCGGCGTATCCGGAATGCCATCCGCAGGCCGAGAACGCACTGGCCGATATTCAGCATTTTGTGCATAAGGTGCGCGCTGGGGCGGATTCGGCGATTACCCAGTATTTTTTTAATGCCGATGCGTATTTTCGCTTTGTAGATGCGGTGCGGGCGCAAGGGGTGGAGATTCCGATCGTGCCGGGGATTATGCCGATTCAGAATTACAGCCAGCTGCAGCGCTTTTCCGATATGTGCGGTGCCGAGATTCCGCGCTGGTTGCGCTTGCGCTTGCAGGCGCTGGGCGATGATAGCGCGGCGATCCGCGCCTTTGGTCTTGATGTGGTCACCGAGCTGGCCGACCGGCTCTTGGCCGGCGGCGCGCCGGGGCTGCATTTTTATACGCTCAATAGCGCCGGGGCGGTGTCGACCATTTGCCAGCGGCTAGGCTATTGATTGTGTTTGATTGGGTATATGGCCACACGCCTTAATCGATAGGGATTTTGGCCGTATACGTGGTGGGGTTTATTGGCGAATCGTCACCCGGGCGGTCACGCCATCGGTGATCACATCCACGGTTTGGCCCACGGCGAAAGGTTGATCAGCGTCTTGCACAATCACTAGCCGCTCGCCGTTATCTTGCATGGCCACGGTGAGCTCTTTGGCCGGTTTGCGGGTGATCTGGTTTTCGGCCTGATTGCCCAGCCAGCCGCCCAGCAAACTACCGAGCACGCCACTTACCACCGAGCCGGTGCCTTTGCCGACATTATTGGCTGCCACCACGCCGCCAATGACCGCGCCGGCAATCGAGCCCACGCCGCTGGTGCTGTCGGCCATTTCGACTGTGCGCATGCTTTCAATCTTGCCCGCGCGGGCTTTGGCGACGCGCTTCATTTCGTCTTTGTGGTACACATTGGCCGAGTCGGCAGTGATACAGCCGCTCAGTAAACTACTGGCCGCCAATACGGCGGCAGCTAACAGGGTGGTGTGGCGCATGATGCTCTCCGGTGGGCCGGGGTAATCCAGCCAGTCTCATTTTGGATTGAATGGCTTTGAGTCTACCCGTCTGCCGCAAAATTCACTGTGGCATATGCACAATCGGCGGCTTTAGCTGCGCCGGCGGTACCAGCCGGTGAGCGAAAAGCGTTCGCGCCGGGCGGGTAACACTTCATGCTCGAAGCGATTAGATAGAAACACGACCAGCGTGCCGCCATGCGGGGTGACGTCCACGCTTTGCTCTTCATCGAGATAAATGCGCAGCTGGCCGCCATCTTCAGCTTGCCAGTCAGCAGCGTTGAGGTATTGCACCACGGTGACTACCCGGGTGTCTTGCTCACGATGCTGATCCAGATGGCGCTGGTAAAACGCGCCGGCCGGGTAACTAGCAAAATGCCATTCCAGCTCGGCAAGGCCCAGATACAGCTCGCGGTTGAGACTTTGCTGCAGTTCGGCCATCCGCGCGTTGGCTGCTTGCATGGCCGGATCGTGCTCATCGACCCACAGCACCGAATCGCCACGAATATCATCGCGAATCCCAAAGCCGCCCGCGCGGCCCACCCCGGCGCGGCTAAACTCGGCCTGCCGCGTTTGCGCCAGCTGACGCAGCTCGTCTACCTGCGGGCGGCTAAGAAAATCGGGGATCACCAGCCAGCCGGGGCCAGCCAGCGCATCGGCGATCGTTTGAAACACGGTGCTGTGCTGATTAGGGTTTGGGTTCATCTTTAGGCTCGGTCACCACTTTGGGGGCAATCAGAAAATCAATCGGTTTATGCCAGAAACGGCGCCAGAGCAGGCCGACGACCGGGCGCAATTCGCCCAGGCGGCGTTTGCGTGAACGCAGCGCCACCCACAGCGCCAGCACGAAGCTGGTGATCAGATTGGTGGCGCCAATCAAGGCCACGCCCAGCATGGCCCAGCCCAAAGTCCACCAGGGCAGCACAAAATCATTGGCGGCTAAGGCGTATGAAACATTAGCGGCCGAGAAAGTGATATGACGAATATCAATGGGCAGGCCCAGCAAAATGCCCACCGTACCAATGCAGCCCAGCATGCAGCCAAAGTAGAAATTACCCGCCAGCGCCCCGAGGTTGTGTTCGATATAGCGGCCAAACTGCTGACTGCGGCGCTCGCCGAAGAGTCTATTCAGGAGCGGTAGCGCGGCAATCCGCTCGGGGATGCGGTTATACAGGGCTTTATTGTCGTAATAACCGGAAATCAGCCCCGCTAGGAACAAACACACGCCCGCAATGGCCGCATGTGGCACCCCCAGCCCGGTGAGCGGTTTCAGATCGTTCAGTAGGTGATCGGCTTTTTCCAGCCCGACCACATGCACGCCGGTTTGTTGCCACCAGAACCAGGCAATCGCCAGCGCCACCGGCATGGCCAGCGCCACATTGCCCAAAATGGCAATCAGCTGGGTGCGGATCACTTTCACAATCAGCTCAACCAGATTGCTATAGCCCTCGAGCTTTTTACTGCCCGGTGGCGGCAGCGCCGCGGCGATGCTGGCGGCGGTCATGGCCGGCTGCTTGGTGGCAATCGTGCAATGCAGCAGGTGCACCAGCATAAAGCCCAGCGCGTAATTCATACTGAAGGCAAAGGCTTCCAGCAGCAGCGGTAAATGCGCTTTGGCGATCAGGATTTTGATCAGCGCCATAAAGCCGACCACCACCCCGGCCCCGGCGGCCGAGCGGAACATGCCCATCCACTCGCCGCGCGAATCGGTGGTGTAGTGCTCGCCGGTGTGGCTGGCGTGTTCGGTGATTTGCAGCGCCAGCAATTCGGTGTTTTCGCGCATCACATCGGTGACGCTGGTTTTGCGGTTTTCGGCCTTGACCAGCTCTTTAAAAAGCCGGATCAGCGGCGGGCCGTGCGGCGCGGTGGGGTCGACCAGCTCAAACAGTAATTTCAAGCGATCGATATGCTGCTTCAGGCGCAAGAGATGGTAAGTCAGGCTGACCGACACCCCGTTTTTCGAGGCATAGCGCCAGACCTTGCCCATGATGGTTTCGCATTGGCTCAGCAGCACCAGTAAATGCCGATGGTCTTCATCCGGCACTCGCCGGGCGGTGAGATCGTGGCGGTATTTCTCGATGTAAGCGAGGATTTCGGCATTAAGGCGCACAAAAGGCGATTCAAAGCGCTCGACTTCGGGGTGGTTGCGGATGATTTCCGGCTCTAACCCGATGGCCGAGATTCGGCAAGACAGCACCTGAATGGCCTCGAGCTGCTGCAGGCGGATGTGCGGGGGCAGCTCACCCGGGCCGAGTTCTTCCATATGCGCGGCGCGGCCCAGCTCATGCCAGACTTCGTCGGGAATCGCGTCTAGCCATTGATAATCATCGCGGCGATGGAAAATCTGCCCCAGCAAATCACTAAAGTGCTCAGGGTTGCTGATCGGGGGTAAGAGTTTGGCCCCGATCCGGCGTTTCACCGCGGTGACCATGCTTTCATTCAGCAAAATACCGGTTTCGGTATAGAGATCGACCTGGCGGGTGTTATCCAGCAGCGCAAACAGCGCTTTGCGTAGCCAGGCGCGATAGTCGGGGTGTTGCTCTAATAGGTAACACAGGGCACGAATATTATTAATCGCCGCCACGTGATCGTGGCTTTTGGCGGGGCGCAACGCCGCCACCAATTGAGTTAAGACCGAGAGTGAATCCTGGTCATTCTGGCTGTGTTGCATCTGCCGCAGCAAAACTTCCATGGCGAGGACCTCTGCAAAAAATAGGGTTAGTGCGGGCGCGTGGCCTGCTCTAATTGGGTGAGCCACAGCATGGCTTGGGCGCGACCCTGGCCGCACATTTCCAGCTGGGGCTGTAGCCCGGCACACACGGCCGGGCGATCGGGGTGGCCGAAAATCCGGCAGCGCAGCGTGTTATCCAGCTGCACGCAGGACACTCCGGCGGGCTTGGTCTTGGGAACTATATTCACATACACAGTAGCGTTTTGTGTGCCTTCATTCATTGTTAGGACGTTTTTTATAAGCTCTTGTAGAAAAAACTAACCGCAACAGAGGCCGTGGTGTCATGCACTTTTCTCCGATTAACCCCCTTGGGGTCGCGTAAAAACTGCTTATCAAAGAGCTTGGCCCACCATACCCCTTCACTTAAGAAGGTGTAATGCGTGACGTTGGGTAATATTTCTAGTGTGCTATTTGGAATTTGTGCTGCGTAGAGCTTGGCATTGTTTTCAGGCGCAGCCTGATCGTCTGCGCTACCAGCCACCAGATGAACTGGGATATCAATTGATTGCAGGCTTTCATCACTTACAACTCCCTTTGCTACGGGGGCGATGGCAAAAGCGGCTTTAATACGAGAATCGCGGTAGCATTCGTTGGCTTCTGGCCAAGCAGCGAGGATATGCGGATTGTTCTCGATGGCGTGCCAAACTTCGGCGATATTAAAACTCATCTCTGGTGGCAATTTGCAAATTGAGTCGGATTGATTGAGTTCGCAATGGCTTTTCCAGCGATTCATTTCAAGCCGGGCCCCCGCGCAAGCTAAAGCGGTAAAGCCCCCGATAGAAAATCCAGCTACGCCAATTCGTTCTGAATCAATTGCCTTGGCAAAAATTTCATCAGCTAATAAGTGATCAAGCAGGCAGCGAATATCTTTGGCACGCTCCCACCACAGGATCATGCCTTCGAGTAAATATTTTGGCTCTGCAGCGGTATTACCATGATGATTGATCGCTGCAACGATAAAACCTGCCGAGGCCAGTCTCACACAAAGCCACGCTATGCTTGCACTAGAACCGCCCGTACCATGAGACACCAGAATTAGTGGATAGCGCGGTTGTTGCTGACTGATCGTTGCATTGATTGCGTAATGGCCCGTTTGAAAAACGGCGATGCACTGTTTTTTGACTTTAGCGACTTCGTCGGTCGGATACCAAATCGTCGTAATGAGAGGGCGAGCCGAGCTAGATACCCAACTACGGCGACGCTCATCAATATAATCACGATAGGTCGCACCCACCGCAAATTGACCGATACTAGCCATCTGCATTAATTCCATTTAACTCACGCAATAGATCAATAAGCCTCTGCGGATACTATGTTCGTGGCTCAGCGCCAGGCGTTGTTGCGATTTCTAACTGAGTTAGATAAACCATTGCCTGATCTTGAGTTTCCCCACACATCTCAAACGAAGGTTGTAGCCCGGCACACACGGCCGGGCGATCGGGGTGGCCGAAAATCCGGCAGCGCAGCGCCTCATCCAGCTGCACGCAGGGCACGCCGGCGGGCTTGCCATTGGGCATGCCGGGAATCGGGCTGGTAATCGAGGGTGCGGTACAGCAGGCACCACAGTGTGATCGACATTGCATGCGGCGATTATACCCGATGCACACCTTGGCGCTGGCAGATGCGCAGCGCTGGCGGCTTTGGTACATTTTCACTGATAAACAAAACAAAAGATGGAGTGAGTATGTGGGGTCGTCTATCCGCCCTCGGCCTGCTATGGCTGGCCGTGGGCTCAACTGCGCTGGCGGCCGAGCCGGCGCCACTGTGGCAAGAATCTTTCGAGCAAAGCCCGAATTTACCCAGCGATTGGCAATGGTCGGCCTGGAAGCCCGAGATTTCCCGTGCCGAGATCAGCAAGCAGGCTGCGGCCGATGGCCAGCAGGTGCTGCATCTGATCAGTAGCCAGCCCAATCATGCGCGCCTGACCAAAACCATCGCCATCGAGCCCAATCGCCTCTATCGTTTTAGCGCCCAACTGAAGGCGCAAGGCGCGAATGCGGACAAACTGGCCGCGGTGCTGGGGGTTGATGGGATTTACGAAGCCAGCGAAACCGTGCGCGCAGCCGATCGCTGGTATCCACGCGAGCTCTATATCCGCAGCAATGACGCCAGCGCGGTCACGGTATCGCTCGGGCTGGGGCATTTTGGCAATGAAAATCAGGGCGAGGCCTGGTTTGATGCGGTGAGCCTGACTGCGGTGGAGGGGCTGCCCACCGGAGCGAAGGTGGTGGATTTGCCCAAGCTCGCGGCCAGTAGCGCAGCCAGCCCCGCCGTGCCGGCTGGGCGTACGCCCTGGTTGTGGCTCGGTGCGAGTTTGCTGGCGCTGGGGGGCCTGATTGCGGCTGTGGCGGCGCTCTTGGCGCGGCGGGATCAGCCGGCCACGGCGGAGGCGCGAGAATGAGCGCCGCCCATCTTGAGGCTGGGCCAGTCCCGGCGACCCAGCATGTGGCCATTGTGGATGGCTTGCGCGGGCTGGCAATTGCTTTGGTGATCTTGTTTCACTATTGGCAGATCACCTGGTGGGTGATTCCGCTGCCCTTTACCGGTGGCCAGCATAATCTGGAAGCGCTGCAAGTGGCCGGTGCGCTGGGGGTGGAGCTGTTTTTCTTTCTGAGCGCGTTTTGTCTTACCTACCCGCAGGCCAAAACCATGCTCGAAGGCGCGCCGCTGGCGAGTCTGGCGCATTACACCTATCGGCGGGCGATCAAGATTTTGCCTTCCTATTGGCTGGCGATGCTGATCCTGCTGGTATGTTTCCCAACGCTATATCCCACAAGCGCTGAGCGCGGATACTGGGTGGATGTATTGATGCATCTAACCTTCATCCACAATCTGTTTGCCGATACGCACTATTCGATCAACGGGGTGTTCTGGTCGCTGGGGGTGGAGGTGCAGTTTTATGTGCTGTTTCCATTGCTGGCTTGGGGTTTTCGCCGCCAGCCGTGGCTAGTGTGTGCCGGCATGGTGCTGCTGGCGCTGGCGTATCGGGCCTGGACGCATACCCAGCCGCTGGGCGAATTTTCGCACCTGAATAATCAACTGCCGGGCTTTCTGGATCTGTTTGCGGCGGGCATGCTCAGCGCCTATCTGCTGGTGTGGTTGCGGCAGGGGCCGGCCGTGTTGTGGGCGCAATTGCGCCCATGGTGTGCGGGGCTGGTGTTGCTGGCCTTGCTGGTGCTGGCTTTGTTGTTTGCCGATTTGAATCAGGCGCGGGGGGCGGCCGAAGGCTATGCGCTGTGGCAATCGGCGCACCGGCTGGCGCTGGCCGGCTTGTTTGTGGTGCTGGTGGTGGCGGGCAGCTACGCCCCGGCGCTGGTGCGTAGCCTGATTGCCAACCGCGTCACGGTTTGGCTCTCGCTGCTGTCCTACAACCTTTACCTCTGGCATCAGGTGGTGGCGCGGGTTATCAAGGAATATGGCTGGTGGCCGGCTGCGACCCCGGTGCCGATGGATGATCCCAGCTGGCGCTGGAGCATGTTTGTGGTGGCGTGGCTGGCGGCGCTAGCGTGGGCGGCGCTGCTCACTTATGGCTTCGAGCGCCCACTGTTGCAGTATGGTGTGCGTGGGGTGCTGGCCCGTTTGCGTACCCGCTGGCAGCAATTTCAGCAGGCTAATTTGGCCGAAGCCTAACTACGAGGCGTTTTAAACGCGACCTATGCGCCGAGCATAACAGTTTGGGTGATGTTTGTACGCAACAGTTTGGCCCCGCCTTCTGGCGGGGCTGTTTTATGCACCGAAAATATGACGCGATTGTTAAAAGCTATCTTTCCTTGGTCACGATAGGCTGCTAAACCGCATTTAGCCGTCGATTTGGGCGGTTTTCTGTCGTAAAAGTACGTAGTGATTAGGTGGGCTTGTAATCTTCGTGCGAGCTTTGTGTGGGTAATTTCGGTGAATAGGTAGTGATCTACGGGAAAACACCTACCAATCTGTTTTTGAGGTAGTTTGGATGGTTCGATGAATGGTATTTGGTGAATAAAATCAGTGTGTTGGTGCTGGCGGTGAGTGCTGATTGATGTGCTCTATTAGTGATACCCCTACTGCCGCTAGGTTTACCTGTTTGTGAAAAATTGTTGATGGAAATGTGAATTTTACATTGAGCGATTTTCGACCAATTACAGGGAGTCACCCACATGCAAACCAAATTTATCGCTGCCGCCATCGCTGCGGCTTTCCTCGCCGCTGGCGCCCAAGCTGACATCACTGTGGGCGGCTTTCTGCAGACCGAAGTAACCTACAACAAAGACCAAACCAACCACGACGGTAAAACCGATTTTTACCAAGGCCCATCGGATGTTGGCTCTTCGATCGATGTGAAAGGCACGCATGACATCACTGCGAGTGGCAAGCTGCAGTGGGAAGTGAGCACCTACCTGAGCAAAGACACCGACGTCATTCCTGCCGGTCTGGGCTTCTTCGGTGATCGCAAACTGTACGTACGCTGGGCCGATAGCTTCGGTACCGTTACTGTGGGTCGTGATGATTCTCCGATCCGTATGGGCTTCATTGGTTACGATATTTTCAACGGTTACGCTTCACTGGGTACGCTGTTTGATCGCGGCGCCGCTAGCCGTCCTTCGAAACAAATCAAATACGTATCGCCAAAAATGGGCGGTCTGACTGTTCGCGCCAGTGTGCAAGTGGATACCACCCAAGGCACCAATGAGCCAGATCAGGCTTTCTACACCAGCGTGGCCTACGATCTGAACCCAATGTTCGGTTTTGATCTGGGTTATGCCGCTGAGCGTGATCGTGGTGCGGTAAAAGGCAATGACCGTAATTCGGTACTGGCCGGCGTACGCGGTAAAGTGGCTGAAGGCCTGACTTACGGCGTGGTGTTTGTGAATACCGAAAAATGGGCCAACGAAAAAGCCGCACGTAGCAGCGGCTGGATGCTGGGTGAGAACATGCAATACGTGACCGGTGATCACACCTTCCGTATCGCACACACCTACGCGGACAAATCAGGTGCCAACCTGTTCCTGGCTGGTTACGAATACGCCTTGCCAGAAGTGACCATGGGCAGCAAAAAGATCAGCTCAGCGCTGTACCTGGAAGGCTCGCTCATCGATAACAAAGCCGATACCGACTTTGTACCAGGCTTCAAATCAAGCACCGTGGCCGGCAAAGATCCAGCAACTGTAGCGCTGGGTATCTACGTTAGCTTCTAAGCGTGTAGCAGCCCTAGGGCTTGGCTGAGCCAAGCCTAGGGCAATCGGCAATTATCGCGCACGAACAAGCGTCACATAATGGCTTGCATGCTGGCTCATCCAGCCCGCATTTCGCCGCTGTGCGGCCCTGCTGGCCTCTTGCTCGTGTCGCGCTTCGTATCCTTCTTGCTTAAGGAGTTGTTTCGATGAATCACAAATTACTGGCCAGCCTCCTGGCAATCGGTTTTGTAGCCAGCACTCAAGCTGCAGAAATCCCTAAAGGCGTTCAACTGCACGCCACTCAGGAACTGACCCGCACCAATGGTGCCGAGCCTGAAACTCTGGACCCGGCTAACGTGGAAACCGTACCGGCGGCCAATATCGCGATTGATCTGTTTGAAGGTCTGACTGCGATTAATGGCTCAGGCAAAGTGGTACCGGCCGTGGCCGAGAGCTGGAAGCAAACCGATGCGACCACTTGGGTGTTCAAGCTGCGCAAAGATGCCAAATTCAGCAATGGTCAGCCGATCACGGCCGATGATTTTGTGTATGCATTCCGTCGTTTCATCGATCCTAAGCAAGCTTCAAATTACAGCTCGGCTTTCGGCGTATTCTTTGCCAATGGTAAAGAAGCAGCTGAAGGCAAAGCACCTACCGATAAACTTGGCGTGCGCGCAATCGACAAAACCACGTTCGAAGTGAAAACCAATGGCCCAGTGGCTTTCCTGCCTGAGCTGCTGGCGAACCCTAATTTCGCACCACTGCATCGCGCAACTGTAGAAAAATTCGGTAAAGACTGGGTGAAACCGGGCAATCTGGTGGGTAACGGCGCTTACGTGCTGAAAGAGTGGAAAGTCAACAGCAAGATGGTGCTGGAGAAAAACCCGAACTACTGGAATGCGAAAAACGTGCAGATCACCAAAGTGAACTATCTGCCGATCGAATCGCAAGATGCCGCGCAAAAACTGTACCTGTCTGGCGAAGCCGACTGGACACTGGAAATCACCCCTAATAGTTTTGCCAAGCTCAAAACCGATTATCCAAAAGAGCTGCGTAACTCGCTCGGCCTGGGTATTCGCTACTACAGCCTGAACAACACCGACCCGCTGCTGAAAGACGTACGCGTACGTAAAGCGCTGAATCTGGTGCTGGATCGCGAGTTGCTGGCCAATAAAGTGACTGCCGATGGTCAGCCACCGGTGTACAGCATTATGGTGAATGGCGTAGCCGGGGCTAAATCCGTACCGTACGAGTGGGCGAAATGGCCTATGGCGAAACGCGTGGATGAAGCCAAAAAACTGTTGGCGGATGCTGGCGTAAAAGCAGGCACCAAGCTGACCTTCATCTACAACACCAACGAATACCACAAGAAAATGGCGATCTGGGCCGCTTCTGAGTGGAAATCCAAACTGGGCCTGGATACCCAGCTGGAAAACATGGAATTCAAGGTACTGGTGAAAAAACGTCATGACGGTGATTATCAAATCGCCCGCAATGGCTGGAGCGCGGAT
Organism: Chitinibacter sp. ZOR0017; assembly: GCF_000799095.1. Classification (NCBI taxonomy): domain Bacteria; kingdom Pseudomonadati; phylum Pseudomonadota; class Betaproteobacteria; order Neisseriales; family Chitinibacteraceae; genus Chitinibacter; species Chitinibacter sp. ZOR0017. The sequence goes on along the minus strand of NZ_JTLG01000014.1, from coordinate 23,699 downwards.
TACAACGACGCGACTTCATTCACCACCCTGGTGGAATGTGGCTCTGACCAGAACGACAACAAAAACTGCAATGCTAAAGCGCAGGAATTGTTCAAACAGGCCGCCGCGACCACTGATACCGCCAAACGCAGCCAGTTGTTGACCGAAGGCACGCGTCTGGTGATGGAAGACTATCCAGTGATTCCATTGCTGCAATACACCTATCCACGTTTGGTGAAAGCCTATGTGGGTGGTTACGATCAGGCGAACCCAACCGAACGTCGTCGTACGCAAGACCACTACATCATCAAACACTAAGCCTGGCTTAGTGTGGCAACCCCGTCTGCAATGCAGGCGGGGTTTTGTCTTTTGAAAGTGGCAAAACCTAGGGATACCACCTAGCTGTATTCCCTGATGAAGTAAATCTGCCTTGCTATGGCGATGTATACCCCTGGTTGCGATCTAGGGATATCCCGTAGAAAGGGCAGTTGGCGCAGCGAGATTTAATCCTGCGCAAAGTGTGGGGCACGCCAAGCCGTTACAACAGTAGGGTGCCCGCGCGTTGTTGAAGCTGCCTTCGGGCCGTCTTGCCATCGCTATCAAGGGATGGATTAACCCGCCTTGCGGGAAACGTTTTTGGAGTTTCACTATGTGGTCTTATGCGCTACGTCGCCTACTGGCAACGATCCCGACCATGTTGGCGGTGATTACCGTCTGTTATCTGCTTTTGCATGCCACGCCGGGCGGCCCGTTCGATACCGAACGCAAAGTGTCCGAAGCCGTGCTGGCCAATCTGAATGCCAAATACCATCTGGATTTGCCGCTGTGGCAGCAATACCTGTACTACCTCAAAGGCTTGGTGCAGGGCGATCTGGGGGCTTCTTTCCGTTATGCCGACTGGTCGGTGAACGAGCTGGTGGCTGCGGCCTTGCCGGTATCGCTGACCATCGGTGGTGTCGCCATGGTGCTGGCGCTGATTATCGGCGTGGCGCTGGGCGTAACTGCCGCACTGCGCCAGAACAGCATCGTGGATTACTTTGTGATGTTGCTGGGCAATGTTGGCAGTGCCGTGCCATCGTTTGTGATCGGCCCAGTGCTGGTGCTGATTTTCGGCGTGTGGCTCAAATGGCTGCCGGCCGGCGGCTGGCAAGGCTTTCAGCTCACCTATATGGTGTTGCCGATTGCGCTGCTTACCGTGATTAATATGGCCACCATTGGCCGGGTGATGCGCGGTAGCCTGATCGAAGTGCTGAACAGTAACTTTATCCGTACCGCCCGCGCCAAAGGCTTGCCGATGCACACCATCATTCGTCGTCATGCGCTCAAACCCGCCATGCTGCCGGTGGTGTCGGTGATGGGCCCACTGACGATTTCTTCGATTGCCTCGGCGGTCGTGACCGAAACCGTGTTTTCGCTGCCGGGCTTGGGCAAGCTGATTGTGAATGGTGCGTCAAACCGCGATTACACCCTGGTGTTGGGGCTGGTGGTGCTGGTTACCGTTTTTGCCGTGCTGCTAAACCTGATCGTTGATCTGGTGTATGCCGCCCTTGATCCGAAGATTCGCTACTAAGGGGGCCGCCATGAATCAAGAAAAAAACCAAGCTATTTTGCAGGCCGCCGCCGAGGCCGTAGCCGCGCCGCAAATCGCCAGCCGCAGCCCGTGGGCCGATGCGCGCCGCCGCTTTTTACGCAATAAAGCGGCCGTTGTCAGCCTGATCTTGCTGTCGCTGATTGCGCTGGCCTGTATTTTTGGGCCGATGTTCCTGCCGCATCAATTTGATACCACTGACTGGGATGCGATGGGCCTGGCGCCAACCTTGCACAATATGCACCTGTTCGGTACCGACGAAATGGGGCGCGACTTGCTGGTGCGCACGCTGATCGGCGGGCGGATTTCGCTGTTTGTCGGGCTGATGGCTACGCTGGCCTCGGTGACTTTGGGGATTTTGTGGGGCGCCACCGCTGGTTTTCTCGGTGGGCGGGTCGATAGCATCATGATGCGGATCGTGGACATGATGTATGCCGTGCCGTACCTGCTGATCGCCATTCTGATGGTGACGCTGCTGGGCCGCGAGTTTTATCTGGTGGTACTGACCATCACCGTGTTTAGCTGGATGGACATGGCCCGCGTGGTGCGGGGACAAACGTTGTCGCTGAAATCGAAAGAATTCATCGAAGCGGCGCGCTGTATCGGGGTACCGGTGCATAAGCAGATCTTGCGCCATATCGTGCCTAATCTCTTGGGCATTGTGGTGATCTACACGACGATTACTGTTCCCGGCGTGATTTTGACCGAATCGGTGCTGTCTTTCTTGGGCCTTGGGGTGCAAGAGCCGATGACCAGCTGGGGGGTGTTGATCCATGATGGCGCGGCCGTGATGGAAAACACGCCATGGATGTTGTTGTTCCCCGGTGTCATGCTGAGCTTGACGCTGTATTGCGCCAACTACATCGGTGACGGGATGCGCGATGCGCTCGACCCGAAAGATCGCTAAGGAAAGACCATGACATTATTACGAGTGAATAATCTGGGCGTGGATTTTGCCACGCACGATGGCCTGGTTAGCGCGGTGAACGGGGTGTCGTTTGAGCTGGATCGCGGCCAGACCTTGGGCATCGTGGGGGAATCGGGCTCTGGTAAAAGCCAGACCGTGCTGGCCATGATGGGGCTGTTGGCTAAAAACGGCCAGGCCCGCGGCGAAGTGCTGTTTGAAGGGCAAAACCTGCTGGGAATGTCGACGCGCGAGCTTAACCGCATTCGCGGTAATCGCGTGGCGATGATTTTCCAAGACCCGATGACCTCGCTCAACCCGTATCTGACCGTGGAACGGCAGATGACCGAGGTGCTGGAGCTGCACAAAAACATGACCCGCCGCGCGGCCAAAACCCGCGCCATCGAGTTGCTGGAAGCGGTGAAAATCCCTGAAGCAGCGCGCCGCGTGGATATGTATCCGCACGAGTTTTCAGGCGGGATGCGCCAGCGGGTAATGATTGCCATGGCCTTGCTGTGCGAACCGGAAGTGCTAATCGCTGATGAGCCCACCACGGCGCTGGATGTGACGGTGCAGGCGCAGATCATCACCCTGATGCAGGAATTGCAGCGCGATTTCGGCACCGCGATTGTGATGATTACCCACGATCTGGGCGTCGTCGCCGGCCTATGTGACCGGGTGATGGTGATGTACGGTGGCCGCGTGATGGAGCAGGGCAGCGCTGAGCAAATTTTCTATCAGCCTACCCATCCGTATACCGTGGGCCTGTTGGGCGCCTTGCCACGGCTGGATCACGATGGCGATACGCTGGTGTCGATTCCCGGTAATCCGCCCAATATGGCGCATATGCCTGCCGGCTGTGCCTTCTGCGAGCGCTGTACGCTGGCTGAGGCTCGCTGCCATAGCGAACGCCCGGCCTTGCAAACGCTGGAAGGCGGCATCTTGCGTGCCTGTCACAAAACATTGGCCGAAGTGAGCCAGCTGAAGGAGATGAGCCATGTCGGTTGAAACCGCAACTGTGGCCGAGCGCCAACCCATCCTGTCAGTGCGCGATCTGAAAGTGCACTTCAAGGTAAAGCACGATAAAGGCTGGCTGCCGTCTACCCGCACGCTCAAAGCCGTGGATGGGATTTCCTTTGATCTGTATGCCGGCGAAACTCTGGGGATCGTCGGCGAATCGGGCTGTGGCAAATCAACCCTGTCGCGCGGCATTTTGAATCTGATTCCGGCCACCGGCGGCGAAATCGTCTGGCTTGGGCGCGAGCTGCACAAAGCCGGCGCCAAAGAATGGCAAGCGGTGCGGCGCGAAGTGCAAATGATTTTCCAGGATCCGCTCGCCTCGCTTGATCCACGCATGACCGTGGCGCAAATCATCGCCGAGCCGCTGCACACGCATTACCCCGAGCTGGGTAAAGACGAAGTGATGCGCCGCGTGCGCGCGATGATGCAACGCGTGGGCCTGACCGAGCAGCAAATTAACCGCTATCCGCACGAATTTTCGGGTGGCCAATGCCAGCGGATCGGCATTGCCCGCGCGCTGATTTTGCAGCCCAAACTGATTATTTGTGACGAGCCGGTGTCGGCGCTGGATGTGTCGATTCAGGCGCAAATTATCAATTTGCTGAAAGAATTGCAGCAGGAAATGGGCTTGGCGCTGATTTTCATCGCCCACGATCTGGCGGTGGTGAAGCATATTTCCGACCGGATTTTGGTGATGTATCTGGGCCGCGAAATGGAGCTGGCTGAAAAACACGCGCTGTACGATCAGCCCAAACATCCGTACACCAAAGCACTGCTGTCGGCGATTCCGATCCCCGACCCTGAGCTGGAGCGCAAGAAAACCATCCAGATCTTGCAGGGGGATTTGCCATCGCCGATCAATCCACCATCAGGCTGTGTTTTCCGCACCCGTTGCCCGCAAGCCCAGCCGCTGTGCGCCGAGCAGCAACCACAATTGCGCGCGGTGAATGCCCGCACCCAGGTGAGCTGCCTGCTGGCCACTTCGGAGCAAGTGGCCTGAGTTTGAGCGAAAGTCGCAGCAAAATAAAAACCACCTCAGCGTACTGAGGTGGTTTTTTTATGGCTCAATGCGATTAGCCAGTTGGGCGGTGAGCCGACAGTGCTTTAGCTGATGTCAGTGATTTTGCCGATCAGCCCATCCCAAAATTCGAATTCAGAACGGCCGGAGAAATTGAGAATTTGCCCTTGTTGCAGGCCGTTGGGCAGGTCGCTGGCGACGACGGCGTGAAAGGCGATGTGCGCATGGGCAACGCCATCCAGGATTTCGAATGCTTCAATCCGCTGTTGTCTGGCTGAGAACAGGGCCAGCGATTGCTGGGCCAGCTGTTTGAGTGCCTCAATCCCTTCTGTACTGGCATTGACCACGCCGCCCGCGATGTTTTTGAACTCCACCTGTGGATGCATGCACGAGAGCATGGCATCAATATCCATGCGGTTATAGGCGTCGATATAGCGATCGACCAGTGCGCGAATTTCATTGGGTTGCAATTGGCACCTCCGTGCAGGGCTTGGTAGCGTGAGTGTTTGAGGGTACATCACTGATGCTACACGGGTTTTGCATGGCATTTTTTGCGTGCACTGAAGGCAATTGCAAGTGCCAATATAGGTGTGGGACGCGTTTTGTGGTGGGGTCGAGCAAGGCCAATAGTGCCGTGATATCCGCCGTTATCTCACTCAATTTATCGCTGGCGATGAGTGCCGAATGTACTGGGTATTGCTCTGTAGGCTAATTTCATCAACCTTTTTCGGGCAATACCCCTTGAGTTACTCAGCAGCTGTCGACGAGCTTGATCGGGCGCGGGCGGAGACCGCCAGAATCTGCACTGCGCCATTATCAAAGATCACCGGATACGCGCCAAATAGACTGTTCAGTGCCGGATAACGGCCGCGCTCGAAATCGCTAACGTAGATATAGTCCACCTGATATTGCGCCAGCAGCGCGGCGCGGCGGGCGGGGTCTTGGTACATCGCGGCGACATCGTCATGGCGCTGCTTGGTATTCAGGCCATGGAAGAACAAATACGTATCGGTGCCCACTACGATATTGCGGCCGGTGAGGGCGGCGACGGTGTTGTTGTGATTGTCGGCGGTGATAAACATCGCGTTGGCCGGGGTGCGGGCCACAATAAACTCGGCCGCTGCCACATGCGCGCCGCTGTAGGCGTTGTAGTTCGACACCCACTCGCGGGCAAGGGTGAGCGCACCCGAGATCGTGCCCAGCACAAGGCTCAGGACCAAGATCGCCGCCGCCCACAGATAGCGCTGCTGCAGCCGCCAGCGGCGGTACAGCGTGATGATTAGCGCGCTGGCAGTGATAGTGGCGAACACATACCAGATGTAAAACAGCTTGTTGTTATCGTACAAATTGGGTTGAAAGATCAGCACTTCGGCCACCAGATAAATCAGCGCCGGGCCAAATTGTAGCCGGGCCAGATCGCTATCCAGCAAACCGCCCAGCTGGCTGCGCCAGCGGCTGTGCGCCAGCAGTGCCAAGGCCGCCAGCCAAGCCAGATACACCACACCGATGTTTTTCAGGTAAAACCACAGATAGGGGTCGATTTTGAGTTCGTTCACCCAATTGAGATGCCAGTGCACAAAGCCGCCACCGGCAGTGGCTTGCGGGAAAGTCCAATACAGCAGCTGCCCAATCGCCACGGCAATCGCTGGCAGCCCATACCAGCACCAATCAGCAATCACCGTTAGCCATTGCTGCCGGCGCACGACCAGATCCACCCCGAGCCAGCCGAGCGAAATCAGGCCAATAGCCATAAACGAGTGGGTATGGATCATCGGCAGCAATCCCACCAAGGCTCCGGCGAGGATACCCCACCCCCGTTTATCGGCGCCGCTGGCGCGGGTAAAGCGTAGCAAGCTCCACAGTGTAAACAGCGCCACTGACCAGCCAGCCATGGTGGTCCGTTGCGGGATGATCATATCGGCGATCACGTTCGACCAGCGGATATTCATCTCATTGTAATTGGTGGGAGTTTTGTAAAACTCGGTCAGAATCTGCCCGAAGGTGTACTCATGCCAGCCAAAGAAATAGATAAACCCCAGCCCGCCATTCAGGAAAAACAGCAGGGTTGCCAGCTCGGTGGCGCGGCGGTCTTTGCTCACCTCCAGCGCCAGCAGCATAAAACACGCCACAATCAGCGCGCACATCAGTAGCGATGGCAGCAACAGCGCCCAGCGCAGCGGTAAGCCCAGCTGCAAGAGCGACGAAGACACCAGATTCACCAGAAACGGATAGCTCAGGCGCTGGCCGGGCAAAATGCTGTAATCGGGCGGGAAAACCTGCTGATGCGCCAGCGAGGTCACCATGCCCATATGCATTTGCAGATCGCCAAAAGTGGATTGGCCGACATCCAGGCCGGCCGGGCTGGGCTGAATCAGATGGGTGTGCAGCAGATAGGCCATCAGCAGCAGCAAAGGCAGCCCCAGCCACAGCAGGCTGCGCGCTAGGGCTTGATAATCCAGTGCCGGATTAGCCGCCAAGGGCTTGGCCTGCAGGGCCAAACCCGCCGCCAGGCCGAGTGACAGCGCCAAGCCCAAGCCATGCGCCAGTGGGGTAAAGCCCAGCAGAAAGGCAAAGGGCACTGGCGCCCACATCAGCGCGACTGTCGCCAAGACCAATCCCGCAGTGATGCGTACCCACAGCGGGTGCGTAGCCAATAAACGCTGACTGGCGTATTGCCAGCCGCCCAAATGCAAAATGAAATACAGCAGGGCCAACATGATTTAATCCGATGAAACAGAGGAAGCGGCGCGGAAAGTCCAGCAGCGGTTGCCGATGAAATTCCACACCAGACATAGGGCGGTGGTGAGCAGCTGGGCCGGCCAATAATGCAGCCCCCAGTGGGTAAAGCCGGCCATCAACGCGGTATTGAGCAAGAGCCCAATGCCGGCAATGACATAAAATTTCACCAGCGCGCTGCGGTGGGCGGTTTGCTCACGCTGGGCCTGAAAGGTAAAGCGGTAATTGAGTGCGTAATTAAGCAAGGAGCTGACGGCATAGCCCACGCCCGAGGCCGCGGCCGCGCGCCAGCCCAGCGCCTCGACCCCGAGCCACAAAATAGCGTATTGCAGCAGCGTTGCTACCGCGCCTACCGAGGCGAACGCCCCAAACTGGCGTGCCACTGCGGCCAGTGAAAACCCGCGCATCAATACACCCATCCACGAATAAACAGATAAATCGCCAAACTTAAAAGCCCGGCCAACGCGGGCTCCAGCCAGCGCCGGCGCGCGGGCGTGGCCCACATGGCCAAGAGTACCGCCAGCGGAAACAGCACCGACATATAACGCGGGCCGGATAAGAGCCAAGTGGGCGAAAACGAAATCACCGTATACACCAGCGCATAGGCCTGAATACTGGCCGGCAGGCGCCGCCGCCCCCAGGCCAAGAGCGCCAGTGCCCCGGCAAAACAGATTAGCGTAGGCAGCCAGATGCCAAACACCATATTGTGCGTATCGGTGAGCATGCCTTGCCAGATATTGGCGATGTTTTGCGCGAAAAAGCCAAAATCTTGCTGCCAGTTGGTTTTCTGCGCGATGCGAAACTGCCAGGCATTGCCAAAAATATGCTGGTTTAGCCACAGATAGCTGGCAAAGCCGCTGGCGGTGCCGATGAGTGCCAACAGGCGTTGCCACAGGGCAATCTGCTGCCGCTGCCGCCAGGCTTCGATAGCAATTGGCACTAACAATAAAATACCCTGATTGCGTGTGAGGGCGGCCAGGCCACCCAGCACGGCCACGCTATACCAGTCACCGCGGCGCAGGCGCCAAATGCAGCTGACGGTCAGCAAGAGAAACAGGCTTTCGGTGTAGGGCGCGCCATAAAAAAAGCTAAATGGAAACAGCGCCAGATACAGTACGCTACGCTGGGCCAGCTCGGCGTCGTGGGTTTCGTCTTCCACCCAGCGATACAGCACCAGAGAGGCCACGGTGAAACACAAAATCGATACCAGCGTGGCGGCAGCAAAAAAGTCGCTAGTCAGCAGCGCGCCCAGCCGCACCAGCCACGGGTAAAGCGGATAAAACACGATATGCAACGGGTTTTGCGGCGCGGTATAGCCAATTTCGGCGAGGGACAAATAATGCGGTGCATCCCATTTGGCCCAAATGTCATCCAGACTTGGCCAGAAACCGACATATTGGCCGCTCGTGCCCATGGCGCTCATATGAAACGCCCAGCCGAGCAAATACACCGCCAGCCGTATGCCCAGCGCCAGCAAGGCAATCTGCAGCAGTGGGTGGCTGCACCAGCGCGACGCGCCAAGCTCAGCCCGGCGGGGTAGGCTCATTCGGGCCGAGCGCCATAAGGCTTGCGCGCGGCGGGGTAGTAGGCCGCTGGCCTGGGCTAAACGCCAGCCTAAATGCAGGCTCAGTGCCAGCAGTGATAATGAGGCAACAATCGTAATCAGCGTGTGCAGCATGGTGGTGGCTCCAGCAGCAAGGGCGCAGAAAAAACCAGCGGGCGCGCCGCTGGTTGCTAGGTAGAAAAGGGCTTATTCCTGCTCGGGAAAGCCCAGACGGTCTTGCACGATATACAGTGGCCGGCGTTTGATCTCGTTGTAAGTGCGGCCCACGTATTCACCCAGAATACCGATGCACAGCAGCTGCACCCCACCCAAGAACAGAATCGCCACCATAATCTCGGCCCAACCTGGCACCCAGTGATCCGTAGTTAAGCGCACGACCAGAGTATTGATAATGCCCACCAGCGCAAAGAACGATGAAATCAAGCCTAGCGTTACTGCCAGCCGCAGCGGCTTGGTCGAGAACGACATAATCCCGTCGGTGGCAAAGCGCACCATTTTGCGCAGCGGATATTTGCTCTCGCCGGCAAAGCGCTCGGCGCGGCGGTAGGGTAGCGCCACTTGTTTGAAACCCACCCAGCTCACCATGCCGCGAATAAAGCGGTCGCGCTCGGGCATGGCTTTGAGTACATTCACCACTTTGCGATCCATCAGGCGAAAATCACCGGTATCCAGCGGAATCGGCACATCCGATAAACGATTCAGCACCCGGTAAAAAGCGCGCGCGGTAATCAGCTTAAATGCCGATTCGCCCGGGCGATCGACGCGAGTGCCATACACCACGTGATAACCGGTGCGCCACAGCGCGATCATTTCGCTGATGACTTCAGGTGGATCTTGCAGATCGGCGTCAATCAGCACCACGGCATCGCCGCTGGCAGCGTCAATCCCGGCGGTTACGGCCGTTTGGTGGCCGAAATTGCGCGCAAACCCAACGACGCGGATTTCTGGATTGGCTTGTTGCGCGGCGGTCAGTAATTCGCGGGTGCGATCTTTGCTGCCGTCATCGACAAAAATAAACTCCACCGCCATATCGCTGACGGTTTGGCGAAATTGCGCCAAGCGGCGCAGGGTTTCCCCAATTACTTCTTCCTCGTTGTAGCAAGGAATAACCACCGAGAGCAGTTGCTGCATTTTCCATCCTCCATCCGCAGGGCTGGCCGATGGGCGCAGGCGGCGGTTTTTTTGTAGTGTTGGCTGGTTTAGGTACAAGCCATTTTGGCTCAACCTTACATCATGCCGCCCAGCTTGAAAACCCCGCGGCGGCGGCTTTGTGGGGTGTCTCTCGATAAATGGTATTGCTATGCAAAATGGATGATGCGAATACGCCACAAAGCTTGATAAATAAACGCTTTAGCGCTTGCTGATATTCAAAATGTAATGCTGCTTTGCAGCAATGGCGGCAGGGCTTGTAGCGGCTGGATTTGTAAGAAAACCGCAGTGTGATTTGCACTACTGAGGCAGATGAATGGGCTGCGGGGGCCGCGGATCGGCGCTAGTCGTAAGGAAACAGACCCGTTATAGTGCAGCCTTGCCCAAACCCTGTTTTGATCGAGTTTTTGCTATGTCGCTGCCCAGCTTGCGCACCACCGCGTGCAAACAATGGATTTGCCAGTTCTGGCTGCTGTGCCTGTGTGTCTTGCTTGGCGCGCCCGTCTGGGCCAGCGGCGAATTACTGAAAAACGCCAGTGCCGAAGACAGCAGCCCTTCGGGTGGTGCGGCTGGCTGGACTTTCGATCACTGGACGCAGGGTGAGCCTAAAAGCACCGCTAGCCGTGATGAAAGTGTGTTTGTCAGCGGCAAAGCGGCACTGAAAATCAGTCTGCCGCAGGCCGATGACGGCAAGCTGGTGCAAACCGTGCCGGTGAAACCCGACACCTGGTACCGCATTAGTGCCAAGATCAAAACCGAAGGGGTGCCGGCCGATGCCGTGGTCGGGGCCAACCTCAGTATTGTCGATGCGATGGATCATTCGCCCGATCTGAAGGGCGATCAAGACTGGCGCGCGGTGGAAGTGTGGGCTAAATCCGGCCCCGAGCAAAAAGAGATCAAGCTGGCGCTGCGGCTCGGTTTTTATGGCAGCCTGACCACGGGTACGGCCTGGTTTGACGACATCAGCATGAGCGAAGGCACGCCCGGCGAAGGGGCCAAAGTCATCAGTATGACTCCCCCTCCCGCTGCGCCTGCCGCTGCGGCGCCGGCTACAAATACGGGTGGGGTATTGTCGGCAAGCGCAATCATGATGATCGTTATTGCGCTATACCTTGTGGGGGCATGGTATTTGCTGCAGCAACGCAATCGTCTGCAAGCGCGTTTTGGCCAGCCGGTGCAAGGCCGCTGGCCGGCGGTGAAATTGGCCCCGGCTTTATTGCTGATTGCCGCGGTGGTGCTCATCAAAGCGTATTGGGCCGGCAGCTACCGCGGGCATTCGTATGATATTGGCACTTTCAGCGCCTGGGCCTTTGATATGTACCAGCGCGGCTTTAGCGGCTTTTACCGGCCGGGCTATTTTGCCGATTATCCTCCCGGCTATATCACCGTGCTGGGCGGGGTAGGGGCGCTGGCCAACTGGTTCTCGTTCGGCTACGACACGCCGGCGTTTCTCACGCTGCTGAAAATACCCTCCATGCTGGCTGATGTGGCTGGCGCGCTGTTTTTGCTGTATGTCGGGCGCAAAGATGAACAAGTGCAGCCGCTGGCCTTGGTGGCAGCACTGTTGTGGTTGCTCAATCCGCTGGCGATTGTGACCTCGGCCTTCTGGGGGCAGGTGGATAGTATCTTCACGCTGATCTTGGCCGCTTCGCTGCTGATGCTGGAGCGCCGGCGCATTTTGCTGGCTGCCGCGCTGTATGCCGTGGCAGTACTGTTTAAGCCGCAAGCCTTGCTGGTGGGGCCGATTGCGCTGATCGGTTTGCTACTGGTGCGTGATGTACCCCTGCAGCTCAAAGCCGTGGGCGTGGCCGTGGCGACCTTTATTGTGCTGTCGCTACCATTTACGATTTCGCGCCCACCGCTGTGGATTTTCAGCCTGTATGGCGGCACGCTGGCCAGCTACGACTATCTGACCGTCAATGCCTTTAATCTGTATGCGATTTTTAATGGCAACTGGTTGCCGAACGACACCTTATTCCTGGGGGTACGGGTTGGGCTGTGGGCTTGGCTGCTAACGCTATCGGCGCTGGCCGCCGTGCTGTATGGCGTGGTGAAAGGCAAGGGCGAAGGCCGCTATCTGTATGGCGCGTTTGCGATCTACCTGCTGTTTTTTGTGCTCGGGCCGAAGATGCACGAGCGCTATCTATACCCGGCCGCCTTTATTGGCCTGACCGCGTTTATGGTGATTCGTGATCGGCGCGTGTTCTGGCTGGCGCTGGGCGCGAGCTTAACCACCTTTGTGAATACGCTGGTAACGCTGGATATTCTGGTGCGCTTTAACAGCACCGGCGTGCCGAATGACAATGTCTTTATGTTGCTGTGCTCGCTGGCGAATGTGGCCTTGCTGGTGCAGACCTTCCGCGTGGGTTATGCGCTGTTTTTCCGGCAGCAAGTGAATGTGCTGGCTGCGCCAGCGGCAGTCGAGCCCGCCGCCGCTGCAACTGCTGCGCTCGATACGCCGCCTGTGGTTAGCGTGCCGCTGGATCCGCCTTTGGCCCCGGTTAGCCGCCGGGCGTGGCTGGCGCTGTTGGGCATTTGTCTGGCCTATAGCGTGGCGGCCTTTACCTATCTGGGCAACCGGCAAGCGCCACAACAATTCTGGAATCCGCCGGCGGCCAGCGATTGGGCGGTGTTTGACTTGGGCCAATTGGCGTCGGTGGGGCAGTTGCAATATCACCATGGTTTGGGCGAGGGTGAATATGCGCTGCAATGGTCGGCCGATGGGCAAAACTGGGTGGCGAGCCCCGGTATTATCGTGAGCAACCGCTTTGCTGAATTACGCTGGCGCAATCTGGATATCAATCTGCCGGCGCGCTATCTGAAAATTGGCCTCAGCACCGGTGCTTTGCAGCTTAATGAGATTGCCGTGCGCGATCAGCAGAAAGCCCAGCTGCCGCTCAAGCAGATTAGCGGCCCAAGTGACGCGGTGGCGCTGATTGATGAGCAAGATAAAACCGTGGCGATCTCCACGGCGCTGAATGGTATGTATTTTGACGAGGTCTATCACGCCCGCAGCGCGTGGGAGATTTTGCAAAACATCAATGCCAGCGAAAACACCCACCCGCCGCTGGGCAAAATCATCATCGCCATTGGCGTGGCGATTTTCGGCATGAATCCATTTGGTTTCCGCGTGATGGGTACGCTGTTTGGGATTGCGATGCTGCCGGTGTTTTTTGGCCTGTCGCGCCGCTTGTTCCGCAGTGAAAACTTCGCCCTGCTAGCCACGGCCTTGCTGGCGGTGGATTTCATGCACTTCACGCAAACCCGGATCGCCACCATTGATACCTATGGCGTGTTCTTTATCTTGCTCAGCAGCTACTGGATGTTGCGCCTGATGCAGCATCAGCCGGCCGCGCACAACTGGCAGTCGGATCTAAAAGCGCTGTTCCTGTGCGGTTTCACCTTTGGTTTGGGCGCGGCCAGCAAGTGGATTGTGCTGTACCACGGCGTGGGGCTGGCTGGCCTGTATGTGTGGAATCTGTGGCGGCAATGGCAGGTGGCCAAAGAGCTGCCGCCAACGCTGCCGGGGCAACGCAATTACGCCAGCTGGGTGCAGCAGATGGTGCTGTATTCGCTGGTGGCCTTTATTGTGGTGCCGGCCATTGTGTATACGCTGGCGTATATCCCGCTGATGAAAGCCACCGGGGAAGGCATTGCCGGCATGCTGGCCAACCAGACCGGCATGTATCAATACCATAGCCAGCTGAAAGCCACGCATCCGTTCAGCTCGTTCTGGTACGAATGGCCAACCATGGTGAAGCCGATGTGGTACTACGGCGGCAGCGAATGGACGGGGCCGCTGAAAGTGTCCAGCATCAGCGCCTTTGGTAATCCAGTGACTTGGTATCTGGGCTCGCTGGCCTTTGTGCTGGCGCTGGTATGGCGACTGGCCTATGTCAGCCACGCCGGCTTTGCCCGCCGCTTTGCGCTGAGCCAAGGCCAGCTCTTGGCGCTGGGCTTTATCCTCGCCGCGGGGCTGACGCAATTCCTGCCATGGGCGCTGATTCCACGCAAACTGGTGTTTATCTATCACTTCTTTGCCAGTGTGCCGTTTATTATTCTGGCACTGGTGTGGTGGCTGCAGCGACTGCAGCTGGATTTCCCGCAGCAAGCCTGGGCCAAGTGGCTGCCATGGGCGACGGTGGCGGTGGCAACGCTGCTGTTTATCGCGTATTTCCCGGTGATTAGTGGCCTGCCGGTGGCGCGTGGCTGGGTCGAGTGGATCGCCAAAGGCCCGATCACCTTGTACTTCTAAGGCTGATTTGTAGCCAATAAAAAACGGCCCGTTTGGGCCGTTTTTTATTGGTGTATTGCCTGCAATCCTATTGATCTTCAGTGCTTCAGGCCTATACCCCACTTGGCTTTAGCCAAAAAGCTTGCCTTTCAGCATATCCAGCCCGGCATTGAGCAAATCATTGCCGGCCGGCAGCTGGCCGTTCGGGGTGAGCTGATCCACCAGTTGCGGCAGCAGATTGCTGATGGTGCCGGCGGCTTGTTCTGGGTCCACGCCCAGTTTGCTGGCCAGATTGGCGACAGTTTCATTGCCTAGCACGGCTTGGATTTGTTCGCTGCTGATCGGCAGGTTTTCCCCGCTGGCAATCCATGATTGGGCGATCTCACCCAGGCCGCCAGATTGGAATTTCTCTACCAGACCACTAACGCCACCTTGCGACTCCAGCAACGATTGCAGCGCCGCGCCTTGTTCGCCTTGCAAAAACTGCCCGGCCAGACTGTCGAATAAACTCATGTACCAACTCCTTGGGTGAGAATGTAGGCAGATACTATAAGCCAACTTTGACAGCTTGATGTCATCTTTGCTGGGTTAATTAATACCGCCGCAGGGTATTTGTTTGTATGTATTACGGATAAATGCGCTGATGCATATACCCTGATTAAAGCTTAACGGCAGGCGGAAAAGCGCGGCAAGGCGGCGCGGGCTAGCCTACACTGCAGGCATAGTCGCAGGTGAGTCGAGATGATCAAAAAAATCCCTTCCGATGCCCTGAAAGTCGGCATGTTCATTCATGATCTGAACGTCGACTGGATGAATCACCCCTTTGTTCGCAATCAATTTGCCGTGGCCGATGACAATGTGATCGCCCAGATCATGGCCACCGGCGTGCGCGAGGTGTATATCGATACCGAGCGCGGTCTGGATCTGGCCGATGCGCCCACGGTGGAAGAAGTGAATGCCGAGCTGGACGCCCAGCTGCTCAAATTAGCCGAAGAGCCGCCGCCGATTATCAAAGTTTCATTCGCCGAAGAGCTCACCCGCGCGCGCAAAATCCACAATCAAGCCACTAACGCGGTCAAAACCGTAATGCGCGATATTCGCCTTGGTAAAGCCATCGAGCTTGAAGGCGTGGCGCAGGTGGTGGAAGACATTACCGAATCAGTGCTGCGTAATAGTGGCGCGCTGGTGGGGCTGGGCGGGATTAAAGACAAAGACGAATACACATTTTTGCACTCGGTGAGCGTCTGCACCTTGCTGGTGACTTTTGCCCAATCGCTGGGTATGGATCGGGAAATGATCCGCCTGGCAGGTACGGGCGGGCTATTGCACGACACCGGCAAAATGAAAGTACCGAATGAAATTTTAAATAAGCCCGGGCGCTTAACCGACGAAGAATTCGCCATTATGCGCACCCACCCCGAAGAGGGCTGGTTAATCCTGAAAGACATCCCGGGCATGGAAGAAATCCCGCTCGAAATTACCCTGCATCACCACGAGCGCATCGATGGTACGGGCTACCCGCACAAACTACCGGGTGATCAGATCAGCCGGATGGCACAAATGGCCGCGGTGGTGGATGTTTATGACGCAATTACCTCCGATCGTTGTTACCACAAGGGCATGCCGGCACCGGAAGGCTTGCGTAAGTTATGGGAATGGAGCAAATTTCATTTCAACCCTGAGCTGGTGCAGGCCTTTATGCGCACGGTGGGGATTTATCCGGTGGGGACGCTGGTAAAGCTGGAATCGAGCCGGCTGGGCGTGGTGATTGAGCAAAACGAAGCCTCCATGCTGCAGCCCAAGGTGAAGGTGTTTTTTAGTTTGAAATCGAATACCTACATTCAGCCGGTGCTGGTGGATCTGGCGCGGCCAATGGGCAAGGGCGGGGCGGATAAAATCGTCGGCCACGAAAACCCGGAAAAGTGGGGTATCAATATCAGCCGCTTCCTCGGCGAGCAAACCTAAACCGCGGACAGGGCTTTACACAAGGAATCTGCATGTTTGCCGCAGCCGAACTCGGGCACAAACTCGATAAAGAACAATACAAACAAGCCGCCGATCAATTGCGTCAGCAGTTGCTCACCATCCAGTTTCAGCTCAAAGAGCGCGGCGACTTTCCGGTGATTATTCTGCTCGGTGGTGTGCCCACGGCGGGACGCGGGCAGGTGGCCAATTTGCTGCTCGAATGGATGGACCCGCGGCATATTGCCACGCACGCCTTTGGCCCTCCGACAGACGAAGAGCAAGCTCGCCCGCCATTCTGGCGCTATTGGCGCGTGTTACCGCCCAAAGGGCAGATGGCGATCTTATTTGGTGGCTGGTATAGCGGCCCAATGTGGAATGAGCTGCATCTGCAGCCCGGCTCGGCCGAATATGAGCACGAATTACTCAAAATCGTCCGGCTAGAAAAAATGCTGGCCGATGAAGGCGCGCTGGTGCTGAAATTCTGGCTGCATCTGCCGCAAGAGCAGCTAAAAAAACGCCTAAAGAAACTCAGTGGCGATGAGCGCACCGCCTGGCGGGTGGATGAAAGCGATCAATGGTTTTTAGAGCATTACGAAGCCATCATGCGCTCGCAACAGGATTTACTCCAGCGCACGAATCTGGCCGATGCGCCATGGCGGGTGATCGAAAGCTCGGATGAGCGCTACCGTGACATCACGGTCGGTACGCATATTTTGCAGGCCATTCAGCATCATATGGAGCGCGAATCAGTGCGGCAAAAACGGGTGGATGCCGCGCCGCTGATGCCATCGATTGATGGTGTGCGCCTGCTGGATAAAATTGCGCTCGATAGCGATCTGGATAAAGCGCGTTATACCGAAGAGCTGGAGGCCCTGCAGGGGCGGCTCTATCGGCTGACGCGCGAGCCGGCTTTTGCCAAGCATTCGGTGGTGTGTGTCTTTGAAGGGATGGATGCGGCCGGTAAAGGCGGCGCCATTCGCCGGATTACCGCTGCGCTGGATGCGCGGCAATACCGCACAATTCCGATTGCCGCGCCCACCGAAGAAGAACGTGCGCAGCCCTATCTGTGGCGCTTTTGGCGGCATTTACCGCCGCATGGGCAGATCACGCTGTTTGATCGCTCTTGGTATGGCCGGGTATTGGTCGAGCGGATTGAAGGCTTTGCCAGCCGCGCCGACTGGATGCGTGCCTATGGCGAGATTAATGATTTTGAAGCGCAGATCAGCGCCGCCAATGTCATTGTGGTGAAGTTCTGGCTGGCGATCAGTAATGAAGAGCAGCTGCGGCGCTTTAAAGAGCGCGAAGCGATTGAATACAAACGCTTCAAAATCACCGCCGAAGACTGGCGTAATCGCGAAAAGTGGGATGCCTATATCGAAGCGGGTAGCGATTTGATCGAGCGCACCGGCACGGCGCTCGCCCCGTGGGAAGTGATTGGCGCCAATAATAAATACCATGCCCGCTTGGCCGTATTGCGCCATTTGTGCGAGCGGATCGAGGCGGCCATTGCGCCACATAAGGGCAAAAAGAAATAAGCCACTCCATGCGTTTGTCCTATCCGCGGCCGGCTTGTATGCCGGCCGTTGGCATTGGCGGCGGCGCTTCACACCACACCCCCTGTAATCCGTTCCCGCTTTAGCAGCCCGCACGGTAGAATAGGCGCTCAACAGGAGGGCCTTGTGGCGGATTGGAGCATCTGGAAAACGCTGGAAGAATGGCGGAGCAAGCGGCATGAGCTTGATCCGGTCTTTGCACGCGCGGGCGTGGCGCCCGAGCTGGAAACCCTAGCGAACCGGATTGCCATTGATCTGCGCCGCTCGCCACCGACTAAGCCTTTGTTGTCGGGTGAGACTGATCGCGATGATAAGGCCATGTCGATGTATTTCGAGGCCTATTACCAGCATTTCGACGAACCTTTGTACAAGGTTGAATCGCTGGTGCGCATGCCCTGGGTGCCCGAGGCAGAGGCCAGTGGCCGCGCGATTTTGGCCGAAGTAGAGCGCATTCGCAAAGAGATGCGCACGCATCCGGGTACGCATCCGCCATTCGAGCCGCTGGATCAACTAATTCAGCATTATTTGCGCCTGGATGATCCTGATCTTAATCTGCCCACCGATGTCTTGGCGCAACGGCGCAATCAATTGATCGACATCGCGGGCTATCCGCTCTTGGTGCAGCACACCATCAAAACCCCCTATGACGACAGTATTCCACCGCTGTCCAGTCCGGCGTTTCGCGATCAGCTGCACGAAAAAATGCAGCAATATCTGGATCAGCCGTGGCTGCATTGCCGGGTGATTACTCAATGGTATTTAAGCTTGGCGCTGGATGCGGCGCTGGCGCATAAAAAGCATGATGCCACCGATGATGCGCGCATTCGCAGTATGCTCAAACGGCGTTGGCCAACGGCGTCGGTGCTGTTTCCCGAGCTTGAGCACATTGATCAGGTTTGGTACTTGCTGCTGGCGCTGGGCGCGATTGTGACGCTGCTGATGGAGCTGTGGTGGTTCGCGGTGCCGCTCTTGCTGTGGCTGAATCTGTCGGTGGGCGGGCATCGGCGTGAACATAAAGAAATGGAAACGCGCCGCGCCCAGCTGGTGTCGCGGGCGCAAAGCCTGAAAAAAGCCCGCGACCGCTTTTCGCACCAGCAGCTGCCGCTAGAGCGGCTGGCGCCGATTTTGCGGCAGCTGGATGAGCAGGGTGAATATTTTGATGATCGCGTTTTCGCGCTGATCGCGCTGCATCAATACACTGGCTAAAGTCGCTTAGCAGACTGCAGGGGTATTGCTTGCAGCGTTATCATTGGTGCGCGGTGTGGGCTTATACGCGATAGGGTATGCGATCTGCCCTTCGACAAACATCAGTAAATCACCATTCTGCAGCGCATACCATTGCTCATTGTCAGTCAGCGGCTCGGTGGCGATCATGGCCACCCGATCATTCGGGCTGGTTTCCAAAGAAAAATCCACCGCCATATCGGTGTCGCACAAATGCGCGCGAGTAAATGGCGCCTGCCGGATCAGAAAGTGCAGCTTGGTGCTGCAATGGGCAAACAGCGTTTTGCCGTTGGAAAGCAGGTAATTAAACGTGCCGCCGGCGGCCAGCTGTGCGCTTAACTCCTGCAAAGTGGCGTACAACACCTCGGCCGGCGGGCAACTGGCAAAGCGCTGTGCCAGCTCATTCATCAGCCAGCAAAATGCCTGCTCGCTATCGGTGCTGCCAATCGGCATAAACCGTGATGACACCGGCGCCGGAATGTGGGTGAGATTGCCGTTATGGGCGAAAATCCAGTTTTGCCCCCACAGTTCGCGCCCGAATGGGTGGGTGTTGGTGAGGTTGATCTCGCCCTGCGTGGCTTTCCGAATATGGGCAATGACGTTTTTGCTTTTGATCGGATAGGCGCGCACCAGATCAGCCACCGGGCTGCTGCTGGAGGGCAAATAGTCCAAAAATAAGCGGCAGCCTTCGCCTTCAAAAAAGGCAATGCCCCAGCCATCCGAATGCTCGTCGGTTAAGCCGCCGCGGCGGCGAAAGCCTTCGAACGAAAACACAATATCGGTCGGCGTATTGCAATTCATGCCCAGCAGCTGGCACATCATTTAACCCATTGTTCAATAAAGAGAAAAGCGTACAATAAAATCAGCGGTGCCGGCCGGGGCCGGCGGTGCAGGAGTGAGCAATGGCGCTGATTGCAAGCACTGGCTCTAGTATATCTGCCTCCGCGACGCTTGGCAGCGCCGCGCGTGCCGGTGCTGCGCCCAACCGCAGTGAAGATGCGGCCAAAACGCCAGGTTTAAGCGCTGGTCAGCTGCGCTTGCTGAGCCGGATTAGCCAGCTTGATACAGTCCAAGCCATTCCGCCGGGAGCGCTGAGTGCGGGCCCGAGTGTCCGCACCGAGATCTCACTGGCGGCGCGACAGATGCTGGCGAATTCCTGGCTGGATGATGGACTATTGCTAACTGGCGGCAGCGGGCGGAGTCTCGGCGCAGCTAGCACGGCGGCCAATATACCCACTCAGGGTATGGCTGGCAGTGGCCGGATTAGCAAGGCTTTGGGGCTATACATACAGGTGGCTAGTTTCTAGTGCCGTGCGCGCGCAAGAAAAAGCCCGCCAAATAGGCGGGCTTTTTTAACGCTAACAGCGGGTGGTGAGCTGATTTAGTCGGCGGCCGCCAGGGCGCCGGCGCCAATACTAAAGCCAACATCCACGTGCAGCACTTCACCGGTCATGCCTGAACACAGATCCGACAGCAGGAAGGCGGTGACATTGCCCACTTCTTCTTGCGTGACATTGCGTTTGAATGGAGTCGCTTCGGCGGCGCCTTTCAGCAGTTTGCCAAAGTTAGAAATACCTGCGGCGGCCAGTGTTTTGATTGGGCCAGCTGAAACGGCATTCACACGGATTTCTTTGCTGCTACCCAGCGCGGCAGCCATGTAGCGCACATTGGCTTCCAGGCTGGCCTTGGCCAAACCCATCACGTTGTAGTTCGGAATGGCGCGCTCGGCACCCAGATACGACATGGTCACCAGTGACGATTTTTCATTCAGCAATGGGCGCGCGGCTTTGGCCAGCGCGGCAAAGCTGTATGAGCTGATGTCATGGGCGATTTTGAAGTTTTCGCGGGTCACAGCATCGAGGTAATCGCCTTTCAGCGCTTCGCGTGGGGCGAAGCCAATCGAGTGCACCAAGCCATCAAAGCTTGGCCAGTGTTTGGCTAGATCGACAAACAGTTGCTCGATTTGCTCATCGCTACCCACATCACAGGGCAGTACGATGGTGCTGTTGAAATCAGCGGCGAGTTTAGCTACGCGATCTTTCAGGTCTTCGCTGACATAGGTGAAGGCCAGCTCAGCGCCTTCGCGGTGGCAGGCTTGCGCCACGCCATAAGCGATCGAGCGATCAGACAGCAGACCAGTGATCAGAATCTTTTTATTTGCGAGAAAACCCATTGGGCATTGTCCTCGTAATCAACAATCGGGCGATTATAAGCTTAAAAATCAATTCATGGCATAGGGTAGGGGTAAGTTGTGCAGCGCTGGGCCGTCCACGGCGCCCAGATGCAGGCCGTGTTCCAGGCTGGCAATCTGCGCCACTACCAGTACTTCCATCCCACCCGTTGGACTTGGCGCGGCCAGCATAATCTTGCCGCTGGCTTGCCCGTTCATCTCGCTACTAAACACATCCATCCCGGAGGTGGCGATGTCGCTGGCCACCTGCATGCGGAACATGCGGCGTTTCAGTTTGCCCAGATATTGCGTGCGGGCCACGATTTCTTGGCCCGGGTAGCAGCCTTTGGTAAAGCTGATGCCGCCAATCAATTCCAGATTGGCCATTTGTGGCACGAATTCTTCCTGTGTGGCGGCGGTGACCCACGGTACCCCGGCCTGAATTTCGCTGAGCGTCCAGACTGCAGTGCCGGCTGGCGTGGCGCCGGCGGCGCGCAATTGCTCCCACAGCGCGGGTAGCGCGCTGGTTGGCGCCAAGAGCTGGTAACGCTGGTTTTCCAGTGCAATCAGCTGCACATCGCCATGCATCGCACTACTAAATGTGGTCGGTAAGGTACCAAACAGGCCATTCAAGATCGCTTGCGCATGCGGGCCGGCAACGCCAATCTGGCCCAGCTCTTCCACCGTGCTGGCTTTGGTTTTGCTGCGCAGAATAAACATCGACAGGCGTTTTTGCAGTGCGGGCAAAATAGCCTGATCCAGCTGCAACAAATACTCATCGCCGTGGCGGATCACCATAAAGGTGGCTTGCATGCGGCCTTTGGGGGTGGAATAGCTGGAATACTGTACGCCACCTGCCGGCAGGGCGCGGATATCGCTAGAGAGTTGCCCTTGCAGGAAGGGCTGGGTTTCTTCGCCCTGAAAGCGGATTAAGCCAAAATGGCTTAGCGGCGTGATAGTGCAGCCTTGCTGATAAGCCTGCAATTCGGCATTGGCATCGCCAAATGTAGTAATGACATGAGGTTGGTCGGCCGCGCAGAGGGCGCCCAAAGTGGCATACCAGGTCATGGGTCAATCCTGTGGGTAAGCAGTCAAAGATAGATAGATGGGGATGATGGAAGATATTAACACGCCCCGGCGAGCGGGGCGTGGCTGAGACTTACTGGATGTCGCTGGCAGATTCGCTGGCGGGTTTGCTTTCGCCATTATTGGGTACCACCGTACCGGGGCGGTAGGCACCGCCACTGCGTAGCTCCGGCGCGCCCAGTGCGCCGCTCACCTGCAGCTGATTGCTCACGGTAATTGCGCCGGCGGCCAATTGCGAGGCTACATTGCCGGCCAATTTGCCATCGCGGATCAGAATTTCGCCGCGCGAGCGGAATTTACCCGCATCAAGGGTGACGCCACTGAGGCGCACGGCGCTGCCATTTACGGCCAGATTGCCCGAAAGGGTATTAAAGTTGGTTTGGCCGCCACGGCTTTGTATGGTTGGGCTCTGGCTTTTCAGCGGGGTTACCAGATCAAAATTACTTAGCATCCCATCTACCAGCACAAAGCGGGCATTAATCTGCGGTGTTTTGAATAGATCGCTATAGCCGCTGCCCTGATAGCGGAAGTTGGCCTCGGCATTCAGGCGGCCGCTGCTGCGGGTAATCGGGCTAAAGACCTGAATCAGTGGCTCGGCCTGAATATTCTTGCCAAAGAGCTGCCCAGCCAGTTGCCAGCCATTGCTCCAATCCAGCTTGGCATTACCGGTGACGAGTCCGTTGTAGAGATCCGCACGGATGTCGGCAATATCAATCCCTTGGGCGTTGGCGAGGCCAATCAGTTTTAAGTATTCAAACTTCACCGGGTGGCCCAGCGGCAGGGTCCAGCCTTTGGCATTAAATTGCACTTTAAATTGTTCGCCATCGGCCGGCTGCACTTGTAGCTCAGCCAAGCCATCGGCGGTGGTGACGACCAGATCGTCAATCCGGCCATCTGCTTTAAAGCGCAACATGCCATCCACCGGCCCAACCTGCTGTTTATCTAACTGCACGGTGGTTTGTAGTAGATCGACCTTGGCGATGCGCAGGCCTTCGGCCCCCTGCGGTTGCAGTCGTTTAGGCAGCTCAAGCGCGAAAGTGCGCGAAAAATTGGCGCGCTCTAGGCGCACATCGCGCAAATTACTTTGCCAGTTGAGTAGATTATTGAAGGTGACCGGAACTGCAATGGTGCCAATCTGGGCGATTTCCGCCTGATCGAGGATGACATTTTGCAGATGAAACTCAGGTTTCGGGCTGTAATGAAAACTGATCTCACTGACGCTGGCTTTGGTGTTGGTGAGCGCCGAAAGCTTTGATTCAATGTCGGTTTTGAACAGGCTGTAGGGAAAAATCAGTGGCGCAGAAGCCACAATGCCGCCAGTGATGGCCAGCCCAAGCAGAAAATTTTTAGCCATTGGGTTCGCTTTGGTCGATAAATTTATACGGTTTTTCTTGACTAATCCGTCGGGGGTCACTATTATACGCCCCATACCGATTCCCCGATAGCTCAGTCGGTAGAGCAACGGACTGTTAATCCGTGTGTCCCTGGTTCGAGCCCAGGTCGGGGAGC